>JBGUDT010000001.1:0-48115 GCA_041821665.1 Anaerolineales bacterium
GCGTCGACTTGAAATGGCGCGTGCCATTGCGAGTAAACCAAGACTTCTCTTGCTTGATGAGCCAACCGCAGGGATGAATCCCAACGAATCTGCGGATATGATGAATTTCATCCGTCGACTACGGGAGGAACTTTCGATCACCATCTTCCTTATCGAACATGACATGAGAGTTGTGATGGGTATCTCGGATCGAGTTACTGTCATCGATTACGGTGTAAAAATCGCTGAAGGTTTACCCGGGGAAATCCAACGGAACCCGGATGTGATCGAAGCTTATCTCGGCCGTGGCGCCGCAACTGGTCTAACCACAGAGACAGAAGTGTAGGAGCAGCATCCATGGCTATGTTAGAACTTCAAGATGTCCACGCTTATTACGGTAACATTCATGCGCTCGATGGAATCTCCCTCACAGTGGACGAGGGCGAGATTGTCACGCTCATCGGAGCCAATGGTGCCGGAAAGAGCACGACACTGCGTACAATTACAGGTTTGATGAAACCTCGACAGGGTCAGGTAATCCTCGAAGGTGAGGACCTTGAGCCATATCCTGCCCATCAAATTGTCACCAAGGGAGTCTCCATGGTGCCTGAAGGTCGAGGGGTATTTGCCAACCTTTCTGTGGGTGAGAACCTCGATATGGGCGCCTTTCAACGATCTGATTCCGCTGAAATTGAAGTTGATCGAGAGAAAGTGTTCACCCTTTTCCCAAGGCTGAAAGAACGTGAAAGCCAGGTCGCGGGTACACTGAGCGGTGGTGAACAGCAGATGCTCGCGACGGGACGAGCGCTCATGGCTCGCCCACGCCTCCTTCTCATGGATGAACCCTCAATGGGGCTTGCTCCTGTGCTGGTAGAGAGTGTATTCGATGCAATTGAAGTAATTAATAAAGAGGGTACAACCATCCTCCTCGTCGAGCAGAACGCGCATATGGCTCTCCAGATTGCGTCACGCGGATATGTCCTGCAGTCTGGTGAAATTGTGCTTGCCGATAATTGCACCGCGTTGCGCGAGAATCCTATGGTCCAGAAAGCCTACCTGGGTATGGATTAAGGCACCGGACTTCAGAATATAAGAAACGATTGATATCTGAACCTAAACCTCCCGCAGGTTTCGAACCTGCGGGAGGTTATGATTTTCAATGCGTACTCCCATGCAGATTTTGTCAACGAGTTTACCCTCGTGAAACTATTTTTTCGTGCCAATGATCTCCGCAGCGACCTGCCGATGCAATCTGCGAGCGAAACCTTGGCGTAAATGTGGCTGGGAACCGCGTGGATAGTCGGAACGAATTGCAGCTCCCAGATGCCCGCACGGCCGTTATAAACATTAATCGCTCCGGGAAATTGGGTTTTATTCTTCGTAGAGTTTGAATGAGTAGTGTAAGATAGACGTTGGTTCATCTCCCACTCGATACCAACACTGCAACCATCTTAAAACTTGAGAGATCACAAATGGAATCAGAGATCATTTCTATAGGAACAGAGCTTCTCCTCGGCGAAATTGTAGACACGAACACACGTACCATCGCCAGGACACTACGATCATTGGGCATCGACCTCTATCGCTCCTCAACCGTAGGCGATAATGTCGATCGGATCGCAGACGCCGTAAAATCCGGCATTTCGCGTTCAGATATCATCATCACGACAGGCGGGCTTGGACCAACGGTCGATGACGCCACCCGCGACGGAATCGCAAAAGCATTTGGCCTGGAAGCAATCTTTAGCGAAGAGCTCTGGGAGCAGGTTCAAACTCGATTTGCCAGTTTTGGACGAAAGCCCACGGAAAATAATCGGCGGCAGGCGTATATCCCCGAAGGCGCCCTGCCGATTGAAAACCCCGTTGGTACGGCACCTGGGTTCATCGTCGAACATGGTTCTTCATGTGCGATTGCACTCCCGGGCGTCCCTGCCGAAATGTCCTATCTTCTCGAGAGCGCAGTTGTCCCCTACTTAAAGAAGAAATATCGGCTTAAGGGTCTCATTAAGAGCAAGAACATCCGAACCGCAGGTATCGGCGAATCCACGCTGGCACAAATAATCGGTGACCTGGAACATCTCAGCAACCCTACCGTCGGTTTCTCGGCGCACCCGGGAAGGGTCGACATCCGCATCACAGCCAAGGCGGACACCGAGGTTGAGGCTGACGAGATGATTTGGAAGATCGAGGCCACCATCCGGCAGCGCATCGGAGATCTTATTTACGGCGTCGATGAGGAGACACTAGAAAGTGTGGTGCTCCAGGAAATTTCCAAACGAGGCTGGAGGTTGGGTCTGGTTGAGTTCGGTTCAGGCGGCGCCCTGGCACATGCTTTAACGCTAGGCGACGAAACTTTCGCTGGAGGCCAGATCCTTCGTCGGACAGATGACGAAGATGAGATCCTCCCACAAATTTACGCTGCCTTCGATCAATCCACCGCGGAAGTCAATTTGGGCTCAGCTCTGGTTCCGAGCAAATCTGAGCTCCAACACACCATCATCATTCAACTTCCACACGATACAATCGAATCGACGCGTACATTTCCAAGCACGTTTACGAACATAGAAGAACGTGCGGTTAGCGTCGCAGTAAACACGCTGCGAAAAGCCCTCCTGCAAATTCGAGAAAGCGAATAATATCTCGGCGGCTATCGACGGAACTCATGTATGATTAATCATATACATGGAGAAAAACGCAAATCACGTCATCAACCCGGGTCCAATTGATCCCTATTCTTACAGCAAACATTATTTCAAGTTTTTGACTCAAGGCCCCTCTCCTTGAAGGGGGAGAGGGTTTGGGGCGAGGGTGACCTTCGCTTCTTCAGCGGCTCGCCCTTAATCGCCCATCAAGCGACCCTGCTGCCTTATTCTCATCCGGGAAATTATGTGATACATCACCGGAACACAATCGGCTTGACAGCCCTCCGGCTCAAACCTATAATCCGACTGCACTTGCGGGCATGGCTCAGTGGTAGAGCGTCTGCTTCCCAAGCAGAATGTCGAGGGTTCGAATCCCTCTGCCCGCTCAAAATATTCAGAGCAGCAGATAACTGAAGCCTCTAAAAATATTGAGAGGCTTCCTCAATTTAACCTTTCTCACTTGTCAATCTAAGTGAAAAAGTCTTTATGGGGATTGCTACCTCCATACCCCACTTACTCTTCCTCACTGCAACAAGCTCCAATGTAATCTGGCTATTTCCCCAAAATCCAACTCACGATCACACATCTCACATCACCCGAACAACCAGACCCTTCCCGGCCTTCTTTCTCCTATCCATAAGTTTCTCTTAATGCAAGCAATAGGTCCCTTTAAGGGAAGCAGCGCGTCATTTTGTTATGCTCTTACAGACCTATGAAAACAGAAGTGAATCCAAGGAGGGTTCCTATGTTCAAGAAAACTTTGCTGCTTACCGCACTGATACTTTCAACATCTGCCTTTGCGCCTTTGGTCGCATCAGCGGATTCCATAAATACACAAATCGCGCCGTTAGAAGGCATTTTTATCGGAAATGTCCACAGCAATAATGGGACAACTGCTCCCCTGATGCTGCAATTGTCCCAAACAGGTAACCAGGTTTACGCCATTGCAGATATCAGTGAAGGACTCACCGTTGACGCAGGCTTTTGTGGTGTTGTGCCCATACCCGCCGGGTCATTCAATGCCAGTGCGCTCAGCGATCCTCGTCGACCAAATATGTTGGTGGCTGATGTCACATTTGATGTGAATGGATTCGAGATCTCCGCTTCTCTCATAAGCGAGCTTTCAGATTCAGGCGACCAGCTCGATGCTGAAGTATCGATCGATCTCCCCTGGTTATGCGGTCGTGATCCAACACTGCGAGGTTCCCTCGAATTGGTGGAATACGATGGCAATCCCGCCAGCCTGCAGCAGTTGCTATCCAGATTAAACCTTGATAACCGATCCTCAATTCAGAAGGAGATAACACCATGGAGCTAACCGCCGTTCGTGAACTCAACGCTCAAGTACAAAAGGAAGCGCTCTTCATCCAAGATCTTCTTGTTGAAATAAATAAAGTAATGGTCGGGCAGGAGAGCCTCGTCGAACGTGTGCTAGTCGGGCTTCTTGCAGATGGTCATATCCTGCTCGAAGGTGTCCCCGGTCTGGCCAAAACGCTCTTAATCAAGACAGTGGCGGATGCCATCGATGCAGATTTTTCACGCATTCAATTCACACCCGATCTGCTCCCCGCTGATCTCATCGGAACGCAGATTTACAACCCACGCACAAGCGAATTCAGCGTCCATCAAGGTCCGATATTTTCGAATCTCGTTCTGGCGGATGAAATAAATCGCGCACCTGCAAAAGTCCAAAGCGCGTTGCTGGAAGCGATGCAGGAACGCCAGGTCACTATCGGCAGCACGACATATCGCATGGGTGACTTATTCCTCGTCCTGGCAACCCAGAATCCCATCGAACAGGAAGGCACCTACCCGCTCCCGGAGGCTCAAGTCGACCGTTTCATGCTCAAAGTGCAGGTCGATTATCCTTCGCGATCCGAAGAAAGAATGATCATGGACCGCATGACGGGTGTGGACTTGCCCCAGATACATCCAGTCATCAGCCCTCACACAATCCTACGGGCAAGGAACATCGTTCGCAACATTTATGTCGACGACAAAATAAAAGAGTATGTCCTTGATCTGGTTTTAGCCACACGACAACCCGGTCAAAACGGACTGAGCGAGTTGAGTTCCCTGGTCGAATTTGGCGCATCACCGCGTGCCAGCATCTACCTCATCATGGCCGCTAGGGCGCATGCTTTTATCAAAGGCCGAGGATTCGTAACGCCAGACGACATTAAAGAACTCGCACCCGACGTGCTGCGTCACCGCATCATCCCAACCTATGAAGCAGAAGCTGAGAATATCAGCAGCGACCACATCGTGCGTCGAATCCTTGATTACACCGATGTCCCGTAATTTCTTGGTTCTTGGCTGCGACTTCCTACCTGAAAAGGGGAATGTGTGATGCTCACTTCCGACTTGATGCAAAAAATCCGTCAAATAGAATTCCGAACCCGAAAACTCGTCAACGAGAACTATGCGGGAGAATATCACTCCGTCTTCAAAGGTCGGGGAATGGAGTTTGATGAGGTGCGGCCATACATGCACGGTGATGAGATTCGCACGATCGATTGGAACGTCACAGCACGCATGGGCGAGCCATACGTAAAAAGGTACGTTGAGGAACGTGAGTTGACGGTGATGCTCGTCGTCGACGCCAGTGGTTCCGAGGAATTCGGATCTGTTTCCCGTTTCAAGCGTGAGATCGCCGCCGAACTTGCCGCAGTACTTTCCTTCGCTGCAATTACAAATAATGACAAAGTCGGTTTGCTGATATTCACGGACCAAGTTGAGCTCATCATCCCTCCTAGAAAAGGAAGACGACATGTTTTGCGCGTAATCCGTGAACTTCTCGCCTTCCGGCCTAGAAGCAAGGGGACGGATATCAAGCTGGCCTTGGAAACCGTAAATCAAGTTCTAAAACGTAGAAGCATCGTATTCCTGGTGTCGGACTTCATCTCGAAACCTGAACTTTTTCGACGTGAATTGGCAGTGACCAATCGAAGGCACGATTTGATCGCCATCGATCTAAGTGATCCATTCGAAGGGGATATCGATGATGTCGGATTGCTAACAATCCAGGATCCGGAGACGGGCGAGGTGGTTTTGATTGATACCGGTGATCGGGCCTGGCGTCGCACATTCGCAGAAAGGATCCATCAGCACGCAATCGCCAAGGCAAACGCATTCACCAAGACGGGCGTCGACATAATCCACATCTCAACGTCGGAAGACTACACGGTTCCGCTCACATCGTTCTTTAAGCAGAGGTCAAAGAGAATTCGACATTAGTTGAATTCGTCTAGTTTTGAACTCTTCATTCTAAACAGGTATGAAAATGAAACGCACAATTACACCAATTTTAATAACGCTGATGTTATCCGCCCTTTACGTTGTCTCTGCTTTTGGGGCGACAAGCCTCGATTCGACCGCAGTTATTAGCGGACCAGAAGGCGAGCTCTATGTAGGCGATCCAATCGTCCTCACCCTTAGCATCCATCACTCCGAAGATCTCCAGGTCATTTTTCCGGCTCTTGATGAGCAATGGGGTGCGTTCCGAGTTGTCTCTCAAACGCTTGATGAAACGCTGAACCATGGAGATGGTTTCGAGACCTCCATACAACTCATCGATGTACGCGTTTTCCAGGCAGGCGTATTCGACACCCCACCCCTGCTTGTCAAACTTAGCGATACTGAAGGCAACTTGAGTAATACCTCCGCTGCCCCGATTTCGATCACGATTGCATCTGTGCTTGTTGAAGGGGACAGTACACTTCGAGATATCAAGCCTCAGGCAGCGCTGCCTTATACGAATTTTCTGCCATGGGGAGCTCTTGGTGGCATTCTTCTAATTGCATTCCTGGGTGTGTCCTTCTTTTATCGGCGTCAGCGGAGGAATGGGCATGGGGGAACCATCGACAACCGCCTCCCACATGAAGTTGCCCTCGATGAACTAGATCGTATCGAGAAATTGGATTTGCCAAAGACAAACGCCTTCAAGAAGCATTACACGCTCATATCCGGCTGTGTCAGGACGTATATCGAAAATAGATATCAGGTAGGAACAGCAGAGCGTACAACGGGAGAGGTCTTTGAGGACTTAAAGACAGCGGACATCTCTCCAGAGAATATTCGTAATCTCGTTTCCATCCTGGCAGAATGTGACCTCGTCAAATTCTCAAAGTTCCAGCCAGATGCGATAAGCGCCAACCTAATCATCGTTGAGTCTCGCGAGATTATCTCAGAGACGACACCGGTAGAACTTGACGAGAACTTTGAAGACCTGGGTGATAAAGGGGTGTCTCAATGAGCTTTCGTTTTGCTAGTCCCTGGCTGCTCGGTCTGCTAATCCTGTTGCCCATCCTCGGGATCTATCTCTACGGCAATCGCTCATCTACGAGATCAGCAAGCATGAAGCACACGGCTGTTTACCATGCGTTCGATCTTCCGGTATCGTGGAAGATAACGTTGCGGCCCTTCTTAAAGGCCATCCGTTTGCTCGCGATAGGACTCCTTATCTTCGCTCTGGCACGACCTCAAACCGTGCATGCGCGAGAAATAATCACTGGAGAAGGCGTGGAGATTGCCCTCGCGCTGGATATCTCCGGCAGTATGGCCTCCCTCGATTTCCAACCTAGCAATCGGCTAGAAGCCGCGAAGTCGGTTATTGCAAACTTCGTTTCTGAACGGGCTTACGACAAAATCGGTTTAGTCGTGTTTGCGAGTGAAGCGTTCAACCAAAGCCCGCTAACGCTTGATCGGAACATGCTCCAGCGATCGCTGGACCGAGTTGAGCTGGCATCAGATTTAGGAATCGATGATGGTACCGCCATCGGACTAGGGATCGCCAATGCCGCCCATATGCTCTCGAACAGCGAATCTGAAAGTAAAGTCCTCATCCTGCTCACCGATGGCGTCAACAATGCAGGAGAAATCGACCCTCTTACGGCTGCAGAAGCTGCTAAAGCCCTGGATATCAAGATTTATGTCATTGGGGCTGCACACCCTGGGCAGGTACCGGTTCCGGTACAAAATATCTTTGGAGGGACCGAGATTATTTACCAGGAGAGCATGATTGATGAGGATACCCTTCGCCAGGTAGCAGAAATCACGGATGGTCGTTACTACCGAGCCGAGGATACTGAAGGCCTGCGCGAGATTTACGATGAGATAAACCAACTTGAGAAATCGGAAATCGAGGTCGAGGTATTCAACCAGTATGAAGAGTTGGCAGGTTTGATTTTGCTCCCTGCCCTCATCCTGTTCCTCTCCGAGTTATTTCTGAACAAAACTGTATTTCGAAAACTACCCTGAGGCTGCGATCATGATTTTCGCAAAACCACAATTCCTGCCCCTACTCACGCTCATCCCGATCCTTTGGATCTTCATCACATGGGTTCGCAAGCGTAATATGCAACTGATCGCCAAACTAGGGAATCCTGTGCTCCTGCAGCGATTAAGCGCAGGTGTGAGCAATCGCAATCGGGTATGGAAGGATCTCCTCAAGCTTACCGCCCTCGCGATGATGATTCTCTCTCTAGCACGCCCACAGTGGGGACGTGAAGTCAGGGAAATCAATCAGGAAGGATTGCAAGTAATCGTCGCTCTCGACGTATCTCAAAGCATGCTCGTTGAAGATGTAAAACCAAATCGACTCGAGCGGGCGAAACTTGAAATCGCGGATCTGATGGCGCAGCTCGAGGGAGATGAGATCGGCATCGTACTCTTCTCAGGTGCGAGCTTCCTTCAAGTTCCGCTCACCTCCGATTATTTGACGGCAATGAACTATCTCGACCATGCAGATCCAGGGGTGATATCCAGACCCGGCACGGTGATTGGCGACGCCATCCGAACGGCTCAAGGTGGATTCGATCCAAATTTATCTAACCAGAAAGTCCTCATTGTGATGACGGATGGAGAGGATCATGAGACAGACCCACTCTCCGCAGCCCAGGAAGCGGCCGATGCAGACATTATGATCTACACAATTGGATTCGGAACCCCAGAGGGCGAACCTGTTCCAGAGACGGATGCATCGGGAAATATCATCGGATACAAGCTGGACCAGAGCGGCAACGTGGTCATTTCTCAATTAAATGAAGATTCGTTGCAAGCAATTGCGGAAGTCGGAAATGGTAAAAACTACCGAGCAACCGCATCAGGGGAAGAACTTACAAGCCTGCTATCAGAAATTAGCTCACTCCAGAGAACAAATCTCCAAAGTCGTGTAGAGACACGTATGATCGAACGCTATCAGTTATTTCTCGCAATTGGTTTGATCGCGCTCGTGATGAGCGAGATTCTCCCAGAGAACAAAGACCGGCGCACTGTTGCAGACCGAAGTCGCGCCCGCAAATTCACTTTTCAAAATGAAGTCCATCCTCATGGAACGGAGAATGTCTGATGGAGAATATTAAACCTCGACTCTATAGCTATGTCTTCATCCTGGTCCTTGCCTTGCTTGTGACCGCTTGCGGATCGAGCGCTGAGCGCCGTATCGACGAAGGCAACCAGGCATTTCAAGATGAGGCCTATTTGGTTGCTCTTCAGGCGTATAAGGAAGCAGAGGCCCAATCGCCTGATTTAGCCGAACCCCACTACAACGCTGCAAATGCTCTCTATAAGGAGGGGGCTTTCGCCGATGCATCCTCTGAGTTATCCAAGGCACTTGATCTTGTCGAGCACGCCGATCTCGAAGAACACGGCCTTTTCAACCTCGGAAATTCGGCCTACAACCTGGAAGATCTGGAAGCTGCCATTGTCGCATATACCGAAGCTCTTCTTCTGGACCCTGAAGACCAGGATGCAAAATACAACCTGGAATTGGCTCAGCTCAGCCAGGAGCAACAGGAGCAAGAGCAGAATGAAGAGCAAAACGAAGAGCAGGACGAAAATGAGGGTGACTCATCCGATGAAAATCAGAATCAGGGTGATGGCGAGGAGAATGAAGAAAAATCTGATTCTGAGCAGGGTGATCCCAACGGCTCTGATGAAGAACCATCATCAGGCGAAGAGTCCAATGAGAACTCAGAACAATCCAATGATCCCAGTCAACAGGATGACAATCAAAAGGATGACGGGAGCGATGGCGAAAAGGCAGAGACCGGTTCTCCAGACCAGTCGAACGGATCTCAGCAAGATGGTGATGAGAAGGGACAAAGCGGCAGTTACATACTCGAACCCGGGGAGAGGATGAGCGAAGAACAAGCGCGACAACTTCTCACCGCAATCGCCGGTAACAGCGAAACATTGATGGAAAAACTTGAGCAGATCTTCTTCGTTCCATTCGGTGCGCCCATACAGGATTGGTGAAATGATGAAATATAAGTTAGCGATTTCCGTAATTATAAGTGTGATCTTCGCCGGTATGCTCGCACCGAATACAAGCGCTCAATCAGTGGAAGTAGTAGAAGCGTTTGTGGATCGCGATCTCATTTATCTCGATGAACAGCTTACGCTCACCGTCGTGGTTAACACCGAAGGTGCAAAAGCATCCCTCCCAGAACTTCCACCACTGGGCACATTCACCATAGTTAGCAGCAGTACTGGATCGCAAATTTCCATCATAAACGGACAGATAAGTACACAGGCATACTTCCAATACACACTCCAAGCACGCCAAATAGGCGAGCAGGTCATCGATCCGATTAAAGTGACTTTAGAAGGGAATATTTACAATTCCAGTCCGATAATAATTCAAGTGGAAGCCGGGCCCGGCCAAACCTCGTCCAGGGCCGTTCAACCCAGCCCATTGACTCTCCCGGGGATCCAAATGCTCCAGCCTGGTGGGATGCCCTCCATCGCCGATCTCCTCTCTATGTTGAATCCCAGCATCTCGTCAAATACGTTACCGCGACGCACGAATACTGAGATTCCTCAAGGGCTTCAGGGTCAGGATTACTACCTTGAAACAAATGTGGATAATGCGACGCCATATCAGGGTGATCAGGTTGTGTACACATTGCGGTATTTTCGGGCTGTTAACCCCTACCAAGAGCCAGAAATCATCACACCACCTTTCAGCGGGTTCTGGAAATACGACGAGAGCGGTGCAGAGGAGTACCTTGTCACAGCCGCGGGTCGCGAATATTTCGTGCAGGAAAAGTCGGTGGTTCTTTTTCCGACTGTTGCAGGCGAGGTCGTGATCGATCCAGCGCAAGTAGTGATTCCACCCGATGTGTATACACGAGGTGGAACGCTCGTGGGAGATCCTGTTGGGCTGGATGTGATGCCACTGCCCCAGCCAGTGCCGGATGATTTCTCGGGCGCCGTTGGCTATTTCCTTATCCACACCGAAGTAGACGTCCACGAAATTGAACTCGATGGAGCTGTCACTTTGCGAACGACACTGCAGGGCATCGGTAATCTTGAGGCCGCGATTGAACCAGAATGGGTAGATAGTGACGACTGGCGTTCATTTGATAGCTCTATTGAGCGACTCACTCAGGTTGAAGATGGACAGATTGTCGGTGTGCTTCAGAGCGAGCGGACACTCATTCCATCAACATCAGGTCAATTGAGTATCCCAGCTATTCAATACAACTTCTTCAATCCAGCAAACGGGATGTACGAAACGACGAGCACGGAACCAATCATGATAACCGTACATGGGGATCAAGCATCCAATCCGAAAGCTCTCCTGGATCAGGAAGATTCTCATAGCGATGTTAACAGGATAACTTCATTGCGTCCTTTGAAAGAAAATCCCAAAACGTGGGGGAGCGAACATCCTGCTCTCGTAGAGCAAAACGCTTTTTGGGTTCTGTGGTCTATACCCGTGCTTCTCCTCGTTGGATACTTCTCACTTGCTATTGTGAACCGCCCGGATGCCGGAAAGATGATGGATAAACGAAAGAAGAAAGCTGAAAGGAAAGCTCATCGCATGCTCAAGAAAAATGTAAAAGATCGCGAGAATGCCTACGAGGTCGCCGAACGCGCTCTCCACGGTTATCTCCAGGACAAGTCAGGTATCTCTATCCGGGGTCTCCGGATGACTGAAATAGGCGTGATCCTTGAAGAGTCTGGTGTTCCTAGGAGCGATGCTTCGAGGGTCATGGATATGTTGACATTATGCGAATCCATGAGGTATGCACCAATCTCACCGAAGGATTCAAAAACCGAATTATTCGATGAAGTCAAAGATATTCTCCACGCTTTGGAAGACTCACTGGAAACATGAGCTCATGCAAAGCTTCTTACAATGATCCTGCCCTAACGAAATCTGGAAGGTGTTTCATGATCCGAAAACTTATAGCCTTTGGTTCCATCATCCTCATCAGCAGTATCTCGCTGTTATTAGTGTGGTCAATGCTGGGGACTACAAAGATGGCAGATTCTGATGCCATGGATACAGCAAAAGCTTTATACGAAGATGGGAATTATCCGGAAGCCATCCAAATTTACGAGCAGATTGTATCCACTGGCGTGAGAGATAGCCACGTCCTCTACAATCTAGGCAATGCCTACGCTCTAAACGGGGACATCGGGCGGGCCATCCTGAACTACGAAAGAGCAGCGGAAATCACGCCGAGAGATCGGGATATCAGACATAACCTGGCTCTCGCAAGATCCGAAGCAGGAATATCAAGTGATCTTCCCGCAGTCAACCCGGTTCTCGAAATCTCCAGCATCAGTAGAGCCTGGGTTAGTCTCAATGAGATATCGGTGATCGCTCTGGCTGCCTGGATCACTTCAGGAGCCCTTATCCTCATCTACCTTATCTTGTCGAAAACGAGCATGCGAAAGTTGATCGGCACCTTGGCCGTCATCTCCCTTGTCATAACATTAGGTGCATCGATCACCTTCGCAGCACGGATCATGTCAGATAGCGGGACGAGCACCTCGATCGTCACGAAGCCAAATACAATCCTGCAAAACCAACCAATCAGTGATTCCGAAGGAGGTATCGAGCTTCCCGCAGGTACGCGCACCCAGGTGATCGAACAACAGGGGAACTGGGTCCTTCTCTCGACCTTGGACCAGATTATTGAAGGTTGGGCGCCGGAAGACGCCATCGAGTATCTTGCTTTCTAACACGACTGCTGTGTGAGTGCTCAAATTATAAGTTTTCCGCCTTGAGAGAAATGTGTACAATCACACCATCCTCTATCCGTAGTATCGAAGGAGAGGCAAATCGGCGCACATATACTTGTCGTGGATGACGACACGCTGCTCAGAAGGAGCTTGAGCCTCCAGCTAGAACAGGCAGGGTTTCGCGCGAGTACCGCCGAAACTGCTGAGGACGCCATTCCACTCGCACAGCGTGATCCTCCCGACCTTATTTTGCTGGACATTGGCCTACCTGGTATGGACGGCATGGATGCGTTGAAGGTATTCCAGGACGAAATGGACATACCGGTGATTTTTTTAACTGCTCGGAGGCGTGAGCTGGACACGATCCTTGGGCTTGAACTTGGCGCAGATGATTACATCACCAAACCATTCAATCCAGATATTCTCATCGCGCATATAAAAGCCGTGCTCCGAAGGACGAGTAAGGAAACTGTCTCCCGAGATTCTGGATCGACAGTGCAGGTAGGAGACATAGTCATCGATCCTGCCGCTCACTCAGTGGAAATCGCGGGCGATCAAATCGAACTAACTGCCAGGGAATTCGCCTTGCTGCATGCCCTGGCACTAGAGCCCGGGGTGGTAATCTCTGTGGACGATTTGCTGACCCGAGTCTGGGGCGCAGAATTTATCGGTGAACCTCAGGTGGTATACGTACATATTCGCTGGCTTCGTGAAAAGATCGAAGACGACCCACAACACCCTCAACGAATCCTGAATGTGCGAGGGGTTGGGTACAAATTAGTACCTCAAGCAGTTTCGTAATGAAGACGCTAAAAGGTCAGTTCATTCTCAGCCACATCCTCCCGATATTACTCGTCGTCCCTGTTACCGCGCTTGTGCTTGTATACGTTCTTGAGACCCAGGTCGTCTTAGGTGATCTCTCACGAACACTGGAGGAAGAGGCCTACCTCATCGCAGATTTCATCAAGAGCCGCCCGGAGATTTTATCCGACGAAGTCGCTGCAGAGACGTTTCTCATACGTGAAGGACAAATCATCAGGGGACAAATCGCGCTCATCCAACCGGATGGCAATTTACTAGCAGGCACGCTTGGTGTGAATATTGAAGAATTACGTGGAGTTGGCCTCGAAGACGCGCTCAAAGGCGATGCTTCGCTCATCATCATTCGTCAATTGCAGGAAGAAGGCGCCAGTATTTGGATACCGCTGATTGACATTAATCACGGGCTTTTGGGGATTTTGACGGTATCGAAAAATCTCGATGATGTATCTTCTAGTTTAGACACACTGCGTCGGATAATCGTAGGAACTTTAGGAGTAGAACTCTTTCTCGCAGCTTGCATCGGATTATTGCTGGCACTACGACTAGAACGCCCTATTCGCGAAACCAGCGATGCTATTCTCCAAATTGCGGAGGAAGGCTCCACAGACGAAATCAAGGAAGTTGGCCCCCGTGAGATAAAGGCACTTGCGGCGACCGTTAACTATCTCACACACGAACTCAGCGCACAGGAAGCATTGAGAAATCGAATGCTCGCAAATGTCGTTCATGAGCTTGGTCGACCGCTAGGAGCGATCCATTCTGCAATTTTTGCCATTCTTCAGGGTGCTGCCGAGGATGATGAAACTCGAGAAGAACTTCTACACGGAATGGATAGAGAGATTCAAGGTATGCAAATTTTATTGGATGATCTCACCCTGATTAAGGGTCAACTAGATAAGCCTCTCGAGTTGGACTTAGAACCATTGGATCTCTCAGCGTGGCTGATCTCTGCATCGCTCCCATGGCGATCGGCGGCACAGGATAAAGGGATCACGTGGACGACAAATATCCCAAAGGATCTCCCCACGATCTCGATCGATCCGCACCGCATGTCACAAGCGCTCGGCAACTTGCTCAGTAACGCCATCAAGTACACACCACCTGGGGGTGAAATTGACCTCTCGGCCGGAACAGCTGCCAACGTTATTTGGATCAGTGTCAGGGATACTGGCGTAGGAATTTCCATCGATGAGCAGGAAAAGGTCTTTGAACCCTTCTATCGAAGCTCAAGGGAAAGACGATTTCCACAGGGATTAGGCCTTGGTTTGACGATCGCACGTGAATTGATCGATGCACATGGTGGGGATATAAAAATCGAATCGGCACCCGAGGAAGGAACTATCTTCACTATTACAATCCCAGTCTCCGGTATCAAACCCCCATCCATCTAGGATCTCCCACATACTTCCTTCTCTATCATCAATACGAGCGATCCTACGAGGCTCCCTGTATATAACAAAGCAACCCTCTACAGAAGTCAATAAAGAAGTAAAAGAGTAAATCGCTGTATGGCTATGCGCAGCCTGTGGTACTGTAAGGTCGCTGTAAGGTCATGAAGAACATTAGAAATGATAGGATTAAAGCGCAAAGCGCCCCACGTGGCGGTACCGGAGAGAACAGTATACGAGATGAGTTAGAGTGTCTAGAGCCAGGGCTCTGCGTGAGTTACCTGCCTGCACTCCAAAAATGAAAATTAATCTCCAGGTACATGCAGTGGTCCCGCACTTTGCTCTCCTCCTCCCCAGAGCCCCCTTCGATTATTGGGGGCTCTGCTGGCAAATACAGAAACCATTGATTATAATCTGCGCCAGCTTACCCTATGGCTGGCCGGGTTGACGTGACCTTGGAGGGAACATGGGAGAGGACTCACTCACTGTCCTCTACGTTGAAGACAACGTCGACAACCGGATTCTCGTCAAGCGCGTCCTACAAGCAGAAGGTTATTCGTTCTTGGGGGCAGGCGATGCTATGGAAGGGATGCTGCTTGCACATGAACATCGCCCCGACGTGATCCTGGTCGACATCAACATGCCTGAGATGGATGGGTTAACGATGACGTCTCATCTAAAGACGGATCCCGTCTTTTCCATGACACCTGTGATTGCCATCACTGCAAACGTGATGAGAGGTGATCGAGAACGAACCCTATCAGCGGGTTGTGACGGCTATATCCAAAAGCCAATCGATGTCGACCAACTCCCCAACCAGATTGTACGAATCTTGCATCCGTAATTTGCACCAAATCGACTGGCGAAAAGGGAGGACAGTTTGCCAGATCAAACACAAGAAATATATATCTTAATTGTCGAAGATACGGTTTCAAACTTTGTGCTTATGGCGCGTATGCTCGAACATGTGGGCATTAAGTGTGAATGGAAAACATCAGGATACGAAGTCGTCGAGTATGCAGACACTCTCCCAAGACTCGACCTCATCCTCATGGATATTCGACTCCCATACGAAGATGGGTATCAGGCGTTGAGAAAGATTCGGGCCTCTCATTCGCTCAAGGACATCCCTGTGGTCGCTGTCACCGCGTATGCAAGCGAGGAACAAATGGAGAAATCCCGCACCGCTGGCTTTGATGGCTTCATCGGCAAGCCCTTTGACCCCGATCGATTTCCAGATCAGGTCAGACAATCTCTGGCGGGCGATCAAGTCTGGGAGGTGACATAACCATGCTTGATCGAATCACAAGACCACAAACTTCAGACCCTGAATTTCGAGGACGTCTGGGACGGAGAATGGCCATCGTTTTCCTCCCTCTAATCCTAATTCCCCTGCTCATACTCGGCATCGGAGCGTATCTACGTTCGCGATCCTTGCTTGAAGCACAAGCCTCAAGCCAGATGACTTCCGCAGCACAATCCCAAGTTGGAGTCATCAACGAATGGGCAAGTGACCGTGAGGAAAGATTGCAGCTAGGAAGCCAACGGTCTGAATTGCGCCAAGCCGCAAGCATCCTTGCACGATCTTCACCGGGATCGTCTGCATCCAGACAGGCGTCAGGTACCGCGCTGATTGAGTTAGAAGATCTCAAAACCCGACAGGGGGAATTGCTCTTCTCTGAAATGGTTCTCGTCCGTCTTTCCGATGGAGAGGTGCTGGCTTCGACCAATCCTGATTGGACAGGGGAAATTTCCACCTCGGTAGTTGACGGGATCGTCTCTTTCTCAGATATAGAGACAAATCCAATCTATAACGAGGATTTATTCTCTCCAAAAGATCTTGCATTTCTCACAACCATCCCTCTTCAGCCAGCTAATGGTGAAAACCCAGAAGTAGTTCTCGTGGGCGTAAATATTGGCCCGCGTCTGGGTGCTTTAATGACAGAGATGCAGATATTCTGGGAACAACGGGGCGTCTATCGAGTCGAGCGTGGACGTACATTCGTGCTCCTTGCCCCCGATGTGCTAGTTGAACTTTTACGTTATGGCACCTCCCCTGAGGCCGTCGACGGCCAGAACCATCCCATCTTCACAAGCGCTCAACTAGAGACCTCGGGGGTCGAGGAATATCCAGGTCCTGAAGGTGATCTTGTACTCGCCGCTTATGAGTGGATTCCTGAGTGGGATATCGGGATCGTCGCTGAACTTCCCCAGGAAGATATTTTCGCGGAGATCAACGATCTCGCACCCTTCATCATCATCCTCATTGTTGCAGCAACGGTCCTGACCATCGTCGCGGTCATCGTCATCGGTAATCGCATGTTGAAACCGCTCGGAACGCTCACAGAATTTTCTGCACAACTCGCACGCGGAGAGTGGGGCTCGAGAGTCCCCGAAGATCGGGACGACGAGATTGGCGCTCTCGCTCATGGTTTCAATCGCATGGCTGATGACCTCAGTGGTTTGTACCGTTCATTGGAAGATCGGGTTGATGCTCGAACGCTCCAGGTCCGGACAGCCTCTGAAGTCGCTCGTGCAGTAATATCAACCCCTTCGCTGGATGATCTGCTCAGACGAGCCGTTGAACTTATTAAGCTGCAATTTGATTACTACCATGTGTCGATCTTCCTGCTGGATGACGAACGTCGATACGCAGTTCTTCGTGAATCATCCGGGGAGATCGGTCAAGCCATGCTTGCTCAAAGGCACCAGATCGAGGTGGGCTCTGCATCCGTAATCGGTTGGGTGTGCGAAAACAATCAATCTCGTGTCGCATCTGATGTGGGCAAGGATCCCGTACATCTTCAGAATGAATTACTGCCCGAGACACGCTCTGAATTAGCCGTACCTCTCCAAATTGAAGGTCAGGTTATCGGTGCTCTAGATGTCCAAAGCACCGAACCAGATGCCTTTCGGACACAAGACATCGAAGTGATGCAGACGCTTGCGGATCAGTTGAGTGCCGCCATTCAGAACGCTCGGCTTACGCAAATCTCTGCAACAGTTGCAGATCGAGCTCGATTGATCAGCGAAATTACAACAGAATTAAGCCGCCCTATGGATATCGAAGATGTCATGCAGACTACCGCAAGGGCAATACAACGTGCGTTAGGGCAACCAGAAGTGATCATTGAAATTCATACGGAGGGAAACGGGAGAAAAGAGTGAGAACTGCCCTTGCCTTGTGCTATGTACGATATGAAAAGTTATTTACTGAATCAATAGGAGTAAGAATATTAAGCAACATGTAGAAAGGTGACAATGATCGAAAAATTTCAAGGCTGGTTAAAGCCAACATCGTCTGATCCTGAAATTGCACAGCGACAATATATGCTCAACGCTGTTCTGGTTGGTATTGCTATTCCAGCGCTTGTTTTTGGTCTCGTAATGTTACTGCTCTGGATTACGGGCACCGTCCCTTTCATCATGGGTATCGGGGTGTTTATCGCCCTACCCTTCTTTTTCCTCTCCTATTGGCTTGGTCGGCAAGACCGCATCACAATCGCTGCGATCATCCCTGTAACGCTTCTTTACATATTGATGGTGGCATTCCTTTTCCAATTGGGTGTCGGTCATATCTCGACAGTCGGATTTGCGATCGTAATCACGATCGCCAGCGTCCTTATCAGCGCACCTGTAGCTGCTGTGTTCGTCGCGATGAGCGTAATCGCCTATGCGCTCGCCGGCTATGCACAAAACGCAGGGTTGCTGCCGAACGCAATTCCCCCCGATGCAACAGTGCTCGTAGATTCGATTGGCTTGGTACTGGCCCTGAGCGTTCTCCTCATCTTGAACTGGTTCGCAAGTCGGGAGATCACAAAAGCCCTGCAGCAAGAACGAACCATCACTGGAGACCTAGAAGTACGAAGAGTTGAACTCGAGATGGAAGTCAGCGAACGCACTTTAAGTCTTGAGAGGCGTGCGGTACAGCTCGAAACCACCGCAGATATTTCAAAATTAGCGGCCGAGCTAACCGATCCGGATCTGCTCATGTCTCAAGCCGTGGAGCTGATACGTGAACGTTTTGGCTTCTACCACGCATCCATATTTCTCATGGAAGATACCGGCACATGGGCTGAGCTAGCTGCAAGTACGGGTGATGCTGGCAGGAAAATGCTCGCTCGCCGACACCGGCTGGCCATAGGAAGCGCAAGCGTCGTTGGCTGGGTTACTGCCAATCGTCTCCCACGGATTTCTACTGATGTTGTGGGCGATCCATATCACTTTAAAAACCCCCTTCTCCCTGAAACAAAATCCGAGGTTGCTGTGCCACTAATCGTCGGTCAGCGCCTTCTCGGTGCACTAGACGTACAAAGCACGGATGTGGATGCATTTGCTGAAGCAGATGTCCGCACACTCGAAGCCATTTCAGGCGAGTTGGCTATCGCGATGGACAGTGCACGGATCCAGCGTGAGATGAGACAGGAATTGGATCGTATGGAAGGCGCCTACCTCGGTCAGGTCCAGGGAAGCTGGGATCGGTTGATCCGCTCCGGGATACCATCCGTAATCCATATAAACAAAGCTGGCGAGATGATCCCATCTACGGATGAAGTCATCCCGATCATCGAGGAAGCCAGAGTGCAGGGCGCCACAATAATCGACGAAGGTGGCACGGAGATCGCGGTTCCCATCGAAGTGCTTGGAGTACCGGTCGCCACGATTGCTGTGCGAAGAGCTTCATCCGAGGACCCCTGGTCTGAAGAAGAGATCGCAGTTATCCATGCTGTGGCCGGGCAGGCAGCGCTAGCACTCGAGAATGCACGTCAACGCGCAGAAGAGCTTCGGCGTGTTCAAGAGCTAGAGGTTATCAACCGCGTCAGTCAGGCCGTCTCACAGATGCTGCGTCAGGATACGCTCTTCCGCGTTGTCCATCGTCAGATCAATCAGGTCATCGGCGACACAGATCTCTCCATTGCTTTGTACGATGAGGAAGCAGATCTGGTTGAAGTCCCCTACTCATCTGAACGTGGTGAACCCATTACTTATCCACCCGGGCTTTTAGGTGGTGACCTCACATCCGTTGTCATTCGCTCTCGCCAACCATTGCTCATGGTTGAGGGTGGCCAGGCACAAGCAGCACTGCTAGGTGCAACTGGTTATGTCGGAGAAGCGAAATCCTGGCTCGGGGTCCCCATGCTGCTGGGAGATGACATTCTGGGCGTGATTACGGTTCAGGATTTTGAACGTGAACATCGATATTCAGAGGACGACGCCGCACTGCTTACCACGATTGCGAGCCAGGTCGCAGCAGGGATCCAAAACACACAACTCCTTGAACAGGTTCAACGATCCGCACGACGTGAACGCTTAATTCATGAAATCACGAGTAAAGTACGACGCTCGCCTGATATGCAATCCATCCTCGAGACGGCTAGTCGTGAGGTGGGACGGGCTTTCAATGCTGCCCGGGCAACGATCCGATTAGGGACTGAGGAAGCTCCCATAAAAACAATCACTCAAAGCCCTTCCCCGGAGTTTGACCCTTCCGACTTCGATGATTTCGAGAGGGAGGACTGACCATGGAACGTCTGAGCTCCTCCTGGGAAAACATCAAGCTGCGATACCGCCGGATGGGTCTTGGTCAGCGTCTTACTTTAACGATTCTTCCGCTCATTCTTCTTCCAATGCTCCTGCTTGCCATCGTGACTTACTCTCGTTCGAGGAACTTGCTCCGTGAACAGGCTACGGATCAGATGCTATCTGCCGCCCAGGCACAGATCCTCGTTTTGCAGGAATGGGCGTCAGACAGGGAACAGCGTCTCCAACTAGGAAGTCAGCGGTCGGAGGTTCAGCAAGCGACCGCGGATCTCTTGCAAAGGAGTCCTTCAAGCCAGCAATACCGAAACTCGAAAGATACACTGGGGGTTGAACTTGAAGACATAAGACTTCGGCAGGGACAGCTGCTGTTCAGTGAGGTTGTGGTCGTCCGAATATCCGATGGTCAGATCCTCAGTTCTACCAATCCGGATTGGGAGGGAGAGACACTTCCTGCAATTTCAGATGGGACACTCACAGTTGAAGAACTGGGTACTTCCCCTGTGTATGACGACCCCCTGATTTCCCCGGGAGACATGGCCCTAATCACGCTTATACCTATCCAGAATGAAGGAGAGCCGGAGCCTGGCGCAGTTCTGGTTGGCATAAATATTGGTGCGAGAATTGGCACGCTTCTTGAAGATATGCAAGTTTTCTGGGAACAGCGAGGAGTCTTCCGCGTTGTTCGCGGCAACACGTTCGTTCTTCTCAAACCCGATGTTGTCATTCAATTGCCAAGATATTCGATGGTTCCGGAGGCCACCGCGGGTATCGATCACCCCGTCTTCATTAGCGCTCAAGATGCAGTTTCAGGCGCAGCCGAGTATACAAATGATGAAGATACGCTGGTATTATCCACCTTCGAATTCATCCCTGAATGGGATCTTGGGATTGTCACCGAACTCCCACAAGAAGACATCTTCTCAGAGGTCAACAATCTTGCCCCATTCATCTTTCTCATTTTCCTTGTAGCCGTCGCCCTGGTCGCACTCATCGTCCCTCTAGCAACACGACGGTCGATAAAGCCACTCGGGAACCTGACCAAATTTGCTGAAAGCTTCTCGATGGGAGATCTCTCCGCGCGCGTACCAACCGCGCGAGAGGACGAGGTTGGGCAGTTATCACGCACATTCAATCAAATGGCGGAAGACTTGTCCGACTTATATCTCTCGCTTGAGAGAAGAGTAGAGGCTCGCACGCAGCAAATCCGGACAGCATCCGAGGTCGCTCGAGATGCTGTCGCCATTCGAGACGTCGAGTCGCTCCTAAATGAGACGGTCAACTTGATTACTTCCCGATTTGGCTTCTACCATGCGGGTGTGTTTCTCATTGATGACGCAAAAGAAAATGCTGTGCTTCGTGCAGCTTCCTCGGATGGCGGAAAACGTATGCTCGAGCGTGGTCACAGCATTCCCGTAGGGAAGCGAGGTATCGTAGGATATGTGACCGGGAGTGGAAAATCCCGCATCGCGCTGGATGTTGGTGAGGATCGGGTTCACCTCGTAAATCCTGATCTCCCTGAGACACGCTCCGAGATAGCGCTGCCACTATGGTCTGGCGAGGAAATCATCGGCGCGCTCGATGTACAGAGCAAAGAGGCTGAAGCTTTTGACGAAGAAGATACCCTGGTCTTGCAAACCATGGCAGATCAGCTTGCCATAGCGATCGTAAATGCCCGCTTGATCGAGCAGTTGACCGATCTCTCAGCGCAACATCGCCAAGTTATCGAAGTATACAATCGGCTAAGCCAACTGCTCAATTATGATCAAATCCTCAGGGACGCATCCGGAATTATCCAGGAAACATTCAATTATCCTCGAATTGCCATCGGACTTATTGAAGGTGATGAAATTGTTGTACGAGGTGCGGCTGCCAAGGAAGGCGTCGATTCACCTCGAGTTGGCGTCGCTATTCCACTCGAAAGAGGCCCCATGGGTCGAGCGATTACAGATCGCGCCCCGGTAATTATCGAGGGGCAAGCCTCAGACAGAGAGTCATCATCTTCAGGGAGAAGCTCTATTCAGGCAACGATATCGGTACCGTTGATAAGTCGTGGGAACCCAATTGGTGCGATCGCGGTTGAAACTATCCAATTGATTGGGCGAGTTGAGCGGGATGTCGAGATTATTGAGCTCATAGCTAGCCAGGTAGCCACATCCCTGGAAAACGCAAGGTTATTCGAAGAAACCCAACAAAGTCTCGATCAAATGGATGCCATTTATCGTCGCCAGACCTCTGAATCTTGGGAAGAACTCTTTAAGGTGCTCGAGGGCGACCAACTTGCACTTAAAGCAGAATATAGCGGCTCACGCTACCCTGAAGCGATTCTCGATGGAGGCGATAAGCTTGAAGCTGAAATAAAGTTACGTGGAGAGTCGATTGGTCGTCTGGATGTCCTGGGCGAACGACCCGGGTCCTGGACAGGCGACGAGCGGATCATTCTCGACAGCGTTGCAGAAGAAATTGCGGTCGCCCTCGAACAGATGCGGCTGATGGAAGAAGTTCAACGACGAGCTGCCTATCTTCAGACTGCCGCGGAGGTGGCGCGTGATGCATCCGGTCTTCTAGATGTCGACGCACTCTTATCACGAGTCGTCGTTCTCGTTCAACAACGTTTCGAGTACGATCATGTAGCTGTGTACCTCATGAGCAAGGGCTCAAACTACGCTCGCATACGACAAGCGTCTGGAACTGCAAGTGAGAGCTTAATTAATTCGAATCAACAATACTTGCCCGACATGAGTTCAATCATCGGCGCTGCAATGAGTCAGAAACAATACTATCTCGCTGACGATGTTTCTATTGACGGGATTTATACGCCCCACCCACTCCTACCTCAGACCCGCAGCCAGGTGGCATTGCCTCTGGTAATCGGAGATTCTGTCCTTGGCGCTATCGATCTGCGCCATAACCACCCTCACGGATTTACTCAAGATGACATTGCTGTATTGGAAATCATCAGTGATCAACTAAGCGTAGCAATCCAGAACGCACGCCTTTTCCGTGAAACGCTCCAAAGAGCCGAACGAGAGCAGACCGTCATGGAGGTCACCGGGGAGATCAGGGCAAGCGCAGACGTGGATACTATGTTGCAAACTGCTGTGAAATCAATGCGAAGCGCATTGGGCGCTCGACGTGCACGTGTGCGTCTCTTCCATGACCCCATGAGAGCGCCAGACATCGTTGGTGCTGAGCATCCAAAGGAACTTGATAGGGAAATCGTGGTTGAGAAACCCGAAGACAAGAGAAATTCATGACATACATCATTGCCGTCGCGAACGCCAAGGGTGGCGTCGCAAAAACAACTACAGCTCTTTCTGTGTCAGCTTCTCTTTCGGAGCTTGATAATAAAGTACTGATGATTGATCTTGATCCACACGCCAATCTATCGCTTTATTCTGGGATAAAACCAAACGAGATTGAGCATTCAATTGCGGATGTCTTCCTTGGAAGCGAAACGATCGAATCGGTCAAAGTATCGACACCTATGAACAAGGTTGATATCGCACCGTCAAATCACGAGTTGAGTCTGGCTGAAAGCCACTTAATCGTTCGAGAAAACTACGAGCATATCCTCAAAAATTCGCTTGAGGTCGTGGATGATTACGACCTCGTTATCCTGGACTGTCCACCGACATTGGGCACGCTCACTCGAAATGCTCTCACCGCTGCTGATATGCTCATTATCCCTACCCAGCCAGAATATTTTTCGACGAACGCACTGCGCGACATGCTCTATCTCATCCGTAATATTCGGCAGAGATCCAATCCGAATTTACGTTATCGCGTAGTTGTAACCATGCTCGATCGCAGAAATCGAGTTCACAAAGACCTTGCTCACCACATTCGCACTGCTTTTGGTCAAGCACTATTTGATGTGACTATAGAAGTCGACACTCGCCTCCGTGAAAGCGCTGTAATTGGTCAGCCCATAACGACGTATGCGCCGCAAAGCAGATCCGCGGGACAGTATCGAGAACTTGCACTGGAATTGAGGCAGTACACAAATGGATTCGCAAGAAAATATCCGCAGCCGTCTTGAATCTTTGTTTGCCGGGATAAAAGAGGCGATTCCACGGACGGGAACGCTCTCCCCAGATCCCCTCGGACAACCAGGCAGCAGCCAGGCTCAGGGCTGGATTTGGGAGACGGATAACGACGGTAGATATACATGGTGCAGCCCAGAAGTGGAAACATTTCTTGGGATTTCCCCGGATGATCTCCTGGGTCAAAAGGTTGACGAAGTTGCATACGAAGAAGGCGAGAAGTTACGCGCTGCGATCGCCAGCGGAGAAGAAATAGAAAGCCTCCTCTTAGCCGCTATAGATGTTGAGGGCAGGAAATCAACTATCCTCGTCCACGGAGTGCGTCGAGCCTCTCCATCCGGAGAGATTCTGGGCTATCGAGGTGTTGCCCAAGTCATCGAAACTGAAGCGCCCCAGGCAAGACGAATGGCCATGGAAATACCCCTGCCTCCTGACCTAATTGATGCCACCTCCGTGCCGGACTTAGCCCCAACATGGGGAGCCATTATTGGCTATTCAGATGATGGCGTCGACTTAAAACCAATATCTATACCACCCGAAATGGACATCCTAGAGATCGATCCACCTAGCCATCGCATGGTGATTCCCCTTCAGGTGCAGGATCAAATAATTGGTGTTCTTGAGATAGATGAGAAAGAAGATGGCGAAATCTGGTCACCTGAGAATCGCGAGTTGGCAGAATCGGTTGCTCAAGAATTTGCTCTCGCCCTTCAAGATACCCGGTCCTTCCAACTCACTGAACAAGCGTTGGATGAAATGCGTGAAGCCGATCGACTGAAGAGCCAATTTCTGGCGAACATGAGCCATGAATTGCGAACGCCCTTAAATTCAATAATAGGTTTCTCTCGAGTCATTCTGAAAGGCATTGACGGTCCTATCACGGAGAACCAGGAAGAGGATCTCACAGCAATCTACAACGCCGGGCAGCATCTTCTCGGTTTAATTAACGACATCCTCGATGTCTCGAAGATCGATGCCGGTAAGATGGAGTTAGCATTCACGGAACTCGATCTGGCCGAGATCATACGAGGCGTCATGTCGACAGCCGTGGGTTATGTCAATGATAAGCCGATTGAATTGATCATCGACATCCCAACAGATTTGCCCAAGGTGCAAGGGGATAATATTCGCATTCGCCAGGTATTAATTAATCTTGTCTCGAATGCGGCCAAATTCACTGAAGAAGGCCACATAGGCGTTTCAGCAAGAGCCATCGAGCGAGGCGATCGACACGAAGTCGTGATCGCTGTATTCGATACAGGTCCAGGTATCGAGCCCAAGGATCAACAAAAAATCTTCGAACCGTTCTCACAAGTAGACGATTCACCCACACGCAAGACAGGTGGCACCGGGCTGGGGTTGTCAATTTGCCGGCACCTGGTTGAGCTTCATGGGGGTCAGATATGGGTGGAGAGTATGCCAGATCAAGGCAGCACATTTGCCTTCACTCTACCCTACCAACCATCTGACGAAGAGGAATAGTGTACGCTCGATGAGCAATCTGGTTTTGCAATAGTCATGGCCAAATACAAGTCTGCATTCTCAGGACTTCGTTGTCTGGACTGCGGAGAAATCAATCACGGTCATGTACTCACACAAGTATGTCCCCACTGCTCCAGCGAGTGGCTACACGCAGAATATCACCTCGAAAATCTAGAACTCCTTCTAAGTAACTTTAAAGAACGCCCCTTTAATTTATGGCGATATTCTGAACTTCTCCCCTCTTCCGATGTCCAACCCAACCTCAAGCTCAATGAAGGCGGAACCCCTTTGATTAAGGCCGAGAGCCTGGGTGCGATGCTCGGGCTCAACGAACTTTACATCAAGGACGAGCGCCAGGGATCAACTGCATCTTTTAAGGATCGACAAGCCGCCGTCACGGTTGCTGCGCTTCAATTCGAGGGACGGAAGGAAGCGGTTGTATGTTCTACGGGCAATGTGGCTATCGCCTACTCAGCACAATGTGCTCGAGCTGGGATCCGTCTATGGGCTTTCCTGACAAGCCTCGTACCTGCAGAGAAGATGCACGAGGTCGCTATTTACGGTACGCAAATCGTAAAGGTCACCGGAACATATGATCAAGCCAAACAGCTTGCCGCAAAATTCGCAGAAGACCGAGGATTTTTCTTCGACCGGGGAGCCCGAAACGTTCCCTCAATCGAAGCGATGAAGACCATCGCATTTGAAATCTGCGAACAGCTTCCTGCCTATGTCCCACCACTACGGAGACCATTGAAATCTCCGGACTGGTACATCCAGTCGGTGAGCGGTGGAATGGGTCCACTGGGAGTTTATAAAGGATTTCAAGAATTCAGAGACGCAGGAATTTGTTCAAAAGTTCCAAAAATGGGCATTATTCAAACTGAAGGCTGCGCCCCCATGGTACGAGCCTGGAAAGCCGGGGAGACCTCAGCAGATCCAGTCACAGTGCCAAGGACCTACATCACCACACTCACGACTGGTGATCCTGGGCGATCCTACACAGAGTTGCGCGAAATCATGACCGAAGATTCTGGTGGTGTGATGGAAAGTGTCTCCGACGAGGAAGCGTTTCGGGCAATCCACCTGCTTGCCCAAATGGAAGGCATATCCATGGAGCCTGCCGCTGCAGTCGCATTCGCAGGCTTATTAAAACTGGTGAAGTCGGGGGTCGTTCAAAAAGACCAGGTTGTCGTAGTGAACTGTTCTGGTCATACCAAGCCTGCGGATAAAACCTTACTCCGAGATGAATGGGCTCAAGAGTTGGATCTGGAGCGCATCCATGCCGAGGCTCCCCAAGAAGGTCTCTATGCGGCTTTGGCCAATCTCGATCAAGAGAATATTAGACGAGTACTTATTGTGGATGATCAAGTGGAGGCTCGGCGACTCTTACGGCGCATCCTCGCTGCACAAGGCGAGTTCCAGATTGAAGAAGCAGAAAGTGGAACATCGGCGCTTGCATGCGCGGAAGCAAACCCTCCCGATCTTATTGTGCTCGACTTAATGATGCCAGAAATGGATGGATTCACGCTTCTCGACAGACTTAAGTCTCATGAAAGCACCCGCAATGTAGCCATCATCGTAGTCACGGCAAAAGAATTGTCCAGCTCCGAGATTGGCTACCTTAAACATCAAAATGCCCGTTTGATGCAGAAAGGTGACTTTCTCACGGACGATCTCCTTGAGGAAATCGACAAGGCTCTCAAAGATCCGGATCAGAAGAATTGAGTATTAGATTGTCTACGAAAAGAGGTGTTCGTTACGCGATACTATCAGCTACATTAATGGGTCTGACGCCTATATTTGGAAAGCAAGCTTTGCTCGCCGGGCTTGGATCCCTCCCTCTTGTCGCCCTCCGAACATCAGGCGCTGCAATACTCCTCTTACTCATCATTCTCTTCTTCAAGCGCAGCTACCTCACTATCTTTCCCCTCGGATTGGTTGGATGCCTAATTGCGGGGAGCTTAAATGGGGCTGGCTCAATCTTGTACTACTCCTCCCTGGCACGCATTGACGCCAGTTTGGGTCAGCTTTTATTCATGATGTACCCAGTGATGATCGCGGTTTTATTTTATGCGGATGGGCAACGGCCATCTTGGATCACCATACTGCGCCTGGGAATAAGCATCCCGGCAGTCTACCTCCTCTTACACCCTGCAAGCACATCTATCGACTTAATCGGCGCAGCCATGATGCTCATAGCTGCGTTCCTATATGCCCTTCACATCCCCATCAATCAACGTGTTCTCTACGAGGTCCCCGCACCAACCGTAACGCTTTACACCCTCCTGGCGATGACGGCAGTCGTCCTGGTTGCTTTTGTTTTGGGATCCCAGCCGCTCATCCCAATCCCCGCGGATGCCGTTCAACCACTCGTACTCCTCACCGCGGTAACTTTTATCTCACGCCTCACACTCTTCGCCGGTGTCAAATTCATCGGTGGGATCCAGACCTCGATCATCGGACTGGGAGAATTGGTAGTCACCATTCTCTTTTCCTTCCTGCTGCTCGGAGAGAGCCTATCTGATCTCCAATGGCTGGGCGCACTCATCCTGGTGACATCCTTGATCCTGGGCGTATTTGACCGCAAACCCACGCAACGTGCCCGGACACGAGGTTGGCTATACTGGCTGAGGCCTCCAGTCCCTCCCACTCCAGTTGCGTTGAGTGAATCGGGGGAAACGCAAGAGAATCAACCTCACACTCTTCCCGAGTAAGTGGTTTGGAGAGCACGAAATCACTTCTTCTGCCCTATGCTATACTGCTGCAAGCATTTAATTATTGGCGAGACTAGTCAACAATTATATACATTATTAAATGATCGAGATTGAAACAAGCCCGGGAGAGGTATACACATGAATATATGCGTACCCAAGGAACGACGACCTTTTGAGTATCGTGTTGGACTGCCTCCTGCTGGCGTGGATCTTTTTCGCAAGCACGACCACCAAGTGTATGTAGAAACAGGAGCAGGTGAAGGAGCAGGCTTCACGGATGATGATTATCTTAAAGCTGGCGCAGATATTGTGTATTCCACCGAAGAAGTGTTTGGTCGTGCCAACCTGGTTTTAAAATTCACCCGACCTATGCTCCCGGAAATCCAGATGATGCAGGAAGGACAGTGTATCTCTGGGTATCTCCACATAGCTGCAGCCCGGCAGGACAAGATCGACCTGCTTCTAGAACAAGAGATCACATCGATCGCTTATGAGCAGGTTGAAGATGATGACGGCTTCAAACCAATCATGGCTCCCCTCAGCCAGATTGGTGGCAGGATGGTCGTTCAGGTAGCCGCCGGCCTCCTTCAAACCGATCAAGGCGGTCGCGGAATACTACTAGGTGGGGTCGCGGGTGTCCCCCCAGCCGAGATCGTCATTATTGGCGGCGGGATTGTAGGCAGCACAGCTGCCATGACATTCGCTGGCGTAGGCGCTCACGTGACGATTTTGGATATCAGCTTGAAACGACTCCAATCCATCCAATCCAGATCAAGATACCCGTTCGTGACGATGCTTTCCACGCCCTACAACATACGACGGGCTTGTTCATTCGCAGATCTACTTGTTGGCGCCGTGCACGTACCCGGTAGTCTTGCCCCCACAGTTGTAACGAGAGAGATGGTCGCGTCGATGAAACCCAGATCCGTAATCATAGATATGAGCATCGATCAGGGCGGTTGTATTGAGACCTCGCGCCCTACGAACCATGAAAGTCCAACCTATGAAGAGGAAGGCATCATCCACTATTGTGTTCCCAATATGCCTGGCGTTCTCGGTAGATCGGCAACGTATGCACTCTTCATGGGCGCCTATCCATATCTAGAGAAGATCGCTCAACAAGGAATTGAGCAAGCAATTGACATGGATGATGGTCTCAAAAAAGGGGTCATGACAAGGGCGGGAAAACCGATCAACTTGATGCGTCTTGGTGATAGTGCGGAGGCATCCACATGAGTTGGGTTTCGAAGTTTGAATCTCGCATCACCAGCGCAGAGGATGCCGTACGTGTGGTCAATTCCGGAGATAGGGTATTCCTCACCGGGAATTGTTCCGTTCCAAGGATGCTGCTGGACGCCCTTGTGGATCGCTCATCGGAGTTGAAGGACGTCGAAATCGTCCAGGTCCTCACCGTCGGCGATGCTCCCCATGCTGAACCGGAAATGGAAGGGCATTTTCGTGTGAATACACTCTTCATCAGCCCAAATGTGCGTAGTGCCGTGCATGAAGGTCGAGCTGATTTCACTCCTTGTCTTCTATCCGAGGTTCCGATACTTTTTCGTAACGGATACCTGCCCCTCGATGTTGTGCTCATCCAGGTCGCGCCTCCAGATGAACATGGTTTCTGCAGCTTAGGCATAGAAGCTGGTCTGGTTAAAACCCCTGCGAAATCTGCAAAGGTTGTGATCGCGGAAATTAATGAGCAGATGCCTCGAACCCTGGGTGATTCATTTATCCATTTTTCAAAAATCGACCACGCAGTGCGGGTTGATTACCCTCTCTCTGAGTTGCCAATGGGGGAAGTAAGTGAGTTGAGCATGAATATCGGCAGAAATATCGCCGAACTGATTGAGGATGGCTCAACGATGCAAATGGGGATTGGCGCTATTCCGGACGCCGTCCTTCATTTCCTGGGAGAAAAACGGGATCTTGGAGTCCATTCAGAGCTTTTCTCAGATGGTGTCATCAAGCTCATTGAAGAGGGCGTCATCAACAATGAGAAAAAGACACTTCACCCCGGGAAAATCGTCGCTGGTTTCATCCTCGGGACACAGGCACTTTATGATTTTGTAGACGATAATCCCATTGTTGAGCTGCACCCCACAGAATATGTAAACGATCCTTTCATAATCGCAAAAAATGAGAAAATGGTTTCGATCAACTCTGCCATCGAGGTGGACCTCACCGGGCAGGTTTGCGCGGACAGTATTGGTCCAAAATTATATTCCGGTGTTGGAGGCCAATTCGACTTTGTATACGGTGCTGCTCGCAGCGTAGGTGGAAAGCCCATCATCGCCCTGCCCTCGACTGTACAACCCAAAGGCGGGGAACGCATAAGTCGCATCGTACCGATGTTGAAACATGGCGCAGGCGTAGTCACCTCGCGAAATCATGTCCATTATATTGCCACGGAGTTCGGCATTGCACATTTGTATGGAAAAACCATCCAAGAACGAGCGAGGGCGCTTATTACCATCGCCCACCCTGATTTTCAGGAAGATCTCGATAGAATGGCTCACGAATTGAATTACTTGTGACTCGAAAAGCCAAGATCATCGCGACCATAGGTCCAGCATCAAATTCTCGTGAAGCCATCCGCGCGCTCGTCGACGCCGGCATGGAGATCGCAAGACTCAACTTTTCACATGGGACAAAAGAAGAGCATGCGAGTGTTATAAAAACAATTCGAAGTCTTGAAGACGAGATGAATCGTCCGATCACGATTCTTCAAGATCTACGAGGTCCGAAGTTTAGAACTGGCGTTATTCCAGATGGAAAAACTATCGACCTTCAAACGAATGACTCACTTATTCTGACAACCAAACCGGAAGACGCGAATCAAAGTAGGATTTTTGTTGATTTCCCCACTTTCCCTGAGAATGTGGAACGCGGACACCGAATCCTACTCGATGATGGCAGAATTGAACTGAAGGTTAAAAACGTTTCCCAGGATAGTGTCGAAGCCGATATCATCATCGGCGGCACGCTTGGAAGCAGGAAGGGCATTAACCTCCCTGACGTCGAACTCACAGTTCCTGCGCTAACCGAAAAAGATCATGTCGATCTCGAGTTCGGTCTCGATCAGGGAGTCGATGTTCTCGCACTCTCGTTCGTTCAAAGGGCCGATGATATTGACCAGTTAAGAGACCTCGTTGTCCGATACAACCCTGGCAAATCTCGAATACCCATCATCGCCAAGCTGGAGACACCAACCGCAATTGAGAATCTCGATCAGATCTTGCTGGTCAGTGATGGTGTCATGGTGGCACGCGGCGATTTGGGGGTTGAAGTATCTCCGGAGCGCGTTCCCTCGATTCAGAAGTCCATCATCCGCAAGTCTTTCCAGACACACTGCTATGTGATCACAGCGACACAGATGCTGGAATCGATGGTCCACAATTCACGTCCAACCCGTGCGGAGGCGTCCGATGTCGCCAACGCAGTATTTGATGGAAGCGACGCGTTGATGCTTTCCGGAGAAACAGCCATTGGGAAGTACCCAACCAAATCGGTTGAGACCATGGCCCGCATCATTCTAGATGCTGAATGTCACGCCCGTGAATGGGGCTATCATTCTGCGGAGAGCACTGAAGTTCATATAGACGATGCGCTTGCCGCTACACGCGCAGCTTGGACTCTAGCCCACGATCGTAATGTCGCGGCAATTGCTGTGTTCACATTTTCTGGTCGCAGTGCGTTCCTCATTTCTAAAGCACGTCCGGAGACACCCATTCTCGCCTTCACCCCTCAGCATGAGACCTACCGCCGTTTGCCGCTCATGTGGGGCGTGATCCCCCATCTCGTGCCCCTCGTTTCCTCTGTGGAGGGGATGATCGAGAGCGTACAGAAGGCTTGCCTTAACACAGATTTCGTCAACTCAGGAGATCAGGTCGTCCTGCTGGCAAGTTTCCCCGTAGGTGCAATGAACCCGCCCAATTTCACAATGTTGCATACCTTGGAGTAATCCCACAAATAGCAGGTACGTAAGGGGGAAAGAACATGAGATTCAAGAGAAAGTATAAAATTGTATCTGCACGACTACGTTCCTGGGATTACGCCTCGCCAGGTTGGTATTTCGTGACGATTTGTACGAAACAGTTGAAACCGTATCTTGGAAAGATCGGTGAAGGACTTCTTATCCTCAATGAATTAGGTCAAACCACATATCAATATTGGTCTGAAATCCCTCAACACCATACCTATGTAACAATCGACGAAATCATCGTCATGCCCAATCACATTCATGGAATACTCATCCTCGCAGAAACGTTGCCTGTAGAGACGCCTCCTGCTGCAGAAACATTGCCTGTAGAGACGTTGCATGCAACGTCTCTACTATCGTCAACAATGTCCTCAATCGCCCCTCGGAGAGGATCCTTAGGCGTGATCATTCGGTCATTCAAGTCTGCAGTCACTCGTTGGGCGCGGAAGAATGGCCATCCTAATTTCGCCTGGCAACCTCGCTTCTATGACCACATCATCAGGAACGAGGATGCCCTATCTCGTATACGATTCTACATCCAAATTAATCCGATGAAATGGGAACATGACAAATATTTCCGCTGAACGTGGCAAGCATAAACATTCCCCGCAGAGACGCCCCGACGGGGCGTCTCTACAATGATCATGTACTTAATTTCACTCCGGATAGGTTCCTTATGTAGGTCCAACGATCTTGGAGAAGGTTCCCCTAGAGGTGTTCCAGCAAAATAGTTCGAAGCTGAGCAGCAATTTCCTCCACCGTTCCCTGGAGGAATTCTTGACGGCGGTCTCTCACCTCCGCCTCGCGCAATCCAGTGACAATGGTGGGTGATCCTGCGATGCCTATCTGCTCCTCATCCACATCGAGTGCGTCCGCATCCCAGACGGTTAGCTCTGCCTCACTAAATGCCCATTCTTTACGTGGATATTCCATGAACCGAGGTTCGTTTGATGCTGTCTTTACGGAGAGTACAACGGGAAATTCTGATTGAATGATCTCATATCCACTCCCCGCCTCTCGACGAACTTTTATTATCTTTTCACTTTGATCAACATTTATTTCGCTTACCATGCTCAGTTGAGGTAGATCGAGCCATTCTGCAAGACCAGGCGGAACTTGACCGGTGGCGCCATCGGACGACTCTTCTCCGCATAAAATCAAATCAGCGCCCCCAATTTTATCAATCCCCTGCGCCAGCGTATACGTAGTTGCCAATGTATCCGCTCCCCCGAATTTGCGATCGCTCAGAAGGAAAGCCGCATCTGCACCCATGGCCAATCCAACCCGGAGATAATCTTCGAAAAGTGGAGGTCCCATGGAGAGTAGAGTCACCCTTGCGCCATATTCATCCTTGACTTGAAATGCCATCTCGAGCGCATTCATATCGGGAGGGTTGATCTCTGAGCGCACACCATCTCGAATGATGACCATCGATTCAGGATCTACCCTGATCTCTTCAGCTTTGGGAACCGCTTTAACACAAACGACGACGTGCAGTTCACTCATGGTGCTCAGCCTGCTGTTGAAATTCCTGCAAGAGAAGCGGCATCAACTCATGGACGTCCGCCTGAATACAGTAATCAGAGTATTCAAAAATTGGCGCATCCGGATCGATGTTTACGGAGATGACCAGGTCGGCTTCTTGGATACCGACAATAAAATGAAACGCTCCACTGATTCCAAAATTGACAGCAACTTTCGGTCGGCAAATTACACCCGTCTGTCCAATCTGGCTTTGACGAGGCATAAAACCATCATCCACTGGGGGTCGTGTCGCTCCCACCTCACCACCCCAGATTTCCGCTAGTTGCGCGAGCGCATCGAATCGCCCTTCGATCCCCCGACCACCGCAAATGAGAACCTCGGCTTTGGTCAGATCCACACCTTCCTCAAGGACATTTTCAAGGATACGGGTACGGATGAGTGTATCTGGGATATCCGGATTGAATCGTCGGATCTCGCCCTGGTCCTTGTTCTTCATGGGAGTTGGTAAAAAGACCCCCGGTCGGACCGTCGCCATCTGAGGTCGTCGTGAAGGAATTTCGAGATCCGCGAGTACGCCGCCGCCAAAGCCGGTGACTTCGCTGATCAGCACCCCTCTATCCTTGTCAATGTGGAGCTGGGTGCAGTCGGCGTTTAGACCGGTCCGCAATCGCACGGCCAACCGGCCGGCGAGGTCCCGACCATTTGGTGTTGCACCGAAAAGGAGGATGCCTGGTTTTGCAGAAAGGATGGCTTGATGAGCTGCAGTTGTGAATGCCTCGCAATCAAAATTCTTCAGCTGAGGATGCTCTACGACCCATACTTCGTCCGCACCAAAGATTCGAGCGTCCTCAGTAAATGCCTCAACTTCAGAACCCAGGATAAGGGCGGTGACGCGCCATCCACAGGCTCGCCCTAATTCATGTGCTTTTGAGAGAAGCTCAAGCGAAACCGGGGAGATTCCATCTCCATCGTGCTCAATGTATGTCCAGATTTCTTCTTGAGATTCCTGTGGTCCGTAAATCGTCGCCTTCAGTTTTGCCCCTCCCCTAGATCGGATTGTAGTTATGGTGAAGAGAGCGCTTCGAGCACAATTTCTGCTAGATCCTGGACACACAGATCTGTGCCATCGAGACTATTCAAACTGTCTTCCAGACATGTGGTGCAGTATGGACATGCTGTAGCAAGGATGTCGACTTCCAGACTTCTAGCATCCATAATGCGGAGATCAGCAAACCGTTCACCCGCGGGTGTTTCCATCCACATTCTTCCCCCGCCCCCGCCACAACATAGCGTATCCTCCTGGCTTTCACTTAGCTCAATCAGCTTGAGCCCAGTAATTTCCCCGAGCACTGCTCGAGGGGCCCCTATACTCCCGGCTTTCCGGGCCAATATACACGGATCTTGAAAGGCAACGCTCAGATCTCTTGTACCCTCTAACTTGAGCCTACCCTCAGAAATCAATTGCGCCAGATATTCTGTATAGTGGATAGGCTCGAATCCCTCGCTCACCTGCGGATATTCGTTGATGAACACATCCAAGCAATGTGGGGAGAGCACAACCATTCTTTTCACACCACGGTCTCTTAAGGTTTGTGCGGCTTTGCTGGCTAAATCCAGAAAGAATGGCTTGTGTCCAAAACTAAGCGCGGTCTCACCGCAGCATGGCTCCAATTCGCCCAAGACCCCAAATGAGACTTGGGCAGCCTCCAATATACGCACGAGTGCCCGAGCGGTTTGCTGGCCTCTGCGCTCATAGGAGGCTGTGCACCCAATGTAGAGCAATATTTCATGAATCTCAGCGTCGTAGCTCTCAACCTCAAGATCCCCCGTCCATCCCATCCGTTCTGACGGTGGTTGATGCAGAGGATTGTTGTTCCAGTATAAGGACCACAAAGCCGCTGGTAGCCCCTCAGTGACCTGCAAATTCTGCCAGAGAGAATACCGCAGGCCCCTGATCGCTTCTACTATGGGTACCCCTCGTGGACACAGCATCTCACAGTGACCACATGCCGTGCAGAGCCAGAGTGCTTCATGGAGACCAGCAACTCCAAGCTGAGCATCCCGTAATAGTGCACGGATTGATATCGTTTCTTCTCGCACCAACCCCCAGGGACAAGTTGCAGTACATACACCGCATTGAAAACATGGCGCAAAAGCACCGTTCGTCGCTGCGAGCAGCGATTCCCATCTTTCGTCGTCAATGAGAACAGATTCTGCCATGTTCATCTCACCAACCAGCCTCGTACAGGCTATCTGGATGGATAATCATTTGGAAACCACCTCGGCCTCGCCTTCCTGAGCTGATTTGGAGATGATGTTATCCATCTCAGAAATTTTTTCTGCAAATTCCTTCCCTTCAGCCGCTGAGATCCAGGCCAACTGCAGTCGGTCAGCAGAAATCCCTTTCCTTTCAAATTTCCTTTGCCAGTGTTTAAAACGCTTCAATGTCAACCGGTTGGCGTAGTTGTAATGACAATCCGACCCTGTATCCGTCAATCTACATCCCGTAATAAGGACTGCACCTGCTCCTTGTTCAAACGATCGTGCGACGAAATCCTCTTCAAATCGTGCAGAACACATCGTTCGTATGATGCGAGAGGAAGTAGGATATTGACGCTTCTCGATGCCGGCTAAATCCGCACCGGCGTACGAACACCAATTACATGTGAATACAAGACATTTCCCCTCGGGGTTCTCAGCCAGTGAAGCGTCAATTTGTGCAAGGATCTGATCCTTCGTAAAGTAGGGCATATCGATTGCATCGAAGTTACACTCCGCCGCACATGTGCCACACCCCATACAGGCGGCTTCCAGGATGCGGACGATCCCTTCTTTAACCGGGCCAGTTGGCTCAATTGCGCCGAAGGGACAAACTTTGACACAAAGCATGCAGCCAATACAAGCATCCTCGTTAACCACTGCCGTTAGGGGTTCCTTTTCAATGACTCCTCTTGAGAGTAATGCCGCAGTCTTCCCTGATGCGGCTAGAGCTTGCGAGATGGATTCGCGGACATCTTTTGCCCCTTGTGATGCCCCCGCAAGATATATACCCTGAGATGCGGTTTCAGCCGGGCCTAGCTTTGGATGCAACTCCATGAAGAAACCGTCCTCGCTATGAGCCAATTTGAGCTGCTCACCTACATCGCTCTCTACCGGCTCCATCCCCACAACGAGGACAAGCAGATCGGTAGGAAATTTGACCGTCGAGCCGAGGAAAGTATCGATTAGCTCGACATGCCCATCTCCGTATCGGATCGCATCTTGAGGTGATCGGGACGCATCGTAGCGGAAGAATTGAACCCCTTTGTTTGCGGCCCGTTCGTACTTCTCCTCGGCGTGCCGGCTATATGTCCGGATGTCTTTTGATACAACTCGAACTTTTATTCCCTGATCACGAAGGTGTGTGGCTTGTCCGATCATTGAACTACAGCAGTATCTGGAACAGCCCTTCCCTTCCTGTCGGGAACCAACACAGGAGATAAAAGTCACCCGCTTGGCGTCCAATACCCCTTGCTCGAGTATAGATTCTAGTTCTAGATTGGTAATCACCGTGGGATCTGAGCCGTATCCGAACTCTGTGGGAATGTATGGTGTTGACCCGGTCGCGATGACGACTGCGCCGACATCCATCTCATCGCCACCCTTCAAACGAACTTTATAATTGCCGACAAATCCGGTGATAACCTCGATCTCCGACTCGAGCAGGATATGTGCTCCACTCTCTTCTAAATCTTTTTTCTTTGCTCGGAGGAGAGTCTCTGCATGAATGCCAGCGGGGTATACCACGGAGAGCTCATTCAGTAATCCACCTAACCCGCCTTCACGTTCGATAAGATAGGTTTCAAAACCTTGATATGCCAGAGAGCTAGCAGCGCTCATTCCTGCAATACCACCACCTACGACGATAACAGATTGATTTAAGGAAAATTCTTTTACCTCTAATGGTTGCAATCGACGTGCTTTTTCAACGGCCATGGCAACCATGTCAATCGCTTTGGTTGTAGCTTTCTCAGGTTCTTTCTTATGCACCCAAGAATCCATATTTCGAATATTGGCCATCTCGAGCAAGAATGGATTCAACCCCGACCGCACCATAACTCCACGGAAGATATTCTCGTGGGTTTTTGGTGAGCATGCAGCGATGACTACGCGGTTAATTCCCTCTTTCCGGATAGCATCTTCGATTTCTTTCTGCGTATTCCCGGCGCAGGAAAACATTTGGTCAGAAGCGTAAACAACATCCGGGAGCTGAAGCGATGCACTCACCACAGAGCTGATATCCACCACCCCGGCGATGTTGTTCCCACAATGGCATACGAATACACCTACTCGAGGGATATCGATATTCTCAATCGGCACAATTTCTGGTTGAGCTGGCCAGGACCTTTGATCCAAATGACGTAAAGCGAGCGATGCCGCACCACTCGCCTCAGCGACGCTGTCTGGAATGTCCTTGGGTCCCGTAGCACATCCAGCGGCATATACACCCGGTCGTGACGTTAGAATGAGGCTCCCCTCTTCTTCCATGGAACGTATAAACCCATCCGTATCCAGTTCAATATCCAGGGTCGAGGCGAGTATCGGGAGCCCATCCGGAGGGGTAACAGCGTTGGCGAGTACCACCATGTCATATGCGCCATCTACAATTTTCGACGTCTCCGTATCCTCATACCGAACCGAGATTGAATATCCTTCAGATGCAGTAATTTTTGAGGGACGCCCACGAAGGAAATTCGCCCCATTCTCCCTGGTACGGTCATAAAAACCGTCAAAGCCCTTTCCATATGCACGAATGTCCATGTAAAGTACATCAACATCCCTGATGCCATGATCTATAGCCTGATAGGCATGTTTCAGCGAATACATGCAGCAAAATCGAGAGCAATATTGATGAAACCGTTTATCCCTAGAACCCACACAGAGGACGAATAGGATACGCTCGGGATGTTCTCCATTTGAGGGTCGAATAATCTCACCCCCGGTCGGACCGGCAGAATTAATAAGTCGTTCGAATTCTAATGCTGTGAGAATGTCGGGATGAGAACCGTAGCCGTACTCCTTCATGTTTCGAGGATCGAAACTGTCATACCCTACAGCGATAATGATAGAGCCAACCTCTTTCTCAAGGATTTTTTCGTTCTCCATCATGAAATCTATGGCACCTGGAAGACACGCTTTCACGCAATGGTCGCAAGGGAGATAGTTTGGTGGATCGTTTAAGCAACTTGCGATATCAACGACATAGGCTCCTGGAACCGCCTGCGGGATGGGCGTATAAATGGCTTTGCGAGCGACCATGCCAGAATCAAAGGCGTTCGGCAAAACCTCAGGACATGAACTTGTACATTCAGCACAGCGGGTACATGCGTCTGTAACAAAGCGACCTTTTTGTCGGATGTGAACCACGAACTTGCCCGGCCCACCCTGCACTCGATCAACTTCCGCCAGAGTCAGAACTTCGATATTGGGATGAAGATCAACCTCAGACATCTTGGGTGCTTCGATGCAAATGGAGCAATCAAGAGTAGGAAAATTCTTATCCAACACCGCCATGATCCCGCCAATTGACGCCTCTCTCTCTACCAGGATCACGTGTGCCCCTGCATCGGCAAGATCCAGTGAAGCCTGAATACCGGCAATACCCGCGCCGACAACCATCACGGACTCACCCATTTTTCTGCTCGGTTTCACTTGCGAATGCGTAGCCCGCCTCGAACGCTTCCAGGTTCATGGGCAAAGTTTTTTCCTTAACAGTGGATTGAAGCGATTGGATCAATGCTTCCTTTGATGTGATCTCAGTATGAGCCGCAAACGCACCCAACATGACGACATTCGCCACGATCCTCCGGCCCAGCTCCTCAGCTATCCTCGTCGCGGGAATGCCAATACTCGTATCAGCAGGCTCGATAGCAACCAGTCCGTCATCGTGGATGACGATCGCTTCCGGGGAAGTTAGGCCTCGATATTTTGAATAAGCCTCTTGAGAGAGCGCTACAAGTACATCGGCTTTCTGGACAAAGGGATAATCAATCGGACGATCCGCAACTACAATATTTGCTGAGGAAGCGCCCCCTCTCGCCTCGGGACCATAGGATTGAGTCATCACCGCTTCCATCTCCTCGTAGAGCGTAAGCGCTTTACCAAGAAGGTATCCCGCGAGAACAATTCCCTGACCCCCGAATCCTGAGATGCGGATTTCTTTACGCACTCTTTGTTTCCAATCTCACCGGCTGATAAGGAGGAGCATCTCGATCTACAAAGGTTCCAACATAAATTGGTCGATCCTCAGTTAAATCGATCCCCAGTTCATCAAGCGGGATATCGTCGCCAGCCTCACAGCGTTCACGATAAAACTTGATCTCATCCAAACCGTCTTCAAAATTATTCGATTTACCGTATCCAACCGGACATGGTGAGAGGATTTCAACAAAAGAAAAACCGGACTTATTAAACGCATAGAGAATGGCTTTTCTCACCTGGCGAACATGAAGCGTCGTCCATCGTGAGACATAATTCGCACCCGCCGCAGACAATAAGAAAGCCAGGTTGAATGGATGTTCGGGGTTCCCGTAAGGGGACGTTGTCGATATTGCCCCGATTGGGGTCGTCGGTCCAAACTGCCCACCCGTCATGCCGTAGTTGAAATTATTCGTACAGATTACGGTGATGTCCACATTGCGACGAGCGGCATGGATAAGATGGTTCCCTCCAATGGCAGCTAGATCCCCATCGCCGCTGAATACGACAACCTCTAAATCTGGATTTGCGAGCTTCAACCCGGTTGCAAATGGAATCGCCCGTCCATGAGTCGTGTGATATGAATCGATATTCATATATCCCGCCACACGACCCGAGCATCCAATGCCCGAAACGACGACATGGCGAGAAGGATCCAACCCCGAATCCAGGATCGCATGTGCGTAGCAACGCATTGCTATGCCGATCCCACATCCCGGACACCAGATATGCGGCATCCGATCAGATCGAATAAGATCATCAAGTGGATGCTGGTCCGTGATTTTTGCTTCAGTCATTTCGCTGCCCCAAGAATAACCTCGAGGATCTTATCTGGGTGCATCATAGCCCCTCCAGCGTGGTGGACACCCAGCACAGGTTGATGGACGTGTCGTTGTACTTCGCGCGCGACCTGACCAAGGTTCATCTCTGCCACAATGAAAGTGTCGGCTTGATTAGCCAGATCCTTCATCATCATCTCCGGGAATGGCCAGATGGAGATGAGGCGTACAAAGCCAACTGGGACGTTTTGCTCCCTCGCCATTCGGACAGCTTTCCTCGCTGATCTGGCCGTACTCCCAAAAGAGATCACGACGATTTTTGCGTCATCTAAAAACTCGCCCTCTGTGCGCTGTATTGATTCTGCGTTCACACTGATCTTACGGCTCAATCGGGTGACAAGGTCATGATGCGCTTCTGCTGTCATATCTGGATAACCGCGCTCGTCATGAGTAAGACCGGTAAAATGCACCCTATAGCCCTCCCCCGCAAATGCCATCGGAGGTACAAGATCGGGATCTTTGGCGAGGAATGGACTGAATTTCCCATTCGGACCGTGCTCCGGTCTCTTCCGCGGCCATCTCTCGATGTCATCCTCAGAAGGAATGATTACTTTTTCCACCATATGCCCAACGACCTCATCAGCCAAAATGATGACGGGTGTACGAAATCTATCAGCAACGTTAAATGCCAGGATGGTAAGGTCGAAAAACTCCTGAGGTGACCATGGGGAGTAAGCCACGATCTCGTAATCACCGTGTGAGCCCCATTTTGCCTGCATCACTTCAGATTGACCCGGTAATGTGGGCAAACCAGTCGAAGGAGAACCACGTTGGACATTAACGATGATGCAGGGGATCTCCATCATCAACCCTAATCCCAGATTTTCAAGCATCAAACTCATTCCGGGACCTGATGTGGCGGTCATTGCCCTAGCTCCTGCCACTGAGGCTCCAAGAACAGAAGCGATGCTTCCCATCTCGTCTTCCATCTGTATGAAAACTCCTCCAACTTCTGGAAGACGTCGTGATAGCCTTTCGGCAATTTCAGTCGAAGGTGTGATTGGGTATCCACCGAAGAAGCTGCATCCAGCCGCGAGAGCACCTTCTGCACACGCCTGATCCCCATTGATAAAATGAGTCCCCTCGAGAACGCGTCCTGAACTCATCAGGCTACCTCGAGCGTGAAAATGGCGAATTCAGGGCATACCATCGTACAAAACTCACAATGAACACATGAGTGCTCTTTCCCGATTTTTATCTGTGGAAAGTGATATCCCTTTTTATTCTGCGCGGTGGAAATTTCAAGAACATCACGCGGGCAGAGTTCTACACAAATCCTGCAGCCTTTACAGCGGTCTGGGATGATGTAGACTTGCCCTTGAGGAACTTGGAGCTCATCCAGGTTTAGAGGGGTCCGTTCAAAGACCTTCATCTTCCTCTCACATTCTGCAGATGACAACCTCTAGAGGACATTTCAATTCGAATATTGGCATGTTGGCTCGGAATAGGCATCAGGGTTTATACTCCTGCCAACTCCTCCAAGATACACGCAGGTTAGGGTGAAAGCGACCGGCAAGCAAGTACCAAGTGTCAATATAAAAATAGCCTAACGTCAATGAAACTTGGTCAATCAGCATCAAATTAGACAAGAATTTAGAATTTTTCACAACTCCAGGACATTGCGTGTCAATATTCTTGACATGTATAATTTGCGCGCCTCCACATTTTCCCGATCTTCGTTCGCATTAAAAGAGGTCGTCGATGGCAAAACTGCATGAACACCAAGGCAAATCGATCCTGCAAATGGAAAAGATCGCGGTTCCCCATGGAGGCTCCGTCGATAGTGTAGAAGAAGCCAAAAACCTCGCAGACACGCTTTCAGGACCTGTTGTTGTTAAAGGACAAGCGTGGACCACGGGTCGTGCGGATTTGGGCCTGATCCGTTTTGCGGACACACCCGATGAGGCATATCAAGCTGCCGGAGCAATACTCGGCCAACGAGTAGAAGGGTTCCAGATCGAACGCGTGCTGGTTGAGGAGAAGCTTTCTATCGAGCGCGAATTCTACGCGGGCATCATCATTGATGGAGGTTCGCAGACCCCCGTCGTTATTTTCAGTTCAGTCGGTGGTACTGGAATTGAAGAGATCGCATTCAAGCAACCAGATGCGGTCGCACGACTTGAAATCGATATCCAAGAGGGACTCCCTGAACACAAGGCCAGGGATCTTGTCCGTCGCACCGGTATTCACGGGAAATTACAGATGCAGCTGGGGTCACTCCTCGCTCGACTATACAGAGTAGCCAAGAAATATGATGCCCGTGCAGCCGAGATCAACCCCATTGTCCTAACTGAGGACGGGAAAATCATCGCAGCTGATTGCCGGATCACGATCGATGACTACGCCATCTTCCGACATCCCGAACTTGGGATCGAAGTCGCACGAGAATTTGACCGCCCTCCCACAGAGCTCGAACGCATTGCCTGGCAAGTTGAGAAAGACGATTATCGAGGCACGTTTTATTTCATTCAGATGGAACTTGATTTTGAACGTGGTGATGGCGTCATCGGATTTCATGGCGCTGGTGGTGGCGGATCGATGATGAGCATGGATGCGGTGCTGAATCATGGATATAAGATCGCTAACTTCGTCGATACCAGTGGAAATCCACCAGCATCTAAAGTCTATCGTGCTGCCCGAATCATCCTCGCTCAGGGTCCTGTGGACGGCTATTTCGCCTCCGGGTCAGGTGTCGCCTCTCAAGAACAGTTTCACAGCGCACGAGGTCTTGTTAAAGCTTTCATGGAGGCGCCTCTTAATATTCCGGCTGTGATCCGCTTAGGTGGAAATGCTGAAGATCAAGCCATAGCAATCATGGAACGCGCTCGGGAGGAGATACCTGCCCCTCTTGAGGCATACGGAAAGGACGACTCCCCTGATTTCTGCGCAGGCCGCCTCGATGCACTCATCAAAGCCCATACCAAGCTTGATGATGTGCAAGCGACTATTAGATTTCCTCAGGCAACAGATCCCTACACCTTCTCCACTGTAACCGATGGTCAGGTCCAATTGGACCATGCGAAGTGCCGGACGTGTGAATCGAAGGTCTGCATCGATACATGTGTGCCCGGGATTCTTCATCTTCAGAACGATGTTCCCGTCTTGAACATCACCATAGAGGAAGCCCAGAAAGGCGGCTGCATCGAGTGTCTTGCATGCCAGATCGAGTGTTATTTTGGTGGCAACCAGGGAGGGTTCGTTAAACTTCCCATTCCCGGGCTGGAAGATTGACATGTCGATCATCATTGATGCTGAAAAACAAGTGCTCGTACAGGGGATCACCGGAAGAGAAGGCCGTGCTCGGACCCAGTTAATGAAGGAGTACGGCACGAAAATTGTGGCTGGGGTAACCCCGGGCAAGGGTGGACAAGAAGTCGATGGGATACCCGTCTACGATACAGTCGTTGAAGCCTGGGAGAACCACGGATCGATAGACATCAGCGTCCTTTTCATCCCAGCCCCTCTGGTCAAAGATGCGGCCATGGAAGCCTTTGACGCAGGAGTCCGACAACTTGTTATCGTCCCTGATCGAGTGCCTATCTACGATGTCTTAGAGATTTCCGCCGCAGCCAAACGCTGCAACGGAAATTTTATTGGACCTAATACCCTCGGTGTTCTCTCTCCAGGTAAGGGAGTCCTGGGGATGATTGGAGGCAGGGCTTCGTCTGCACGTTCCTGGTTTATACCAGGACCTCTGGGGATTACGTCTCGTTCCGGGGGTATTACTTCCTCGATGGCATATTACCTGGCGAAAGAAGGATTGGGTGCGACCACCCTTGTCCACGTTGGCGGCGATGTGGTCGTTGGACTTCCCCATCCTGAGGTTGTCAAACTATTCCAAGACGACCCTGAGACCAAAGCCATCGTCATGTTTGGAGAAATCGGGGGCACTCAAGAAGAAGATGTTGCCGCACTCGTTGAAGCAGGTACGATTACAAAACCGATTATCGCCTTCATTGGTGGAAAGGCAGCAAAGAGCGGAACACGATTTAGTCATGCTGGCGCGATTATTGAGGGCAACCGCGGGACCTATGAGGGAAAGGTGAGTAGATTGCGCGAGGTCGATGTTATGGTTGTAGATGCATTCGGGGATTTGCCCAAGGCAACCAGTGAAGTACTGGAGAAACATGGGATACAAGTATGAGCGATCTTAGCTGGAAGACGTCGATTACAAAGATTGGACCAAATGAGGTTCGACTTCGGGGCTATCGTGTGGATGAGCTCATGGGACAGATATCGTTCTCACAAGGTATTTACCTTGCCTTAATGGGTGATCTGCCTGACGACAATGTGTCAAAAATGATAGATGCGATCCTGGTTTCATCGATCGACCATGGCGCCTCGCCCCCATCGGCTCTCGCGGCCAGGACGGCTGCCTCGACAGGGGCGTCACTGAACGGCGCAGTCGCAGCGGGTCTGCTGTCGATCAATCGCTTTCACGGCGGTGCCGTTTACGATTGTATGTCCATTCTTGCGAATGGTATCGAAAGAACCGTCAGTTCTGGTACAGATATGGATGATATTGCCATCCAGATTGTTGGGGAATTTAAGGCTGAGAAGAAGAGGATCGCAGGTCTTGGGCACCGCATACATTCAGCGGACCCAAGGACACTCAAACTATTCTCACTTTCCGGAAAACTGGACATTGCAAACGCCGGCGTTAATATGATCCGTGCGTTGCAAAGTGCGGTTGCAGCCAATGGTAAAGCTCTTCCCATCAATGTAGATGGTGCCATCGCCGCAGTGCTGATCGATCTGGATATCCCACGAGAGCTGGCGAACGCCTTCTTCTTTATGGCTCGAGTTCCCGGTCTCGTGGCTCAGGTATATGAGGAGCAAACTCGCGAACGCCCAATGCGGCGTATCCATCCCACCGATCACACCTATGATGGACCATCAGATCGTTCGACGTAACGGTTTTTTTCCAAAGCTAAGCTGGAGGAGGATGCATGAAGGATGAACTGGTCAGACTCATCCCTGAGTTCAACAAAATCGAGGATGTGGAGCTGCGCGAGAAGGTCTTTTCCGTATGGTTTGAAGCGCTCGAGATCGGCGGTTGGGATCTTGAAGGTTTAGCCCGGATGCCCTACACCCTCCTCGTTGAAGATGTGGATATATCTTTTCCCGAACACGTCAGTGTCGTTTGCAAATTATGCATCGCTATGGAAGATGTTCTGCGCTCCTTTTATGGCGATCGTTATTCGATTGACCGAGATGCGCTCATCGCCGGCGCTCTCCTTGCTGATGTAGGTAAATTGATGGAGTTCAGCGAACAAGACGGGGAATACACATGGTCGAGCACATACACCTACCTGCGTCATCCATTCACAGGCGTGGGTCTCTGTTTCAAGCATGACATCCCTGAAGCGGTTATGCATATCGTGGCAACACATTCCTGGGAAGGCGACAAGTTCAAACGTCAACCTGAATCGATCATCTTTCACCATGCCGACTTCACCGACTTCGATTTGACTAAATCAGGGTCGAAATAAATTCACTCGACGAACTGCAGGCGCATATGGGTAAAACATTTGCTGAGAAAATCTTCGCACGGAACACCGGGCAGCTGGATGTGCGCCCGGGTCAGATACTGGAGATACATCCGGATGTTGCTCTTTCCCACGACAACACCGCGGCGATATTTGGTATTTTTGGCAGGATGGGCGCTACACGAGTTTGCGAACCTGATAAGCTCGCCGTTTTTCTCGATCACGCCGCTCCCGCACCCACGACAAAGCACGCCGAAAACCATCGTATCATCCGCCAATTTGCCGCCGATCAAGGTGTCGACCACTTTTACGACGTTGGTCGTGGAATATGCCATCAGGTATTGGTTGAGGAAGGGTTGGCGCTTCCTGGCGAAATTGTGCTCGGATCTGATTCGCATACACCACACGCAGGTGTGATGGGCGCATTCGGGGCGGGGATTGGCAGAAGTGAGATGGCCTCAATATGGGCGCTTGGGTCCATCTGGCTGCGAGTACCCGAATCGATGAATATTAGCGTCCACAACACGCTGCCTATGGGCGTGACAACGAAGGATCTGGCGCTCTACGTCGTCGGTAAGATTGGCGCGGATGGGGCGCTTTATATGTCGGTAGAGTGGCACGGAGAGGCGATTGAACAGCTTGATCTAAGTCAGCGAGCGGTCCTCCCAAATATGATGGCTGAAGCAGGTGCAAAAAACAGCTATGTTCCGCCAGATGAGCTTGTCCACAAATTTTTAGATGGGCGAGCGGTTAGAGAATATGAAGCGATTCACCCTGATTCGGATGCTGATTATGCGATAGAGTTGAGCGTGGATGCAGGGGCGATCGAGCCCATGGTCGCTTGCCCACATGCTGTGGATAACGTCAAACCGCTCTCAGAAGTCGCGGGGATTAAGGTCGATCAGGCGTTCCTGGGAACGTGCACAAACGGTCGATTGGAGGACATTGAAGCAGCAGCGAAAATCGTGAAGGGAAAGCGCATATCACCCAACACTCGTTTGATTGTGATACCTGCTTCATCACAAATCTATCTTGAGGCCATGCGGCTGGGTTATCTCGAGACTCTGCTCGAATCAGGAGCGATTATCGAAAGCCCCGGCTGCGGTCCTTGCATGGGCAACCATCTGGGGGTACCAGCCGAGGGCGAGGTCACGATAAGCAGCGCTAACCGCAATTTCCAGGGCAGGATGGGCACGAAAAACAGCGAGATCTATCTCGCCAGTCCTCAGGTCGTCGCGGCCTCAGCAATTGCGGGTGAGATTATTCATCCGGCAGAATTAGGGTGAGGATATGAAGAGCATCAAGGGACGCACCTGGAAATACGGGGACAACGTGAATACAGATGTGATTTTTCCCGGGAAATACACCTACACTGTGAGTGAACCTTCCGAGATGCCCCCCTACGCGCTCGAAGATCTTGATCCATCGTTTGCCGGAAACGTACAACCCAATGACATCATCGTTGCGGGTAAGAATTGGGGCAGCGGTTCATCG
>JBGUDT010000001.1:48424-75980 GCA_041821665.1 Anaerolineales bacterium
TGAAGAAAATCGCAGGAGGTTCCCAGGATGCCCAAATATATGATTGCTTGGATGCCCGGTGATGGTATCGGTGTTGAGGTCATGGACGCGGCCCGTCTTGTGCTGGATGCTTTACAGTTGGATGCGGAATATGTCCCAGCGGATATTGGGTGGGAGTTCTGGCGTACAGAAGGTGACCCACTCCCCGCTCGAACCATCGAGATCCTCGAGGGATGTACGTGTGGTTTATTTGGCGCCATTACCTCAAAGCCCAAGGATGAGGCGGAGCTTGAACTGGTCCCCGAACTTCAAGGGACTGGGCTCTCCTACAGCAGTCCAATCGTTCGACTACGCCAGCACTTTGACCTTTACACGAACCTGCGTCCATGCAAAGCCTTCGCAGGGAACCCACTCAACTATAAAGATGACGTCGATCTGGTCGTATTTCGGGAGAATACTGAAGGCCTTTACAGCGGGGTCGAGTTCTTTCCCTTGCCTGATGAGCTCCGAAATAATCTAATCGACCATAATCCCAGGATGGCTCGCTTCGATCATATCAACAGCAGTGAAATCGCCGTCAGTTTACGCGTCATCACACGCCCAGGAGCAGAGCGAATCGTACGGCAGGCATTTGAGTACGCCAAGCGATTTGATTATCCAACAGTGACTCTCGTGGAAAAGCCAAATGTTCTGCGTGAGACAAGTGGCTTAATGTCACGTGTTGCACGAAAGGTTGCCGAGGGGTATCCAGATATTGAACTCTGGGAGACAAACATCGACGCACAAATGATGTGGCTCCTTAAAAATCCGACTGACTACGGGGTCATCGTGACAAGCAATATGTTCGGGGACATCGTCTCCGATCTGGCAGCGCAGCTTGTCGGTGGACTCGGATTTGCATCCAGCGGTAATATCGGGGACAAAATCGCAGTTTTCGAGCCCACGCATGGCTCGGCGCCTAAATATGCTGGCCAGAACAAGGTTAATCCAATCGCGATGCTACTGGCATCCAAGCTCATGCTGGATTGGTTGAACGAGGTCGAGCTGGCAAAAACCCTGGAAATGGCCATCGCTCGAGTGATTAAAGAAGGAAAAATCCGGACCTATGATATGGGTGGAACACATTCGACCACTGAGATGGCGGAAGAAATTGTATCGCAGCTTGATTCATAAACCATACGCCTCCCTGAAAGATAGGGGGTGTCCTCGAGTTGACTGATTTGGAGAGTGATCTGATGCCATCCATAAGCCATGAATTAGCCGAGTTTGCTTTCCACCTCCGGTATGAGGATCTACCGCACGATGTGGTGCATGAGGCGAAGCGATTTTTGCTCGACAGCTTCGGCTGTGCGTTGGCTGCTATTCATAACGACGACATGAAAGCGATGCACCGTTTCACAGAAAGGCTTGGTGGGACTCAAGAAGCGACTGTGATCGGTAGCGGGCTACGGACAAATTGCTCAAATGCAGCATTGATGAACGGGCTCCTGATTCGCGCACTGGATTACAACGATATATATTGGGAACAGGATCCCAGCCACCCATCCGACCTGCTGGGGGCTGCGCTTGCATCTGCAGAAGCAAACGGTAAATCTGGTCGAGATCTGCTGCTCGCCACCGTCATCGCCTACGAACTCGAAATGCGCTGGTGTCACGCCGCCGAACCGGGCGTTCGTGAAGTCGGATGGCACCATGCCTCCCTAACCCAATTTGTCAGCCCTCTCGTCGCCGGACGGTTGTATGATCTCGATATTGAACAACTTGTCGCCGCCGTAGGGATCAGCGGCAGCAGTCATTTCACACTCGGTGGCGTGGTTGCAGGACATCTCACAAATATGAAAAACACAGCCGATCCTCTCGCCGCACAGGCTGGTGTGATCGCGGCTATGATGGCAAAGGAAGGGTATGAAGGTCCTGTCGAAGTGATCGAAGGAAAAGAAGGACTAACTGAAGTGCTGTCCAATGTGAAGTGGAATCTGGATGAATTGACAAAGAAATTAGGGACCGAATACCTGATCACTCGCTGCAGCTATAAGGCTTTCCCCACAGAGGCGTTGACCCATCAGCCTATCAGTGCAGCCCTCCAATTGTGCCGGGAGCAAAAACTTTCGCATAAAGATGTGGAGAAAATTCTTGTCGAAACCACCACTCGAGGCGCAGACATCCTCTCCGATCCTAGCAAATACCAACCAGATACAAAAGAGACCGCTGATCATAGCCTGCCTTATGTAGTTGCGGTTGCAGTGGTAGATGGGAACGTACTCCCAGAATCATTTCATGATGAAAAACTACACGACCCTGCTGTTCGTGAACTATTACCAAGAATCGAAGTTGTTGCGGACGATGAAATCGATCGATTATTTCCTCGCACCAAGAGAGCGCGTGTCACAATAACCACAACCCAGGGTCAGAGTTTCACAGCGGAAACCGATTTCGCCAAAGGGTCTCCTCAAGATCCAATGACGGATGAAGACGTGATAGCCAAATTCAACGCCAACGTTTCTCGCGCTTTATCAGCTTCAAAGTCAGAAACTCTCGTCGAATCAATCTTCAAGCTGGACGAATGTGAGGATGTCGGAGCATTGATGCCCGATCTGATATCAGATCTGACATAGCGTCTTGGAAAACTCCATCCTACCAATCAGAAGCTAATAAATAAGTTTACAAATTGAGTCATCCACAATAATAATTGAAGTCGTGTTAATTGGAATATTCGCATATTACACCCTAAAGAATGTGATAGTTAAAGCGTGGAGGTATTCTCTGCGTTGGCTATCTACCAATATGAGACAAAAGACATAAGCTGAACGATCGGGCTTAAGAAAGCTTGTCTCACCAGCCCAAGTAATATTTTATTAGCCCCAGCTGCGGTCAAGTCAACTATGGCGTAAGACAATCTATAGAGCCGATGGTTCAACAGCTTCCTCAACCGAAGAGTTGACGCCGGGCAACAGAGCCAATGCCAGTAACCCGGACAGGATGTAAATCCCCCCACCAAAGTAGCCTATGTTCGATATCCCGAGCATGTCGCCGAGGCCACTCGCAAATGCCATACCGACTAACATTAACAAGGCGCTATACGTTCCATAAGCCCCGAATACTCGCCCCCGGTATTCTCCAGGCGCATGCGTCTGCATCCAGGTCTGGCCGGTGATCAACCAGGCCATAAGCGGGACACTGATCAGGATCATGATCAACAACGATATGGCATAGACGGGCCAGAGGACCATCGCCACCAATGCCACCCCTGTACCGATCAAGCCAAACGAAATCAGGTACTCTGGCTTGAACTTGCTCCCGATCGCACCAATCACAATACCCCCCAGAATGCCAGCCAACCCACGGACAGTGAGCACTATCCCAAATTCGGTCGATCCCACACCAACGATGTCCTGAAAAAATGGCACTAACAACACAGTGAGGATGCTGTCGCCAAGTGCGGCAATTCCGAAAACCAGGAATATCCTTGAAAGCGCTGGCTTACGTGCCACCAGTTTCAAGCCAGAGACGAATTCACTCCAGAATGCCGAAAGCGCATTGCCAGCTGAACTTTCATCTGCAGGAGCTGCCGCTGCATCTTTCAACGGGACGCGGATGAAATACATTAATATCGCAGCCAGCATGTAAGAGCCGATATCAAAGAAGATCACACCGTGCAAACCAATGGATGCCAGCAAGACACCCCCGAGCGCCGGCCCGATCAGCCGGGCGCTGTTTTCCCCCAGCGAGTCAAGCGAATTGGCGGTGATTAGTTGATCCTCCTCAACCAGGGTAGGCAATAGGGCGTTGTTCGCTGGTCCAAAGAACTGGCTCGCGGTGGATTCGAGGAACCCGGCGAGATAAACCAACCAGATCATATCGGGCGAGCGAACACCCAGAAGGATTACGAGAACCGCACCGCGGAAGAGGCTGGATACGATCATCGTCCAGCGCTTGTCCCAGCGATCGACAAACACTCCTGCAAACGATCCGAAGACCAGCGGCGGCACAACCTGGATCATAAACATCACGCCGGTTGCCATCACAGACCCGGTCAGGTCGTACACATAGAACGGTAATGCAGCAAAGATAGCCCAATCTCCGATCATTGAGATCAGCTGAGCTACCCACAACAATCCATAATTGCGCTTTCGCAATACAGTTAGCATGCGTGTACTCCTTGTTACCGGGATGTCTTGAGCTTAATGATCGAGGTTCGGTTGAAAACGGAGAGAAGTCAATTTATCTTTCCAAGAGAATCAGATTTAGAGGACTCTTGTGTCCAAATTGAGAATTCATTGAAAGACAAGCTGAGAAAAGTGAACCGGAATTAGCTCCTCGTACCTACCCTCCAGGATTCTGTTCGCGAATGGAGGGATCCACATGCTCCGCAAATTGCTTGAAATTCTCACGAAACATCTTTACGAGCCTTGCTGCTTGAAGGTCATACTCCCCTTCATTTGACCACGTCCCTCGTGGGTTCAGGATCTCTGAAGGAAGTCCTTCGACCTTCTCTGGAACACTCAGATTGAAGATCGGCTCTTTATTGAATTTCGTCTTGCCCAACTCTCCCGACAAGATTGCGGCAACGATCCGACGGGTGCTCTCAAGATCAATCCTTTTCCCGGTCCCATACGGACCACCTGTCCAGCCTGTGTTCACGAGCCACACTTCTGAGCCATGCTGGCGAATCTTGTCACCCAGCATCGTGGCATAAACATTGGGGTGCATCGGCATAAAAGGAGCGCCAAAGCATGCGCTGAATTCTGGTCTCGGCTCCGTCACACCTTGCTCTGTTCCAGCAACTTTGGCTGTGTAGCCACTTAGGAAGTGATATATAGCTTGCTCAGTAGATAATTTACTGACCGGCGGCAAGACACCAAACGCATCGGCAGTGAGAAATAGGATGTACCTGGGATGCCCTGCAAGTCCATCTCTAGTAGCGTTTTCGATGTGGCTGATGGGGTAGCTGGCTCGTGTATTCTCGGTGAGGGAATCATCGTCAAGATCCACGCGCCTCATTTCACTATCGTAAGCAACATTTTCAAGGATCGTCCCAAATCGCCTCGTTGTGTCATAAATGAGCGGTTCACCTTCAGGGTCGAGGCGGATAACTTTCGCATACGAGCCTCCCTCGAAGTTGAAGACTCCATCTTCGCTCCATCCGTGCTCGTCATCGCCAACCAGCGTCCTCTCCGGCACGCTGCTTAATGTGGTTTTCCCCGTCCCGCTCAAGCCAAAAAAAAGTGCGCTGTCATCAGGACCTGTCCCGTAGTTCGCACTGCAGTGCATCCCGAGTACATCTTGTTTAGAGAGATAATAGTTCATCGCCGTGAACACGCTCTTCTTAATTTCACCTGCATATTCAGTGCGTGCGATGAGGGCCAATCGCTCAGCAAAGTTGATGATTATTGCCGTCTGGCTGCGAGTGCAGTCTATTTCCGGATCCGCATGAAAGCCGGGCATGTCGATCACTGTAAATTCAGGAACGTGTTTGCGAAGTTTCTCAGAGCTGAATTCGCGAATGAACATATTTCGTGCAAAAAGACTCTGCCATGCATAATCGGTGATTATTCGAACGGGCATCCGGTAGGCAGGATCAGCTCCAGCATATCCGTCGAAAATGAAAATATCGCGGTTCTGGACATAAGCCATCATGCGTCGATGAAATCGTTCAAAGCACTCTTCAGACATCGATTGGTTCGATGCTCCCCACCAGATGTCCTCTTTGCTTGATGGTTCCTCGACGATAAATTTGTCAAAAGGCGCTCTTCCAGTGTGGTCCCCTGTACGAACGATCACAGGACCCATATGTGCGATAACGCCTTCATGTCTCCGTACGATACGTTCATAGAGCATCGGTGTCGTGAGATTCCAATACACCGTTCCTGCATTGCGGATACCATGATTCTCGACGCCGTATTCACTAATACTTGGACCAAAATGCTGTGCCATACAACCACCTCTTTCTTATCATCGGCAAAAGAAACTGCGCAGTTCATACCCCACAAGTACACCTGAAATAATGAAACGTTATACCAGTCAGATATTACGAAGACCAAGTATAAAGGGATTCCTCAAAATCGTCTTCAGGAATCGGAAAAGATCTGGGTAGAAATGACTATTTTGCCACCCTATCCGGTAGATGGGGAAAGTTAAACCGTCAACCAAAAATACCAGAAGGGGGTTCGTCCGAATCGTCATTGCTGATCGGCGGTACAGAAGGCGGGACTCCTGCCTCGCTTCGAGGTTCTGGTTCTGATGGAAAACCTGCTTTTACATCAGTTGTTTGACTCTCGACCTTCATCGTGCCATCACGCTTAATAATGCGCGAGATAATGAACATACCGGCGCCAAGCGCCATAATGACCAAACCGAAAAAGAACGTGCGTCCCACGATCGAATCGATCAACTCATTCATAGCGAACTTCGCCACCTGAGCGATGACCTCTCCGCTCTCCCTTAAGAAGGACGCATAATTTGCTAGTACCCCCTGCCAGCTGCCTGAGACAATCAGCGCCGCTATAACGGTCAAAATTCCTCCCAGCGTCATCGGAATCCCCCACCAACTGCCGAGATTCCTGAGAGATCGAATCGATAAGGCCATGATCAGGCCTAAGAGCGCCATGGGAAGAAACCAGCCGAAGCGCATAATCGCCCTGAGAAATCGGACCTGCTCCTTGAGCGCCAGACTCTCATCAATGCTCTCCTCGGATTCTTCCTGGAACTCGATGCTCGAGGGGAACTCTCTAACCCACTCATATAATGTAATGGATACGAGTTCAATTGCCCGTGTACGTAAAGGCTCCGGTGGTTCGCAGATATCAAATTCAAAATCTCCCCCCTGAACTGCGGCCTTTATCATCATGTTTACCTGCTCTGGAGAGCAGCTTGGCCACGAGTCCACAACCGTATCTGCGATGTCCTCAATCCCACCAGCGATCAATCGATCTTTTATCGGGACAAGATCCAATTTGATCTGGGGAGTTGAACTCTCATCATCAATCCAGCGAAAAATGGACTCGACCGAGGTTGAAATTTGATCTTCCACCCAGCCATCTGGAACAATTTGCTGGATCATCGTTTGACGCTCCGCTGGAGACAGGTACTGGAGCGCTTCTGCGAATGCTCCCTCATCAGCTCCCCCGCCTAGAGCCAGATCTCCCTGAAAGACTGCTTCGAGCATATACCGCTCAAGTAATCCTGACCCGAGTAAACTGGATCTCACCAAGTTTGTGACCGCCTCCGGGGAGAATATCATTTGCGAGGCACTCTGGCTGGTCACCGTGAAGGGTAGAGTTATGACGAATAAAACCGCCAGGAGAAAGGTTATTATTAGAAATGTCTGTTTAAGACAACCCGACGAACCCATGGTTCCTCCTTAACCTTCCTGAATAACTGCGCCATTATTTCGGACATTATCCGAATTTCGGGCAATATCCGATCGCGCCGCAATGAGAAGCCCAAGTCCAATCATCCCTGCTCCAACCCAGAATCCGGTATTCAGCACCTCATCCAAGATAAGTGTACCTAATGCTACACCCACCACCGGCTGTGCAAAAAACAACAGTGATACCAATCCGGCCTCTAGGATATCCAACGACTTGTTCCACAGATACATCGCCAACGCAGTGGCGATTATGCCAAGATAGAGCACACCCAGGATGATGGGCAGAGTTAGCGTGCCAATATTCTCTGACTTAATCTCACTAAACATTATGGGAAGGCTGAAAAACCAGCCCCCGATGAATGCAAAAGTGCTCACCTCAATAATATTCAGGTCCTTACTGCTCTTTTTAATCAATACCGAATATAAACCCCAAGTGAGCGCCGCTGCAAGCAGCAGGACATTTCCTATCGCTGCTTTTCCTCCATAGAGCGCAGCTCTTGGGTCTACGACGATGAGCACGCCTACACTTGCCAGCAATAGTGCGAAGAGGCGCACGGATGTAACACGTTCATGCAGTATCAGCGCACCAAATAAAAGGATAAAAACTGGAGAAGCCGAGGTGACCAGGGCGGCATTTGCTGCCGATGATAACTTCGTACCTGTGAATTGGAACCCTAATGATATGCCGAATCCAATTATCCCCACGAGCAGAATGACGCCGACTTGCTTTCGAGTCGCACGAAATCCTTTCTTGAGCAGTATGATCGATCCCAAGGAGATGATTCCGAGCAGCAAGCGAATATTTAGTAGCGTAAAGGGAGGGATAACCTCTAGGACGACTTTGCTCACAACGTACATCCCACCCCATATTGAGGCCGCAGCCAGTCCGGCGATAATCCCAAAGGTTCTCACTGGTGAGATTATATTCACATGTTCGAGGTTAACAAATAGAGGGGTACCTGGTCGGTACCCCCCTCGGAGATAATTATTCTAGCGGAACTCCCCCATAAGGTCTTGCAGGCTCTCCTCAGGCGGTCGCATCTGAGCGGCATCCAATCTCGAGAGAGGTGTTTCAACTAAATCCTCCAGCTCATCCAAAGCCGGTCGATCTTCATTGAAATAGATGAGCCCCGTGACTAGAACTCCACCACAACAAGTGGTCTCTAGCATCTTAAGGGCCTCGATCCGGTCCTTAGGATCGTAGTCGAGCTGCAGCTTCTTCAGCATCAAAGTGGAACCATCATGCATCTCCACATCGAGCACTTCGCCAGGTTTGTAGCTTATCTCGATTTCGTCTCTCTTCGGCACCCAGGTGACATCGTGAAGGGGTTCCCGATGTTCCTTTCCCCATGCATACGATTTAGTCGAAGCATCCCGGTTGTTGAATGTGACACAAGGACTGATGATGTCTAGAACGGCTGTGCCCTTGAAGTGAAGCGCAGCCTTTAAAAGCTCCTTCACCTGTTTCGGGTCTCCAGCAAAAGACCGGGCCACAAATCCTACCTTGGCAATCAGTGCTTCCATACAGATATCGACGGGCATGAACGGATTAATGCCCATCTTTTTTAATTCTTGACCCTGATCAGCCGTTGCGGAGAACTGGCCTTTAGTGAGCCCGTAAACACCATTATTTTCCACAATGTAGACCATTGGCACGTTTCGTCGAACAAGGTGAATGAAATGTCCCAAACCTATACTGGCTGTATCTCCATCACCAGAAATGCCAATAGCCTTCAATTCATGGTTCGCAAGGACAGCTCCGGTCGCGATAGTAGGCATACGACCATGAAGCGAATTAAAGCCATGCGATCTGCCCATGAAATAGGCTGGACTCTTACTTGAACACCCAATTCCCGAAAGTTTTATGACCTTATCGGGTGAGATTGACATTTCGTGACAAGCGGAAATGATCTGGCTGGATATGGAATTATGGCCGCATCCCTGACAAAGTGTGGATTTATTTCCTCTGTAATCCGCCTTCGTTAGACCAATAAGATTCGCCTGGGCGGGCGCCCCGCTCTTCTGCTCTACGTTTGTCGCCATGCTACTCTTCCTCCTGCGCGCTTAATGCCTCTACAATCCAACGCGCACTCAGGGGTAATCCATCGTTGTGAGCCAGTGAGATCAACTTAGTTGCTTGATCGGGAACTGCTAACTGAAGAAGCTGACGCATCTGACCGTCGGTGTTCATCTCAATCACATAGATACGCTCGTGTTTACGAATAAATTCGAGAACATCATCTGAAAAAGGCACCGCACGTAATCGCAGATAACTGGTCGTTATTTCCATCTCCTCTAATCGTGCGCGTCCCTCTTGAACCGCGGGATCGGTCGAACCGAACGCGATGATCCCGATCTCAGTATCCGATACTTCCTCGCACTCCGGAGCCGGTAGGAGATTCCGCGCGGTTTCCATCTTCCGCCCGAGACGAGCCAAATTTTGCTCCCAATCTTCAGGACGCTCACTATACCTGGCTCTGTCATCGTGTCCCGTGCCACGAGTGAAGTATCCGGCCAATGGATGGTCAGTTCCCGGTAATGTCCTGTAAGGAATCCCATCCCCATCTACATCTCGGTATCTGGCAAATTCCCCAATGCGATCCAGGTCTTCTTTATCCAGAATCTTGCCGCGATCGATAAATTGATCGGGATAATCGAACTCGGGAGACATCCATAAATTCATCCCAAGATCGAGATCGCTGAGTATAAAAATGGGCATCTGCAATCGGTCAGCTAGATCGAACGCTCGCCACCCGAATTCGAAGCATTCAGACATGTTCCCTGGCAGCAGCATGATCTGGGAAGTGTCACCATGGCCAAGAAATCGAACAAAGAGAATGTCGCCCTGCGATGTCCTTGTGGGAAGACCTGTGCTCGGTCCCATCCTTTGAACATCCCAAATGACAAGAGGAATCTCGGCTAGATATGCGAGACCTGTAAATTCAGCCATGAGTGAGATACCCGGACCCGACGTGCTTGTCATCGCTCGCGCCCCGGACCATCCGGCTCCGACCGCCATTCCGATTGCTGCAAGCTCGTCTTCTGTCTGAACAATTGCATAGGTTGCTTTTCCTGTCTCAGGATCCTTGCGCATGACTGGGAGTCGTTCCTGTAAGCTTTCAGCCAGGCTCGAAGCTGGGGTGATGGGATACCATGATAAGAAGGTCACCCCTCCGTATACTGCGCCGAGCGCAGCGGCCGTATTGCCATCGATGAGAATATTCCCTTCGGTCTGATTATCGCGCTGAAGGATATAACGATCGGCTTTGACTAGGTTCGCCTTGCTCCATTCGATCGCCGCATCAATCACTTGCATATTGAGCTCAATGGGTCGTTTTGAACCTCGAAAGTGGGTATTCAGTGCGCCTGAAATTTCATCGATATCAATCCCGAGAATCTGTGTTATGACACCCACATAAACCATGTTTGACATGTATTCACGGAGACCCTTTGGAGGATCAACCTCACGGATGATCTCTTTCACAGGCATTGGGTAGAACACGACATCACTTCGATGCTCCGGCTTCTCAAAGTGGTCGGGATAGAAGCAAACACCCCCTGCTACAAGATTGTCCAGATCATCTTTGAACGTCTGTTTATTCATTGCTACAAGTATCTCAATGGTCTCCCTGCGAGCCGTAAACCCCTCTCCACTCAGCCGAATAGTGAACCAGGTGGGAAGACCCTGGATATTCGATGGAAAGAGGTTTTTGCCACTCACAGGAATTCCCATCCGGAAGATAGCGCGGATGAGGGAGATGTTCGATGTTTGACTCCCCGATCCATTCACAGTGGCGACAACCATCGAGAAATCGTTCACGATTTGCTCTTGTTGATCTGTTTGCTGCCGTGAATCCACGGTAACAGGTTCTGTCATTCTTGCGATCTCCTATTAATATTATGTGCTTGATATGGGACTCTCGATGACTGTGTTGGCATCCATTGCTTCCTGCGATGGTCTTCGATGTAGGATTTCGAAGTGCTCAATTAATGCTCGATAGCCTGAATCATACTCATTATTGAGAATCGAATCCACCATCTGTTCATGGTATGTCCATACTGCTTTAAAATAAACGTAGTCCGTATATCGATTCAATCCAACGGAATCGTAGCCATCCCAGTAAGCTTCCAGAATGCCATGCACAAAAACATTGTCGATACGGGAATAGATGGTGAGGTGCAGATCGCGGTGTTCATCATGCGGGATCGTAATTGGGGATCCGTTGAGCAACGTCCATGCCCTTTCGAGCAGCCTGCGCAGATGGTCCTTGTCTCGATCCTCTAATTTTTCGACGGCTTCGTGCCAAAAACACGCCTCGAGATGCTCGCGTAACTGTTCGATCTGGTTGAAATAACCAGGATCCGTGGAAAGTGCATATCGCAAGCTTACGTTCATCGCGGGATAAAAAGAGTATTTTCGTCTCTGCATACCCGATTTTGGCCGAATGTCGATGTATCCGAGAGTTCGTGCCACTTCAAGCTGCTCTCGGAGCTTCCCTACGCTGATTCCAAGCGTTTTTGCAAGGATTTGGATGGATGGTAGCGGTTTTCCAAGCTCGAGCCCGCTGTGAGCCAAATATTGCATAAATTCGGAGTCTTGTTCGTTAGCCATTCCTTGATATTCTCCAGTGCACTAATTCATCCTATTCATCCGATAAATAAGAGCTATAGAATTTTATCATCATCTTAAATGCATGTCAATTTTTCGATGACCTTCACCATAGCTTATCCGATTAAGGATTGAGCATCCTGTAAACTATTATCTGGGAAGGACCACAATGTTCTCTTGAATTTGGTAGAATCTGTCGGAATGCGAGTGGATATGAAAGCAAAATTACTTAAAATTTTCACGCTGGGATCTCTTCTTCTAGCCATCTTGCTAATTCCAAAATGGTACCTCGGGCTAAGATATGGTCCTAGGATCCACTCCCCGGAGGAGGCACCCCCCCTTCCGATCGCGGTCGTCTTCGGTGCGGGCTTGAGACGTGATGGGCGCCCCACTGCCGTCCTGGCAGATCGTGTTGCTACCGCAGCCGAGCTCTATCTCAACGGCAAGACGGACCTGCTCATCCTCAGTGGTTCAAAAAATTCATCAGGTTACGACGAAGCCGAAGCCATGCGCTCCTACGCTCAGGAACTTGGTGTCCCTCCCGAACACATCCTGATAGATTCAGATGGCGATCGAACCTTCTCTACCTGCCTCAATTTAAAAGATAAATTTGGCGTGCAGGAAGCTTTGCTCATCACACAGAGGTTCCATCTCCCAAGAGCCCTCGTGCTATGTGATTCAATCGGACTGCAAACTGAAGGTGTGACCGCGGACCTACGCGAATATCGTGCGAATTCCTTCTGGTCTTTCCGGGAGACCGTGGCGACACTGCGCGCCCTCTGGGATGCAGGAAAGTATAGAGTAGCGGCATCCTAGACTCTTAGCGCATTTTGAGAAAATAACTATGAACCGAGAAGAAGCCCTGAAAATCGTAGATGACTACGTAAGCAATATTAATCTCAAGCGCCACATGCTTGCCGTTGAAGCAGCCGTGCGAGATTATGCTCCAGAATATGGTGAAGATCCCGATGTGTGGGGGCTCGCGGGTCTATTGCATGACTTTGATTGGGAGATTCACCCGACTTTGGAGCAACATCCACAAGATGGCGCACCCATATTGCGGGAAAGGGGAGTTCCTGAAGACATCGTACAATGCATACTCAGCCATGCAGATCACACAGGCGTCCCCCGTGAGACTATGATGGCGAGGACCCTTTTTGCATGCGACGAGATCACCGGGCTTATCCACGCAGCCGGTCTTGTACGCCCATCCAAATCTCTTGATGATCTAACCATCAAATCCGTCAAGAAAAAGTGGAAAGACGCACGGTTCGCAGCAGCGATCAACCGGGACGAGATTGAGATGGCTGCCGATAAAATGGGCGTAGTTCTTTGGGAACACATCGCCCATGTCCTGGTATCAATGCAGAAAATCGGACCTTCTTTGGGTTTTCACACTCTCCAATCCTGATCATGAGAAGCAAATCTGATTAACATCAACCCCGCCTTGGGGCTTTCCAAGCTGGCTGGTATAATGCGTCGGTTCACCCAATAAGGTCAAAAATATTAAATGCGACGAAAAGATAAATCCGACAAAGATCTTGTCTGTCAAACATGTGGAACCCACCTTGCAGAGGGTGCCACACGTTGCAGCGTGTGCGGCACCGACGTCAATGCTCAGGGTGCTTCTAGTGCATCCAGATCAATCGGAAGAATTTCTTTATCTCTCCCCGTTGCTTTGCTGATCCTGGCTGCATTTGCTCTCCTTGCGGTAGGCCTTACATACGCCGCCACTAGAACGTTGGGAACGTCGATCAGCGGAGAGCCAATCGTGACACCTTCAGTCACTGCGACGATTACGGTCACGCCCACCGCCACACCGACAGAGACACTTGTACCTACATTTACGCCTTTACCCACTTTGCAGTATATTGTCGTAGCTGGAGATACATTCCTCGGCATCGCTGTCAGGTACGACGTCTCGGTCCAGGCCATTCTCCAGGCCAATCTAGGTTTCAATAATCAAAGCATCCTCTCCGTCGGACAAAGCCTGAACGTCCCTCAACCGACACCTACTGCATCCCCGGAACCAACGGCGACTCTCCCACCCGAGGAAGCCACTCGGGCTGCTTGTGAGACGATCACATATACTGTTGAAGCAAACGATACACTCGGCGCCATCGCTGAAAACTATAACGTGAACTCCAGAGCCATCATGGATTACAACGGCATGACGGGAGAAACAGTGTTCCTGGGTCAAATCTTGATTTTGCCGCTTTGTGAGCGGAACCCCACACCTGGCCCATCACCAACTCCCACGCCGCCGCCTCCTTATCCTGCGCCGAACTTACTGCTTCCCCAAGATGGAGCAGCATTCACGCTCGCAAATGATGCGGTCACACTTCAATGGGCTTCGGTTGGTGAACTGCGTGAAAACGAGAGCTACAGGGTTACCGTCGAGGATATTACTGAGGGCACAGGTACACGGAGAATCATCGCTTTCGTGACTGACACTAAGTACATCATCCCAACAACACTGCGACCGAACGAATCTCTCCCACACATCATGAGATGGTGGATTGAAGTAGTTCGACAAAGCAGTGTGGACAATGAAGGGGATCCGAGATATGAAACCGGGGGCGCGAAAAGCATCCAGAGAAGCTTCACATGGTCCGGGACCACGCCTGATGTCACGGCAACACCCTAGCAACTTCCTGCTAAGAAAGTATTTCCACGCAATCCATTGTTGAAATAATTTCGATTAAGTTCAAACGCGGTAAATATCGCTCTTTCAACCGAGCTAGATGTCTAGTGACTCAATTGTCTCGCGCACGTGAGCGGCAGATTCTTCCAGGGCATGCTGTTCAAAATCTGAGAGCCCGTATTCAATCACCTTCTCCAACCCCCCTCGCCCAAGTTGAGCTGGAACACCGAAGAAGATGTCCTTCTGCCCATATTCACCTTCCAAATACACTGAAGCCGGCACGATCAAGTGACGATTGAGCAAGATCGCCTCTGACATTTGAGCCAGGGCTGCAGCCGGTGCGTAGAAGGCACTCCCTGTTTTCAATAATCCCACGATCTCCCCGCCACCTTTGCGCGTACGCTCGAGGATGGCACTCAATCGGTCCTCAGGAAGAATATCCTCAAGTGGCACCCCAGCGACATTCGAGTGTCTTGTGAGAGGCACCATATCGTCGCCGTGACCTCCGAGTACATAGCAATGAATATTCTTGACACTGACATTCAGCTCCATGGCCACGAAGGCTCGCATGCGAGCACTGTCCAGGATGCCGGCTTGGCCCAGAATACGCTCTCGTGGCAGTTGACCGACTTTCATCGCCAGGTAGCTCATCGCGTCGAGGGGATTCGTCAGGATGATGAAGATTGTCTCAGGAGAATGCGTTAACGCATTCTCCACCGCGGACTTCACAATGGCTGTGTTCGCGGCAAGAAGATCGTCTCGGCTCATTCCAGGTTTACGGGGCAATCCTGCAGTCATCACAACAATGTCAGAGCCGGCTGTATCCGCATAATCATTCGTCCCAACAACCCTGGTATCCGATCCAATTATGGGCATCGCTTCCCTTAGGTCGAGCCCTTTACCCTGCGGCATCCCCTCCACAATGTCGAGCAAAACAATATCAGCAATTTCCCGCTCGGCTAGAAAGTGCGCCGTTGTCGCACCGGTTTGACCGGCTCCAATAATGGTTACTTTATTCACAGGCTCTCTCCTGTCTTCTGAAGGTCAAATCACTCGGTCGGCTCAAAATCTGAAACGGGTACGATTTCGTTCAATGCTCCGAAAACCATATGTCTTCATCATCGGGTTCTACAGGTAGGGATAAATTATGTCTCGTATCCTCGACCGTAATCCCACTCCCCTGCCGAACACGTCCTATTGCCCACATTGCAGACCGGGCATCACCCGCAGATTTGAAGAAGCTCTGAACCTCATTCTCGGGGATCGCCAACAGCAGTCCTCCAGAAGTTTGTGCATCAAAAAGCATCAACTGATTGTACTCATCAATTGTTGGCGAGAATTCCACCCTATCGCCAAAGAACAATTTGTTATCCACACTACCTCCGGGAAAATTCCCTGTTTCAGCATAGGTACGTGCACCCTTAATAAAAGGGACCGATCCCGCGAAAACCTGAAATTCAACCCCAGAACTTTCAGCCATCTCCAAGCCATGACCGAGAAGACCAAACCCGGTGATGTCCGTCGCTGCCTTTATTTCATGTTTAATGGCTAGTTTCGCGGCGTCCGCGTTTAGCCTGTTCATCCAGTAGACTGCCTGCTCTACATCCTCAGTCTTGGCTTTGCCGTTCTTCAATGCCGTCGTGGTCACACCTAAACCAAGCGGCTTTGACAATACCAGGATATCCCCTGGCAGAGCAGCTCCCTTTGTCATTGTTGTGTTCGTGGTCCCTAACCCGACTGCGACAAGACCATACTTGGGTTCATCATCCTGAATACTGTGCCCTCCGGCGATGACGGCACCAGCCTCCCTGACCTTTTCTGCACCACCACGAAGAATCTCCGAGACGACATCTGTTGGGAGCGAGGTTGGAACGGCGAGGATATTGAGAGCGAATATGGGCGCCGATCCCATTGCGTAGAGATCTGAGAGGGCATTCGCAGCAGCAATCGATCCATAGTCGAAAGGATTATCTACAACGGGCGTAAAGAAGTCCGTTGTGACAATTAACGTGCGACCTTCACCAATTTCCCAAACGGCAGCATCATCAGGTGCACCTAAACCTGCGATGAGCTCAGGAAAATCTGCTGGGTCGAATATTTCTTGAATGGGGCGCAGTACCTGCGCCAGCGTCTCAGCGCTTAGCTTGGACGCTCAACCAGCACAACGCGAGAGACTCGTCAGCCGAATATTTCGCTCAGCCGTGCTCCCCAAATCTTCCTGGTTTTCGATCTCATCTACCGGCATATAAACAAGACTCCTTCCGAAATCTAGATCCAAGAAAGATTCTAGATGGTGGCATGCGGGGTGTCAACGATTCCGTTGTTCTGATGCAATACCTTAGGACCATGCCGTACACCATGGGCAGTCATAGATCGTCGGTTTAATGCGCATTTCAAGGGGAATAAACATCGACCAAGCATGTATAGCATCACGCTAATATACCTTTGATCTATTTCGATCGCAGTAAGCACGCCTCCCGATGTGAAGAACCTGTCAACTCGGTGCATGCATCTTCCAAGGAAAAAGCCTTAATGGAGGTTGCCCCCCCATACACCGCTCACCATTCATCCCTGCTACAAGAAACAAGAAATTCTGGCTTTTCCCATATAAAGAAAGCTCTACTGAGAGAGCTTTGATGGGTTTCATGATTGTGTATGACTGCTGCGTGTAAATAGAGATCACTCAGTCCATATTGGTTTAGGATCTTCGGATCAACGGATTTAGCTTTCGGGAAGAAAGCCGTAGGCGAGCACAAGACCGGCGTTTGCACCCACAAACGTAAACAAGGCAATCCAGAAAAAGAACTCTATGGATGGGAACTCCGCAGCCAAACCAGCGATCAGCAACCCCATGATCCCCCCTACGATGGTCAACGCCAGTACAGATTTGGCAATAATTTTTATTTCAGGCAGCACAATACTCACCTCACTAATCTGGAGAAATTGTAGGTATTTAGACGATTTTCGTCAAGGTAAGTCTCAGAAAACCATACAAAAATCTACATCGTAGGAAGTCTAATCCAAGCCTAGTACGATTTCCCGCAGTAGATCGACATCGAGGTTTCCACCAGAGATCACACATACGACATTTTTGCCCCGTAATCCTGGTTGACGGGAAAGAACCGGAACGATGGAAGCCGCTCCTGATGGCTCGGCGATGATTTGGTCCTCCGCCAGGAGTGTGTAAACAGCCGTCCTCATTTCAATCTCCTCAGCCAGCAAAATCTCATCAATCAGAAGTCTTGAAAGATAGAATGGGATTTTCCCAAATCCACCTGCTAACCCGTCTGCAATAGTATCCTCATGATCATATGGATCGTACGGCTGACCATCGCGAAGGCTCAGAAATGCCGCCGGGCTTGCCTTGGCCTGTATACCTATGACACGGCATACTGGCTGGATCGCCTTGACAGCGCTGGAAATTCCAGCAATGAGACCTCCGCCGCCAACAGGAATGATGATCACATCCATATCGGGAAGAACTTCGATAGTCTCTAGCCCGATAGTAGCTTGCCCAGCAATCACATCAATATCATCATAAGCCTGAATGTACACAGCATCATGTTCCTGGGCATACTTTTCTGCCGCACGATGCGCTTCTTCGTACGTCTTGCCGGCAATGTGAATGGAGCTGGATAATCGATGGAGCTTATCAACCTTAACTCTTGGAGCATTCCCGGGGATGAAGATATGCGTCTCCGGGAACCCAATGATAGAGGAGGCATACGCGACTCCGAGACCATGGTTTCCCGCCGATCCAGTAACCAGGATCTTGTTTTTTTGAGATGTTTCTAAAGCAAGAATCTTATTTAAGGCGCCCCGGACCTTGAAAGAACCTGTTGGTTGACGGTTCTCCAGTTTTAACCAAACGTTTCCTCCCGAGACCTCGCTTAAGTAATCACTGCGTCTTAATGCAGTCTCGGAGAGATATGGGCGAATATTTCTGCGCGCCTCTAAAATGTATGGTAATCCAAGCGTAGTTCTCGGGGACATTCCCACACCTGCTCGGTCCAGATTTGGATTTGTCTTTTTCAGTGCTGGAAATCTACAGCTCTAACCAGGTCCCGACCCCCAATTCTTTCGCCCTGCGGTAGATTTCGGGTGCGACTGCCATATCATCGATCGCCAAACCTAGATTTATTGCCAGGATACGTTCATGATCACCATCCCGCGTCGATGTCGTCCCTGCGACGATCTCACCAAGATCCGCGTAGGGAGCGGGTGTATGCTGGAAGTACCCCTGGGAGCGATAGTAGTCAAATTGTGCGTGGTCGTCTGTGCTGATCTTGTCCATCTGAGCCATCGCCTCAGGGGCCCAGTAGGAGTCAAAGTCAACCGCACTGCCAAATGCACCTTCCTTCATCCAGTCTCGCTCGATGGTCGGAGTTGGTTCTTTGAGAATCGGTCCCGAGGTCACAATAAGATCACTTTCTCTCACAGCATCCGATGGTTTGTCCACGCCGATGATTTCAAGTTCTAGAAGTTCACTCATCTCTTCAACGTATTTGCGCTGCACGTCGTCATCGATGTCATACGCGTAGACCTTCTTCACCGGAAACAGCGCTGCCAACGCTTCCAGGTTTGTCCTCCCCTGAACACCACACGCGATGATTCCGATGGTTTCACTGTCTGGTCGAGCAAGATACTTAGCGGCAAGAGCCGTGGCTCCTGCGGTGCGATAAGCCGTAATCCATACACAATCCATGATTGCGAGCGGTACGCCAGTCTCGACATCATTCAGAATGAGCAGTCCTGTGATATAGGGTAATCCCTTGGATTGATTGGCCGGGTAGCCGCTCACCCACTTAATTCCAGCCGATCTCAGGGACGGGATATACGCGGGCATGGCGTGGATGAACGCATCGGGTTGTGTGTGAATTCCTGGTTTTGGGGGCATTTCTACTTTGCCCACACCTTTCTCACGAAAAGCCTTCTCCAGCAAGTCAATGATCGTCTTAATATCCAATGCCACTGTTCGTACATCTTCCTGAGATAAATACAACAACTTTAGATCCTTCATCTGCCCAACCACCTCCCTGGCTTAATGTCTATGCGCAACATACTGTTTATGTTTCCATCCGATTTTACGAAAAAAGATTAGTTCGCATTCACAAAATTTTTATGTACATCCCGTCCAACCCCCTGAACCATGCGATTTCCACATGGAATATTATTATCAAAATAATCAATCTTCACAACGCCCCACCCATTCAGCAGGATCTTGTTCGTAGAATAGGTGCAATTGATTGTATAAATTTGGATGGTCACGCATCAACTCTACCGGCTGTTCAAAAAACAACTCTGTGATCACAGCAAAAAACTCAGCCGGGTTGGTTGCTCCGTAACTTCGTAGCAGTGTTTTCCTATTTCGAGAAATGGCCGAAATTAGATCTCCATACTCTCTCCCGAGCACTTCTGCCCAGGCGGCGTACATAGAACGCTTGGGCAAATATGGAGCGCCGTTGGTCGCTCCACCCTCATGATCAAGCTGATGTGCAAACTCATGGAACACCAGATTCTCACCATCCCCTGGTTGCTCGGCTCCTTGCAATACATCATCCCAGGAAAGCACGATGGTCCCATGTGCCCAAGATTCCCCATGTCGAACATCATTCGATTCGATCTCAACTCCAGCGGGCATCCTCTCAATGTGTTCCACTAAGTATGCGTTTGGGTAAACAATGATTGTCCGAAGTTTTGGATATATTTCGGTCTTCCTATGGAGGAGCAGAATACACGCCTGTGCTGCTATGGTCACACGAATTTCATCCGTAATTATTAGACCTGCAGCACCTTCGAACCATTTATCTTCCAGGAAGATCTGGATTAAGCCCTGGAGTTCTGCCTGTGCTTCTTCAGGAAGACACCCATAATACGGGACATTTTTCCTGAGAAAGGCGCACCATGCATCAGGAAATTTATTCGTAATTAAGCGCTTCCAACGTCTATGTTTAAGGATGCTCATACTCGTAAATAACAAAACCCTTGTCTTCGCGATTTGATGGTACTAATTCTACCCTCACGGATTACAAAAGAGTTGACCTGCTAACCGCGCTTCAAGACCTTTTCGAATCGATGACCCGGAGGATTTGTGGTAAATTGCGCATCGCCTCAGCGAGAGTCGTTCCATACCAGGTGAGCCACCTCCCCTCGACCTGAAAAACCTGATCATCGGATATTGCTGAAGTCCCCCGAAGCAGATCCTTTACCATCTCAACCTCGAGCAGCCCGAATGGATAAGGTTCATCCGGCAACAGAATCAATTCAGGATCCAATTTCTTGATCTCTTCCGTAGATACTCGAGGGTACCGGACATCTCGTGATCCAGGTTCTTCGTGGGTGCTCGACTCTCCAATATCGGCTTCAAGGGGGAATTTTCGCTCTCTGGACGCGAAGATATTAGCGCCCCCACAAAGTTCGACGACGCTATGTACATAGGTATCATGGTTAATGGTCATCCACCAATCATCGAACCAGATCGGACAGAAAACCCGTTTTCTTTTTACCCCCGCATCAGCATGATTCAGCCACGTAATGGTCCGTTCCATCGAGTTTATGGTATCCGATACACGCTCGAGAATGCCGAATCTTCTGGCGAGATGCCAGAGATCATTTATACAATCCGAGATTGTTTTTGGGAATGTTACCCACAGTTCAATCCCAGCATCGGAAAGCTGAGTAACGATTTCTTTCGGATTCTCTTCCACGTTGGCGACGACATAGTCAGGGTCGAGCTCGCGAATCAGGTCAATATTTGGCGTGAGCGTCCCTCCAACTCGGACCACATCGTCAAATTCCCCTGGCTCACAATACTCTGTCATGCCAATTATTCGTGCGCCCAGCCCAAAGTCCATCATGCTCCGCGTGATCGAGGGAACCAGGCTCACGACACGTGAGGGAATTCTGTCGGGAGGCATCGCGTGCTGAGGTTGTGATGCCATCATCTTGTCTGATCTGCTTCATAGCCAAGAAAGACAGTCGGAGGTGTGTCGCTCCAGACCTCAATCTGTTTTTCGGGGCCGAGCGCGAGCAAAGCATGCTCTGGTAAACCTATCGCGTAGCTTTCAATATGATCAGAGATATGATCCCGGATATGATCCATATGAGAGGGTGCAGGCTGACCTGGGAGGATAATCCCGTTTATTACCCAGCCCAAAGCATCGAGTAATGATGCACTTTGTTCTTGGAACACCCACGACCCCATTACTGCGGCGGCAGAATCGATAGCAAGAAGAACGCTGGCCTCCGGAAGAATCTCCTCTGGCCTAACTTTGAAGAGATCGACTCCCAGGATTTTGTACCATTCTTCAACGGTTCCGCCCCCCAGGATCTTGAGAGATGAATCGAGCCACAGTTCCCTCAACTCCTCGGCCGGTAGGGTCTGCAAATCAATGATTTGAAGGGTAGTACCAAAAAGGATTTCGAGATCTTCGAATAAATCGAGATAGGAACAGTCCTGCATCTCTCCGATGGTCATACATACAGGTGTTTTGGAGAGATCCGTAAGTTCAAGAATCTTCTCACTTAGTTGTGGGGAACGATCTCCGATTTCTGGAGGTTTGCCACTGAGCACGAGCCAACCCATAGTACCCAAACGCATGATTCCCTCAGCCATACTACACCTTCGTACAAGTTCGTGGAATTGGTCCCAAGTAGGAGACAATCAACTGTGATTTTTGCCCAACCTGAGGTGGAGTATGGGGCACTATTTTGCGGCGAAGATTTTCCATCTCATCTTCTTATGGATCTCTAGCGAACGTTATCGAAGTTCTATTCGGCGAAAACGCTCGATAAAGCGGGGATCATCTGGTGGACTCTCATCGTCACGCATGTAATCCTTTAGTCGCTCCTCAAGCGCCTCAATATCCTGAATCTGACTCTTATGCTCACTCAATGCACGAATCTTTCTTTTGAAGGTGCTTGTAACGTCCACCTCGATATTCGGATGTTGAGCGCCTGCGACATAAACCTCGTGCACTTTATATGGTTGAAAACCTTCATCACGGCTCAATCCTGGAAAATAGAGCGATGATCTTGCTGCTGGATAAACTGCATCCAGGGTTGCCTGTCCAGCTGCACGATGATCCGCATGGTTGATATAACGATTTCCGGGGAAGAAATTAGTCGGATCGCAGGTGACCACAATATCTGGGCGCACCTGACGTATTACCCTGACGATATCCTTTCGAAGATCGAGATCGGGAACAAGATAGCCATCTTCGTAATCGAGAAAGCGGACGTCAGTTACGCCTAAGGCCTCTGCAGCTGCCCGCTGCTCCAACTCACGAATCGAGGCGAGGTCCTCTGGAGTCTTCGCATCGTCATCAGCCCCTTTATCCCCCCTTGTGAGCAGGCAGTAATGAATCTCGCGCCCAGCTTCTGCCCATCTTGCGATCGTCCCACCGCAGAAAAATTCCGGATCATCGGGGTGCGCCAGCACGACCAAGACCCGGAACGGTGTTTCATCAACCCTTCGATTAGCTGTCACGGATCACTTGCCTCCATTGCCACAGTTGCATTCCCCATTCTCGTGTTTATCACACGGCTGGGAAGCTTTCTCCTGCAGAGCCTTATACTCATCGTAGGGTTGAATCTCATGTCTAGAAAACTCGACCCGCCGATCGTCCTCGAGCTGCACGATCACAGCCTGTCTCAATGGGAGTACATCGATGACTCGACCCTCTCCACGTGGTGTGATGACGCGCTTTTTCCTCTTCGGGAGGCCTTTGCGAGCCTCCGCGTACTGCTCATATTCGTAGATTAAGCAGCAACGCAGGCGACCGCACATACCGGTAATCTCTTGAGGATTGAGGGAAATCCCTTGAGCCTTTGCCATTTTAATGGAGATCGGGCTGAATTCAGATAAGAAACGAGAACAGCATCTCTCCTCCAAACCGCATGCTCCCATTCCCCCGATGACCTTGGCAACATCTCTAGGTCCAATTTGCCGAAACTCTACTCGAGATTTCCGCTGAGACTTCTGAATTGTCGAGTGGAGTTTCTTCAACTCCACTTTTTCTTCACCCTCAGTGATGTACAGAAAGGAAATACGAGACCCATCAAATGAATATTCTGCTCTGACGATCTTTATCGAGGAAAAACCCAGTTTTGCAGCCTTCTCACGACAGGAGATCATCGCTTCGAGTTCTTTGCGCTGCCACATCCGGCGTATGACAAGTTCTCGCGCTGTGGCTCGTCGTTCAATCGACTTCCGGGGTCCGTTTATGGATGCTGGAGGCTTTTCGAAAATTTCGACAATTTCCCCCATCTCTCGACCTCGTGAGGTGGAAACGATGACAAAATCACCAACGCGGAGATCCTCGCTTCCAGATACGGAGAAATGATAGATTTTACCTAACCGTTGAAAACGGATAGCTGCTACTGATTGCTCTGTGACTACTTCAGTCATTTGTCCCACCCTCGTTGATCATACCAGTCCATTGATCATATTTTAACAGGTCCACGAATTATTAATGGTCCAGGTTATGAAGTGAAACCCAGGTCCTTTGATGTTGATAGCCGCGGGTGCTAGTCGGTTATTTCGATCTCAACATCGGAGGGGGTTTGATCGCCCTCGTCACCCATTTGATCCAACAAACCCTCAATCACAGATGAAAAAGCCCGCGCGGCGGCAGATTCGGGATGTGCTATTAGAAGGGGCACACCTTCATCGCCGCCTTGTCTGATTTCAGGGTCCAAAGGGACCGAACCCAGAAATCGAGTCCCGCACGTCTCCGAAAGCGATTCGCCTCCTCCTCTTCCAAATATATCCATTTGGGAACCATCGGACAGTTCGAGATAGCTCATATTTTCAACGATACCAAGTATGGGGACCTCCATCGTTCGGAACATTTCTAATCCACGTCGAGCGTCCTCAAGTGAAACCTTTTGAGGAAGTGTGACGATGAGACCTCCAGTCAAAGATATACTCTGCGCGATACTCAGTTGCGCGTCACCTGTCCCGGGCGGTAAATCAATAATGAGATAATCGAGCTCTCCCCATTCAACATCGTTCACAAACTGCTGAATGGCGCTATGCAGCATTGGGCCTCTCCAAATCAGGGGTTGCTCGGCTGGTACCAGGAAACCTATCGACATAACCCTTACGCCATAGGCTTCGGCGGGTTTTAGCTTGTCTCCATCCTGTGGGGGCATTCCCTCAATCCCCATCATCGTGGGGATATTCGGCCCATAAATGTCCGCATCGAGCAATCCGACCTGGAAATCTCGCTGTGCAAGACCAACTGCGATGTTTACAGCAAAGGTCGACTTCCCAACACCTCCCTTTCCTGATGCGATGGCGATAGAGTGGCTTGGTGGAATCATGATAATCCTTTCATCGAAGACATGGGAACTTGGTGGCTCACAGGTAAGTCATTTCGATCTGAAACAGTGCAGTGTTATCTCGCATCTGTTCACATTGAAGTTAAATTTTCCTCCATTTCTAAATAGGAGATCATTTCATCGCTTGCATTTGTGAACATCGTGGTTAGCTCCGTATCTGCACCCCGGAATCTGCGTACCGCCTGGGTAGCGCAATATGTACAACCACGCAGAGCTCGGAACGAGCTTGGATGACAATTAAGGCAATTATTCAATCGTATGAGGAGAAGATTAAAGGCAAGCTGGTCAAGGGATGCTTCAGGCGCACCGCATACTCGGTCAATAAGCTGGTCCCATTCTGGACCACGGAGATTTTTGAGATTGGGCGCGACACGCATCGGACAGATGAATTCTGCGTCGCTTCGATACATGTTTGATCTATGCTCCCGTACATCGGAGCGCTTATGATTCTTTCTTTTGCGCTGCCTTCTGAGCCTTCGCGGCTTCCTTTTCCAACCTAACAGCTTCTTCCTTTGCAGAATTGATTGGACGAATCTCAGCATAGTAAGTTGCTGGTTTACTGAGTCGTTCTTTGTTAAATATGTGAGCCTTATCCCGATTGTACGACGCTATCTCATAATCATGGTCCATCTTGATCGCATCGAAGGGGCAAAATTCCGCGCACAGACCGCAGTTCATACAAATGTCAATATCGATAAAGAACTCAGTGGGCTCGGGTATCGGACGACCAGTCGTGGGATTTGTTGATCTCACGATCCATATACATTGGGGAGGACATACTTTCGCACAGATACCGCACGATGTACATCGGTCTTGGTGTGTGCCATCCTCCAGTTCATCATAAATCAAGATGGGAATATATCGGAACTCTTCCGGTATTGGGAGTTTTTCCTCAGGATATTGCACCGTAAAAACACCACGGGCATTTGGACCCTGCCGCTCACGAATGGCAGCATCATTGTAATAACGACCCCGACTCAACCAGCGAATATCGTCGATGTAGGTCTCTATGAAGTGTCGCAAAGTTACGCCAAGACCCTTCAGCATTCCTACACCGTACATCGATTTTTCAACCTTCTCTTTCAAGATTAATCCTCGCTATCGATCGGTCTCACCCAGTACGATATCTATGGAACCTAAGACGGCAACGGCGTCCGCTATCTTCTGCCCTTTTGACATGATACCTAATGGGGTCAGATTGATAAATGATGGCGCACGGACGTGATAGCGCCAGGGATTTGGTTTCCCATTCGAGACGACGTAAAAACCTAGTTCACCCTTCGGATTTTCAACCCGCCCATAGGCCTCCCCTGCGGGTACCCTGACTTGATACTGCGGTTTTCCGGTCTGGATCTCTCCATCGGGAATGTCTCTAAGAACTTGCTCAAGGATCTTCAGGCTCTCGCGAATTTCATCGATACGGATCCGATACCTGTCGTACACGTCGCCGTTATATCGAACGGCTACATCGAAATCAAAGCGATCGTAGATCGAATAAGGATCAGCCTTCCTGACATCATAAGGTACACCGGAAGCTCTTAGCACCGGGCCTCCAGCAGAATAAGCTACTGCGTCTTCCGCAGTAAGAACACCAACCCCTTCTCCTCGCACGCGTACAATCTCGTTATCCGTGAGATAGGTTTCTAGTTCATCGACCTTTCTGGGCAATCTCTCATGGACGAGTTCTGTCACAATTTCTATTACCCCCTCCGGTAAGTCGCGCGCTAAACCTCCAAACCGGAAATAATTGCACATCATCCGGGAGCCAGAAACAGCCTCGAATACATCGAGGACCAGTTCTCGTTCATTAATGGCATACAATGCCGGGGTAAAGAATGCGCCCAGATCGTTCAAAAGGAACCCAATTGCCCAGATATGATTCACGATTCGGGTTAACTCTGCCATCATCACTCGAATGTATTCCGCACGCTCAGGTACTGCGATGTCCATCAGCTTTTCCACGGCCAGGGCATAAGCAAAGTTATTGCTCATTGAGCAAATGTAGTCGAGCCTATCGGTGAAGGGCATATTCATAAGATACGTATTCCGCTCGGCGATTTGTTCATGGTTCCTGTGTAAATAGCCCATAACGGGCTTTAAATCAACGATCGTCTCTCCTTCGAGGGTGACGACCATCCTGAATACGCCGTGTGTGGATGGGTGCTGAGGTCCAAGATTGACGACGATCTGATCTGTCTCAACATCGTAGCCATTCCCTTTGCTCTTGTGATCAATCCGTCCCAGACTCGCGTAGAGATTCTTTTCCCCTTCTGGGATCCAACCTTCAGGAGTAAACTCATCTGGATATTGTACATTCTTGTTGAAGGGATTGAGGTTCTCGATCCTATGAACTTCTCCCTCTGGCCAGCGGCTTTTGAATGGCTTAACATCCGCCTCAAAAAACGGTTCTCGCCAATCCTTTCGAAGTGGATGCCCTTCAAAACCCTCCCACATCAAGATCCTGCGAAGATCTGGATGCCCATCGAATCGAATACCCAACAAGTCCCAGGCTTCCCTCTCCTGGAAATCAGCACCGGGATAGACATCGACGATGGAAGGTACAACGCTTGAATCACGAGGGGTCTGGACCTTGAACACCAATGCTGGTCCA
>JBGUDT010000001.1:75989-77453 GCA_041821665.1 Anaerolineales bacterium
CCGGGATAGACATCGACGATGGAAGGTACAACGCTTGAATCACGAGGGGTCTGGACCTTGAACACCAATGCTGGTCCACCACTAGTACGGTACACATGGTAAACCACCTCCATTTTCTCGTCCGGGAGATAATCTACTCCTGTGACCGATGACAGATAATCGTAGCCCAGCTCATCACGGATCGTGCGCGCAAACGACTTCAATTCATCTGCAGCTACGATGTAGCCCTCATACCCATTACGCTCATCGCGCGTGACTGAACCCGGGAATTTTTCCTCTATCGGATCGAGCGTACGTTCTGTTCCATTCTCCGTCATAGGTTCTTTAACCTGCTTCATAAAGTGGTTTTCGCTACTCTGGTTGTTCCGACTCTTGCGAAGTTCTCCCCTCAATTACTTTCATCTGCATCTCTTTGTAGTCGGCATAATCCCTGGGATCGATTAGATCTGGACCAAGGAGTGGAATCGGTATGGGCACTGAAGCTTCATCCCGATACCATCGAACTGAACCGATAGATTGGCTATCAATCTTCTCCTGGAGTGTGATTAACCCATGCATAAGCGCCTGAGGCGTGGGTGGACATCCCGGTACATAAACATCGACCGGGACGAACTTATCAATTCCAGATACGACGTTGTATCCTTCTTTGAATGGGCCCCCGCCTGATGCACATGCACCCATCGCCATCACGTACTTGGGTTCTGGCATCTGGTTATAGAGGCGGACGATTTGAGGGACCATCTTCTTGGTCACAGTGCCTGAGATAATCATCAAGTCGGATTGACGCGGGCTTGGTCGCATGACTTCCATACCAAACCTTGAGAAATCATAACGGCTGGCTGCCACACAAATCATTTCGATCGCGCAACATGCCAGCCCAAACATCATCGGCCAAACTGAGTTTCTTCGGCCCCAATTATAAACCTTGTCCAGGGTCGTAATGGCTACCTGCCCATTCAGACCGTCGGGGATTTCAACACCTGATGCTTGCTGTTCATCAGGGATTTCAACACCTGAATCATTCTGCTCCTCAGGCACAACCACCTCCATCTAAAAGAATGAGCCTGCCCTTCCATCCCAGCCAGGCCCATGTTCCAGTTGGAATTATACTTTCCGAGTATGGCGTGTCAAGATAAACCTCGTGTCACAAGCGAGTGTGGATATCCTTGATCTCGTTCATTACAACACGGTATCACAATAAGTATGTCGTTATACCAGGCCAATTGACATCACAATTCTTTCTTGATAGACTTTATCCGAATACTATGATTTGAGGAGAGAATATGGAAACAACCGAGATCACCCACGAAGGACTTCTGTCTATTACGGTCACCGAATCCGCTGCCGCTCGCATTCTTCAACTCATGGAAGAGCGCGAGTTGGAGGGTTACTCCCTGAGATTATTCATATCTGGCGGTGGCTGTTCCGGGTATCAATACGGCATGGCCATGGAAGCAACACCAA
>JBGUDT010000001.1:77536-83624 GCA_041821665.1 Anaerolineales bacterium
ACGATCGACTATGTTGACGATCTCATGGGTGGAGGATTCAACATCGAAAACCCCAATGCCGTTTCCACATGTGGATGCGGAAATAGCTTCAAGGCAGAAGGGGACGAACAGAACGCAGCCCCGCATACACACGCATCTGGCGGATGCAACTGCTGAGACGTGGAGCGCGTCTTCTTTCAGCAAAAGACCTCCCCAAAATCAAGGAGGTTTTTTTTTACCTACTGTGTTCAGCAAGTTCAACATGGATTAGGAGACGACCCCCGGATTCAGAGGGGAAAGCATGTTCGAGGACGTGGCCGAGAGCGCTTATAAAATGTTGTGGGTTGATGCGTATTCTTGGATCAATTACCACGCAGAAAAGAGATCGCTATCCCGAATACACCCACAATCGATAACCCCATGATCGCCAGGATAGGTGGCAATCCTCTCGCTGACATAGCTTCATCTGGTGTGATTGTCGATTGAGGGATCAAATCTGCGGGAGTAAATGTTGGTAATCGAGTTGGTGGCGCACCACTCAGATTGAATTGAGCTGCGAGCGTAGGATCGATGGTCTGGGTCACACGTGGGGTCGAAGTCGGAGGTGGCTCAATGATTGGGAGGAGTCGTTGTCCTGTTTCAAGCACAACGAAAGGAGCGTAAACCCATGCCACATTTCCCAGTACGCCGGGGTAGAAAATTTGGATCCAATCGCCTCCGGGTGATCGGCCCAGCGCTGGGGCTCTCTGTGCCGCAATCAGTACACCCACTTTTTCGTAATCCGTACTGGGTCCCAAACGCACATTCACCTGTTCAGGAACCAGAATCATCGGACCCTCCGGTGTACCGGTCACGGTGGGTTCCTGAAGCGGGGGGGAAGCGGCAGCTTGCGAAGTTCCCAGAAGCAGGATCCCAGCAGCAGCAACAATTATAATCACCATCCAAGCGAGATAGCGCATTCCGTTCTCCGTTGATTGCCGTGGAATTGCGGCCGCATTATACTACACCGTAATAAGGAGAAGTTCAGTAAAAAATGATGACTCGCAATCAAATTGACTCTCGTACTTTTCACGGTGAGGTTCATCCTGACGACTTTGCCTCAGCTCTTGTGGCAGAATTTAATCAGGGAAATATGCGCGCTAAAAAGGTGGGTCGCAGAAACCAGCGAATCGTTCAAATCACAAGCCGACCCTCCCCATCCTCCGGAGGTCAGACGGCCATCAGTGTTCATCTTACCGAGGTTGACGATGGGGTTCAGGTACGCATCGGTCAACAGGAATGGTTGGGGATTGCGGCCAGTCTCGGGGTCACTGCCTTAAGCGTTCTCAGCAGACCGCTCTCCATATTGCACAGACTCGATGACCTCGCTCAAGATTTCTCTTCGCTTCAGCTCACGACCAGAATCTGGGAAACGCTCGCCCGTACTGCCGAGCATCTTGGCGCCTCGCATGAACTCTCAGATAAACTCAAACGTTTGACGTGCGAACATTGCCTCACAGCTAATCCTGTCGGTTCACCTCACTGCATTGCGTGTGGCGCCCCTCTTGGTCCAAACCAACCTGTCACATGTCAGCAATGCGGATATATCCTCTATCCCGACGAAATCGTATGTCCGCAATGCGGCGCAGAGAATACTCCAGGGTAATGCGTATCCCCTTGTATTTTATGTTGTTCCTCTCCAAATCTACTGGGGCCTAAGCATATTCATTCAGCCATACTCCACTAGGAGCTAGATCTACAGACTCAGCACATCATGATGCCAAAGGGTCTGCTAAGATTGGTTCCGATGCATCTAGCTAACCAACCTCCCACAGGTTCAAAACCTGCGGGAGGTTTTGACCAATATGTCATCCGCGTGGATTTGATGCGAGGGCGGGGGGACACACGGGTCCGCCCCAACAGGTTGATCATGATCTCGCAGGAGGGGCTAAACGGCGGGCATGAAGACTCACCTCTGCGGCTGGTTGCTTTTCTTCGTAATGGTCTGATTTTTTAGGATAACCCCATTTATCGCCAGAAGGGAATTACCACATCGTCCAACGTATGCGTTGATCGGTGTCAGCCTTATCAACGCATTTAGCACAATTAAGGACTGAACCTGAATGTTTCGCTCCTTGCTGAGCAAGGGGAAGGTCCATTTGAGTAGGTTTGATCGGTGTTGAAGTTTGGCTACACGAACGCCTGGAGAGGATCAGGCTTTTTCGGGTGTTTCCTGGGCAATCTGGGCGCCTCTTTCAAGCGCCTCATAATTCGCCTCGAGAAGATTTCTCCGATGTTCAGGGATGTGGACCTTTAGTGACGCAGCCACCTGCTCCGTAGTAAGAGCATCATCCATCGCTAGCAAGGCGCCAAGAAGAACCATATTAGCCAGACGCTTGTTACCCATTTCTTCAGCGATTTCATTGGCAGGGACCATGAGAACACGGATATCATCCCTTTCAGGTTCCCGATCGACCAGCGATTGATTGACAACCAGGGCTCCGCCTGCCATCACCAACGGCTCATACTTTTCGAGAGAAGGTAAATTCATCACGATGACGGCTCTCGGGTTTTTGACCACCGGTGACCCGATTTCGCTTTCACTGATGATGACCGTACAGTGAGCTGTGCCGCCGCGCATTTCCGGACCATACGAAGGAAACCATGTTACGTGGAGATCATTATCAAGCGCTGTATATGCCAGCAATTGGCCAGCAAATAAAACACCTTGCCCACCGAAACCCGAGATGATTATCTCTGTCTGCATCCCCACTCCTTAGGTTTTTTTCTTAGTTGTCAGAGCTGGGTGAACTTTATAATCCCCCAGAGGAAAAACAGGGATCATGTGCTCTTCGATCCAATCCAGTGATTCTGCGATATCAATTCTCCAATTTGTCGGACAGCTGGAGAGAAGCTCTACCATAGAGAATCCCATCCCTTGCTTTTGAACCTCGAAAGCCTGGCGTATCGCTTTTTTGGACTTACGAATATTTGGAACATCATGAAGGCTCCTGCGAACAATATAGGCTGCACCATCAAGCTGGGAAAGTATCTCGCACATCTTGAGCGGAAATCCATGTGTCTCGACATCTCTTCCGATAGGCGTCGAAGTAGTTCGTTGTCCCGGAAGAGTCGTAGGAGCCATCTGACCTCCCGTCATTCCGTAGATTGCGTTATTGATAAAAATGACCGTGATGCATTCTCCTCTGCCCGCTGCATGAAGAATTTCTGCTGCACCGATCGACGCAAGATCCCCATCGCCCTGATAAGTAAAGACAAAGTGATCGGGATTCACACGCTTGATGCCCGTAGCCATAGCCGGAGCACGACCGTGGGCCGCCTCGGCAAAATCCATATTGAAGTAGTCGTAAGCGAATACAGAACATCCGACAGGCGCAATCCCAATAGACGATTCCCGTATACCCATTTCATCGAGCACCTCGGCGATAAGCCGATGTGCGACTCCATGTGTACACCCCGGACAATAGTGCGTGCTGATTTGCGTTAGACTCTCGGGTCTTGAATAAACTAAAGTTTCGACGATTTCGCTCTCTGTCATATTCGAGTATCCTCGTTTTCCATCATTTATTGTTCTTGTGAATATTTCCTGATTTGTTCAAGAACCTCATCAGGCAAAGGGAGCACGCCTCCCATGCGCCCGTAAAATTCAACAGGCACGCGCCCTTCAACCGCCAAGCGGACATCTTCGATCATCTGCCCTGCATTCATCTCTACTACGAGTATCTTTTTTACTTTGTCGGTCAATTCAGCCACAGCGGCATAGGGGTAGGGATAAAGTGAGATGGGACGCAGTAAGCCAACTTTAATGCCGTCTTCTCGAGCCATTGTAATTGCTGATTGCGCTATCCTACCAGCTGTTCCGAAAGCGACAATTGCTACCTCAGCATCGTCTAACTCAAACGTGGTAAAACGTACCTCATTTTCCTCAATAACGGCTTGTTTTTTCTGTAATGTTAAATTGAATATCTCTTCTTCCGCAGGATCGATATATATCGATGAAATCACGTTTGGTTCCCGGTCGAGGGCGCCTGTCAGTGACCATGCGGGTCGATCGGTAAAAGATCGCACCTCCTGCATCTCTGGAAGTTCCGCAGGCTCCATCATCTGTCCCAGACTGCCATCCGCCAGGATCACGACAACTGAGCGGTATTTTTCGGCCAACCCGAATGCTTCCACGGTTAGATCGATCAATTCCTGGATAGTCGCAGGTGCGAGCACAATGAATCTGTAATCTCCATGCCCCCCTCCTTTGACCATCTGGAAGTAATCACCTTGCGATGGCGCGATATTCCCCAGCCCAGGACCTCCTCGCATAATATCGACAAGAACAACTGGAACCTCAGAACCGGCGATGTAAGAGAGTCCCTCCATCATCAGGCTAACTCCCGGGCTGGATGATGAGGTCATCACACGCACGCCTGAGCAAGCTGCACCATACACCATATTGATGGCTGCCACTTCGCTCTCTGCCTGTAAAAAAACACGCCCAAGTTCGGGCATGCGTTTGGACATGTGTTCGAGAGCTTCTGTCTGGGGTGTAATGGGGTACCCGAAATATGCTTCACATCCAGCTCTTATCGCCGCCTCTGCGAAGGCGACATTTCCCTTTAGTAATTCCTTTGTCACGTGGTTGTCTCCTCTGATCAAACCGCTGCTGCGGGGACTTTATCCTTGGACACCCATCGAAACACCGAGATCGCAACATCCGGACAGATGACAGCACATATTGCACAACCCGTACACGCTTCTTCAGGGTCGACGAGTATTGCGGGGTGATAGCCCTTAGGCGTGAACCTGTCCATGTCCATTATAATCACATCCTTCGGGCACACAGATGTACAGAGCTCACAACCCTTACAGAGATCATCACTGATTACAATTCTGCCCTTTGCCATATATGTTTTCCTCCAGACCCTACAGAAAAGATACCGCCAGTGTGAATTCATCTCCAGTGCAGACCGTCATACGTGGGCTAACTAAAAATCCTATATTGGAGGATAACGGTCCATTTCATGTTTTCCCCAACTCTGCATTGGCAGCGAACGTCATACGATTTAAGGATTCTTGATTTAAACGAAGAGCACTGCAAATTCGACAGTCTGTCGCCAGTATATTCTCATTAAAAGCCTTCAATTACACAACTCTGCAGTTATACTTTAAGAAGGTATTGGTAGTTATATCGCCTGACCAAGGAGCAGGAACATGGAAATTAAGTGGCTCGATAGCAGCCTCCCCTTTCTTGCATTTCTCAACGAGTGGTACGAACAACTACCAAACGAAACACTCAGCACGCTCATTGATGATCCAGGCAGAACTGCGGTCATCTCAGTAGATGTCATCAATGGATTTTGTTATGAAGGTCCTCTCTCCAGCCCGCGAGTGAAGCAAATCATCGCTCCGATTACCGATCTCCTTATAAAAGTATGGGGTGCAGGTGTTCGTGAGATCGTCCTTACACAAGACACGCATGATGCAAATGCTGTGGAGTTTGGGCAGTATCCCCCACATTGCGTTCGGGGGACGAGTGAGGCTGAAACCGTTCCGGAAATAGAAGCTCTACCTTTTTACGATCGCATGACCATCATCGAAAAAAACTCGATTCACTCTGGGCTGGATACTGGGCTATCCGATTGGATCTCCGATCATCCAAAGATTGATCGGTTTATTGTCGTTGGGGACTGCACGGATCTATGCACCTACCAGCTCGCCATGCACCTGCGTTTGGATGCAAATGCCCGCCAATTGGACAGAATGGTCATCGTCCCGGTTGATTGTGTCGATACCTATAATCTACCGGTCCAAATAGCTCAAGATATCGGCGCTGTCCCTCATGATGGAGATCTTCTTCACCGTGTATTCCTCTACAGCATGATGTTAAATGGCGTAGAAATTTATGCAAAAATTATCTGAACTCCACTTTCATCCCATCCAATTGTTACAAAAAGAGAATCCCCCATATTCAGTCCGTTAGCTTGGACTCCATCTCTGAAGGACGATCGAGGTCGATATGAGTATCTTCGATGGACAACGACTGACAAATGATGTCTTCAAGCTCGATATCGAACGAATGCGGCGCGGTTGGTATTCGGATAAATATTTCGAAAATATT
>JBGUDT010000001.1:83681-88392 GCA_041821665.1 Anaerolineales bacterium
CACCTTCCAGCCGGTGTTTCGGATAAGGATATATTTATTGGGGATCTTGAAGTTGAACTGCAATGGTTTACTCGACGCCCGGGGAAAACCGTCGTCGTAGGTGTAGACAAGGCACTCTCCATGCTCCGTCATTGTACGGGGTACTGGGAAGATGAGCACTTCCAGGAGACATGGAAGAAGCTAGATGTATGGGCTGTTCATGATGGCGCCATCGTTGAATACCATGGCGATCCGACAAAAGTCAGACCCGTAATACGTGTTCGAGGACGGTACAGAGATTTCGCCCTCCTTGAGACGCCCACGCTGGGAATCCTCACGCGTGCCTCAAGAGTAGCCACGAACGTGTACGAGACCCTTATTGCCGCACGAGATAAACCTGTGCTTTTCTTCCCAGCCAGGTTCGATCTTCACGAAGTCCAGGCGGCGGATGGCTACGCCTACAACATTGCCGTTCAGCGCTTCAATAAGGACTTCGCCCGCCACCTTGGACCGTTCATTTCTACGGATGCACAGGGGGACTGGTGGGGAGGCGCTGGCGGCGGTACGATCGCCCATGCCGCCCTGGCATGCTTCCTGGGTGACACTGCAGAAGCCATGTGCGCATACGCCAGAACGCTTCCTCCTGAAATACCCCGCATCGCGTTGGTGGACTTCAACAATGATTCAATCGGGGACTCGCTTACTACACTGGAGAGAATGTTCACAGTGTATCGAGATCTTATGTCCAGGGGAGCTGAGGAGGAGGCGAGAAAATATAAGCTCTATGGCATCCGTCTCGATACCAGCAAATCCATCCGCGATGTGAATGTCCCCCCTCTGGGCGATCCACATTTAGACCTCGGCGTGACTCCGAGATTGGTTTTCTTAGTAAGGCAAGCCCTTGATCAGGCTTGGTCATCCTGGGACTTATCACGGGAATGGCAAGACCGAGCGCGCCAATACTGCCAATCGGTAAAAATCGTTGCGACAGGAGGGTTTAACCCCACGCGCATCCAGCAATTTGAAAGCCTTGAAGTGCCCGTGGATATTTATGGGGTTGGCTCCTCGTTGTTCGCAAACAGTGGCCCCAACGTCACAGATTACACCGCCGATGCCGTCAAAGTGAAAGTACATGGGGAGTGGATCCCCATGGTCAAGGTCGGCAGGAGCGCCAGTGACAATCCAGAGTTGGAAAAAGTATCCTAACTCTTAGCTAAACCGGGAAATCGTCCGGGGGAAAGTGATACGCGAATAAAAATCAACACTATTGAATTGGGGGATTGAAATAGTTGTAGACAGCCCTGGACAAATTTGCGACCAGCTTTGATGTCGGTTCCCAAACCATTTCTTCATCATCCCAGAGGAAAACGGACATAACATAGTCCCCACCAGGCGTAAACACAATTCCGACGTCCCCGATCATGTCCAGGGGAGAGGATCGCCATCCATGTTTGTGCGCTACACGCGTTCCATCAGGGACACCACCCTTTAACAAGGTGCCGAGAATATTTTCGGCGAGCAGATCGAGCATCCTCTTGCATTCATCAGGAGAGATCTCTTCAGGATAAAGGGCTAACAGTGTTCCTCCCCCGTTTGCACAGGCATAGATATCCTCCAGAAGCATCCCCATATCCGATGCCGTCGTCTGTGTGTAACGATCAGGCCTGGTATTTACATCGGTACGTTGATTTGCATCGGTAGAGTATGTTCTGAGCAGCGGGGCATTTAGATAGTAATACCCTCCGGTAAAGGTGTTTTCCAATCCAAGCGCCTGTATTGTCTCTGTCACGATGAGAGGGCCTGTATTGACATCGATATCTTTCATAAGCCAGTCCGAAGGATCGTTGCCTGATTCAGTGATCATCTCCTCAAGCCAGCGAGATTTCTCCGCAACCAGTGGTTCATCCTCAAACCGATAATAAGCCGTCATGATGGGGATCTTGTTGATGGATGCTGCCGAGAAGGCGATATCCGGGTTTGTTGAGATATCCCCACCTTCAAGTGTTGCAAAGTGAATATTATCCCCGCTCCGCAAATCCGTGAGGTATATCACAACCAGACCATCAAAATTAGCCACCTCGACATTCTGTTTCAACAAGATTTCGAGCGTTTCAAGCGTAGGCTTCGGGGCCACGTCAGAGACGATGGGCAAATTTAGCCTTCGATTGGTTGGGGAGCGCATGATCGTCCCGAGGAGTTCTTTCGCTCTGGAGATATCGAGCACGCGCCCTGGAACACCGGCGGAGAACGTAGGACTCCCCGGCACTGGCTCTGCTGGAATGGGAGGCTTATCATATCTACTGCCGATGTCCTGAAGGTAGCTTTCAAGCTGTGAATCCGAGTACTCTGCCCTAACGGGAACACTGCTCGCTTCACCTGGTCTGTTCCAGAGGAAATCCCAGAAACCTGTCCAGAAATCATCGCCGGTGCGCTCATACTCCGCTGCAGCAAGCATGACATCGGTGTCTAATTGGAATCCAACATTGGCAGGATTCAAATGAATAATTTGATCATCATAGTGGAGTTCAATTGGAGTGCTGTACGTTGTGAGCATTCGATCGAGCGCTTCCGATTGAGACAAGCCGCCAACCGGTACACCTGCGATGGTCAATTGTTGTGGCAACCGAGACCTTTCACGACTGTAAGCGACGAGCTCGTAAAAGAATAGGGCTACAGCAGCAAGCAGCAGCGCAAGTGAAATCCATCTCAATATATTCGGACCGTTACTTCTCATTTTTCCTCTCGGCGCGGGAGTATATCATAACGAAACCATCGTCGGTTATGAGGAGGCATAATCCAGCAACCTGCTCTGAAATCGACCTTCTTGTGTCTATACGAACCTGAGCAGCAGGATGGGAAGGATGTTCGCAAAGCCATGAGCGCCCCAACCTATCCAGATGGAACCGGTTCGTTCGACGAGCCAGCCCGAGAGAATCCCAAATCCGAAAATGCTCACGATCGCCGGCCAACCCTGATTCCAATGAATCGGATAGAGGGAGAAGAGACCGGCCTGGATAATAATCCCCGGCCATCGTCCCAGCTTTTCCGCAAGTGAACGACCAAGGTAGCCCCGATAGAATGTCTCTTCAACGAATGGGACCAGAATCAGTGAACTTATCAGCTGTGTCCAGGTAGATCCCAGAGAGACCGGGGGTCGAAGAATCAGGTAGTTGAGCCCCATGCTCAACCCTCGCCAAACACCACCGGCTACCATCCCCCAACCATATCGAGCGACGGCTCGTTCTCTGACGTACCCGAACGCAGCGGGCGAACGCCTGGTGATCAAGAGCGTTACCCAAGGAAGAAGGATCAAGAAACCTGTCGCAATAACCGATCCGTCAGAACCTACCCCCATCCATGCCAAGACGTCGATGAGCAAGATAAAGATCAGCCCTGGCAAAATTGTGCGGATTGGCAGTGCTTCTCGACTCACACGACTGGTAATAAGGGTCCTCCGATCATGCCGCTCGTCAGCTCAGCCCGTTCTCACTATTTAGGAAGGCTCGAAAGCTGTTCCTCGATTTTAGAGGCGCTATCCTTTAGGTTTTCCAGTTTGTCACGCTCCGCAGCGACAACATCTTCGGGAGCACGACTGGAGAACTCGCCCTCCAACAAACGCTCTAAGCGAGTAATTTGAGCGGTATGTTCCTCAAGCTGACGCGTGAGGCGATCACGCTCTGTAGTGACGTCGAGCAGCCCTTCCATCGGTAGATAAATCTTGATCGTTCCTACGACAAGTGAAACACTGTTCTCTGGGACATCATCGACCGTCTGCTCGATGAGCATGCTTTGCTCGTCGAGATTAGCCAGAGAAGCAATCGAAGCACGGGATTCTTTGATACGTGCATCATATTCGCCTGCCTCAATCGTTGCTGAGACTTTTTTCCGCGCAGGCACATTTTTTTCCTGACGCACGTTTCGGATTTTCGTCACGATTTCCTGGACAACCTGGAAGTCCGCAATTGCATCCTTTTCCCAATCTTCAGCGTCACGCACCTCTGGCCAGCGAGCAATGATGAGAGCTTCTTCCCATCCTTTTGAGGGACGATATCCATCTTCTTGATCTAGAGACGTCCGTCGTAGGTATCCCCATAGTTCCTCCGTCACAAACGGGATATAGGGATGAAGCAACCGCAAGCAAGTATCGTAGGTCTCCACAGTGATCATCAATGTCAGCCATGCGCGCTCAGGCGAGGCCTTCATCTGGAGTTTGGCAATCTCCAGATACCAATCGGCAAATTCACTCCAGAAGAATTCGTAGGCTTGACGCCCGGCCTCGCCGTACTGATAGTTATCGAATAATCTGTTGACATCCAGTACGAGTTGGTTAAGCCGTGCGAGGATCCAGCGATCCGCACCGGTCAATTCAGGTCTCTGAGCAGGTTTCGCAGGTGCGTTTTCGATCAAACCAAGGATCAAGCGACCCGCATTCCATATTTTATTTGCGAAATTTCTGTTCGCCTGGACACGTTCCAAGCTCAACTTCATATCCTGGCCGGGCGTGGACCCGGTGAGCATCGTGAAACGGAGTGCATCAGCCCCCAGTTCGTCCATGACCTGGAGCGGATCAATCACATTCCCAAGCGTCTTGCTCATTTTCCTCCCACCTTCATCACGCACGAGACCATGCAGGTAGACAACTTCAAAGGGAGGTACACCGGTGAACTCCAACCCCATCATGATCATCCTCGCTACCCAGAAGAAGAGGATGTCATAACCAGTCTCCATCATT
>JBGUDT010000001.1:88983-89863 GCA_041821665.1 Anaerolineales bacterium
TCTGCCGGGTCATGACCTGGTGTGATTTTGAGTGCACCGGTCCCGAACTCCCGATCGACATATTCATCTGCGATGACGGGGATCTGACGATCGAGAACTGGCACCAAACATGTTTGACCCACCAAGTGCTTATAGCGATCATCCTCAGGGTGGACGGCGACGGCCGTATCGCCCAGGATTGTCTCCGGGCGAGTCGTTGCGACAGGAATATATTCGTCCGAATCCATAATCCTGTATTTGAAGAAATAAAGTTGACCTTGCTCTTCAGCGTACTCCACTTCAAGATCGCTGACAGCCGTCTGCAATCCTGGGGACCAATTAATCAGATACGATCCTCGGTAGATCAAATCCTTCTCATAGAGACGAACGAATGCTTCCCTAACAGCCTGAGAAAGCCCATTATCCAATGTGAAGCGTTCTCTCTCCCAATCGCAGGAAGCGCCAAGACGGCGTAATTGCTGAGTGATGATCCCACCAAATTCTTCTTTCCATGCCCAGGTTCTACGGACGAATGCTTCCCTGCCGATCTCATCACGGCTCGTACCTTCTTCTTCAAGAGCGCGTTCAACCACAAGCTGCGTCGCGATTCCTGCGTGATCCGAGCCGGGCACCCAGAGCGTGGGCACGCCCTTCATTCTGCTATGGCGGATCATCAAATCTTCCATGGCGACAAACATGGCATGACCAAGGTGTAACTCACCCGTAACATTTGGTGGAGGTATGGAGATTACGAATGGTCTCTGATCAGGATCGATCTGAGGGCGGAAATAGCCGCTGCTCTCCCACCACTCGTAAAGACGATTCTCCACACTGTGGAAATCATAGGTTTTTGAAAGTTCATAATCCGCCATCTGTAAGCCTCCCTAAAGACCCTGCCCAA
>JBGUDT010000001.1:89873-90842 GCA_041821665.1 Anaerolineales bacterium
TTTCCTGCACACAACCTGGTGAACAATCGTTAATAAAAAAAATCCTCCGTCAACGAGGACGAAGGAATGCTCCTCCGCGAAACCACCTCAATTCACCAGACGTTACCGACCTGGCACACTCACAACCCTGCTAATCTCAGGGTTTCGCTGTAACGGGCTCACCCGCGCCGTTCTAATCCCAAGCTTTCTGGTTTCTTCAGCGTTCGTCCTGGGCGACATTCAACTGCTGCTTCCGTAGGGGGCTTCCAGCCTATGGCCATCCGTCTCTATTCAGTGCCCGGCAGCCTACTCCTCCCAGTGATTGCACTATTCATTTGTTGAGAGGATTATAGCAAAACAATCTTCCTCTCGTCAATCATCCCCCAATACCCCCACCCGACCACTATCCGAGGCCACCTCTTCGGGTTGATTGATAGGGATTGTGATCGTGAAGGTGCTGCCCACACCCAACTTACTCTCCAGGGTGACGCTGCCACCATGCTGCTCGGCGATGGATTTTACAATCGCCAACCCGAGCCCTGTGCCTTTGATACTCAGCGATTCTTTCCGTCTTGCCCGATAAAATTTCTCGAATAATCTCGCTTGATCCGTCGTCGCAATACCTAACCCATCGTCTGTCACGCTGATATGTTGATCGCCTCTCGCCTGGTTTGCGCGTATCACAACATTCCCCCCGCCAGATGTATATTTGAGCGCATTATCCACCAAATTTGCCATGGCCTGACGGAATAGCGTAACATCAACTTCTATTGGTTCGAGATCATGATCTAGCTCGATGTCGAGCGTGATTTGTTTGTTGACTGCCTGCGGACGAAAAGCCTCGATGACATCATTAATAATAAATGCTACTTGAACCTTCTCAAGATTTAAACCCAACCCCGCTTCGATCCGTCCCAGGTCCAGTAAGTTGTCAATCAGGGTTCCCATCTTATCAGCACTCGAAAGGATCTTGCTGACAAACTCCTTCTG
>JBGUDT010000001.1:91215-93771 GCA_041821665.1 Anaerolineales bacterium
AGACGATCGTCGTGATCGATTAAGATGACGGCATCCGGGGTAGTCTCAAGCACGGTGGTGAGCTGTGAGCGCTCCTGTTCTGCAAGATGATACAGTCGTGCATTCGATACAGCTACGCCCAATTGAGCGGACAAGATTGAAAGCAATCGTATTTCATCTTCCGAAAAGCTATGTGGCCCTTGATAGCCCTCCCACAGCACACCCACAAAAGCATCCTCATTTTTCAAGGGGACTGCCAGCAAAGCTTCGATAGGCGTTCGTAGTGCATGAACATCGAGCACCGCCCTGGCTCGCGCCGGGTTTTCCAATACGATACGATCTTTCTCCTCCCCGATTTCTAAAAGCTGACGATCTAGCGATCTCCAGGATCCTGGATCATCGCCGCTGCTGAAAACCTCCATCGTGTCACCCAGAGATTCGTCACCAGCGATGACCAGTCTCACCAAATCAGCTCCAGTCTGATCCTTTATACCCTCAAGGATGCCCGGTAGCGATTGGTCGAGTTCAAATGTGCGCGATACCTCCTTGCTGGCGATGAGGAGCAGTCCCATTTCTTCGAGCCTGGCCTTCAATCCAAGACGCATCTGCTCGAATGAGCTTGCCAATTTACCTATCTCATCATCTCCCCCGCCCTCTACTGGCTGAGCAAGATCACCGTGAGCAATGTTTTGAGCTGCGGACGACATCATTCGCAATGGATGTGTAAGCCGGCGGCTAATGATATATACAGAAACCAGCACCACTCCCCCAACGGCTATCAGTACCGCGAAGAAATTGGCTGCAATTTGAAGCGCCAGGTTTTGTACCTCGCTCTGGGGTACAACGACAATGACATTCCACGGATACCCGCCAACGGGATGGACGTAGATCAAGCGTTTCGTTCCATCCGGGGCTGTATCGGACGTCACAGTATCGAGCGGCAACCCACCGAGTTCAATTTCATCGAGCACACGCAGGGAATCTTCGTGAATTAATATCGTACCTTCTGAATCAGTAACAAATGCATTCCCAGGCTCGAGTGAATCAAACCCTTTGATGACGGGCATGAGGAATGGGTTCGTCCCTAAATCTGTCACCCCCACAATCACACCCAGTGGAGCGTCACCTTCCGAAGCTCGGATAGGGGTCACGAAGGCCAACTGTGCGGTATCGCTGCCCTCAGCTGGGCGCAGTATGACTTCTTGAGGGATACCCTGGAGCGCGGATTCGATCGCGGCGCTTAACTCAAACTGTGTTCCCTCTCCAATGCCACCATCCTCAGGGTAGACATATACTCGTTCTGCTCCTGTGTCATAGATACCCATAGCGCGGAAAAATGTGTATGTCCGGAGCAATGTGCGAACGTATTCGTGATCCAGAGATCCTTCCTGCAGGCGCGTGACGATCGAATCCGAAATCTGATTTTGTACGCCTCGTCCAGTTTGTACAAAGAAAGGGATCGTCCCACCCGCCTGTCCAGCGGTGTGGACCATCTGCTTCTCGATGAGATCCTTGGCAGAGGATTGCGCGAGAAACCAATCTCCCAGGAGTAGCACACTGCTTGAGATCAGACCAAGGATAAGAAATAGTGCGATCAGGCGAGCGGCGAGCGATCGATTGTATGGACCAATCTCAAGATTGATGGGCTTGTACCAATGAATCCTTCTTGTCCGCACGAGCCAGAAGCAGATTCCTCCGGCAATCCCTGCCTCCAGTACGGCAGTGGTCAGGACAGGCTGAAGTAGCGCTAATGAAAAATCCAGTCCATCGTAGAAACCTCCGCCACTATAGGCAAATAATTCAAGACTACGCAGCAGGCCGTACATAAACCCCCCGATCATCGCTGCGATCAGAGGGTTTCGGAGCACTTTCCCGGGCCATTCCCGGTAATTCCGGCGCAGCAGCCATGCTACAAGAGCTGCCTGAAGTGCAAAGTGGACCGGTGTGAAGATGCTATGAGTTTGCCAACCTGCCATAGCTAACCCGCCCGCGAATGCGACGATCATGGCTGGCCAGCTCCCAAACATCCCTGCTGCAAGAACCCAGGGAAGCGCTCCGAGTAATGCCAGAGCTGGTCCATCGACCTCCTGTGGGATACCCGGTGTAACCAGATAGGGAGAAATAGAAAAGTGGATAATTAATAATTGCGTGGCAATGGGGGCAAGAATGACCAATCCAATAAAGACTGGAAGTCGGAGGATGCGACGAAATTGATCTCGCGAGTATTTCTTCTGAAATGAATAAAGACCATAGGCAAGCAGGAGCAGCAGCTCTCCAGCAAGCAGAAAGATACCAAATAGTCGTGCAGGGAGGGAGATGTAGAAATCGCTCCCGAAACCCACGAGTTCGAAACTGATGTCCATCGCTGGGGGGATTATAGCATCGGGAGGTGTGTCATAAAAACTGCGTTGGTCATGGGTTTATTCAAGTAATTATGATATGGGAGTGTTGTCATTTTGTGGTTTCATAGATCAATAAAGGAGAGTAGTACGCATGAACCTTTGCATCGTATTGCTCGGCATGGTACTTTATGTTAGACTGCGAACACTCAGAAGAGAACGTCTGATCTGGGGATAT
>JBGUDT010000001.1:93869-106625 GCA_041821665.1 Anaerolineales bacterium
GATGTTGGAGCGACAAGGATACGAGATCATTGTCGCCAGCAACGGTACGATTGGCCTCACCAAAGCGGCGGAAGAGCGTCCCGAGTTGATTCTCCTTGACGTGATGATGCCCGACATGGACGGTTATGAGGTCACTCGACGCCTGCGCGCCAACCCCGCCCTGGCCCACATCCCCATCATCATGTTTACTGCAAAAACGATGGTGGATGACAAAGTCGCGGGATTTGAATCTGGGGTAGACGATTACCTCACCAAACCGACACACCCCGCTGAACTTACCGCACACGTAAAAGCAGTACTTGCACGGACCACGCAGGCATCCACGACACCCACTGAGCGCGCTCAAATTGTGGGTTTCCTTGGTTCAAGAAACGGTATCGGCACCTCGACCCTGGCCCTGAACGTAGGCATCCTCATCCAAGAAAGCGGCGAAAATACCATCGTGGCCGAGTTCAACCCCGGTCATGGATCGATGGCATTAGAGCTGAATATCTCCGATCCGTCAGGGCTGACGAATTTGCTTGGTCGTTCCCTTAAGGACATCCACCTCCGATCAGTGGAAGCAGAAGTTTTAGAGCATAAAAGCGGTATCCGTCTTTTACTCTCTTCGTATCATCCGCGAGATAGTGAACTGGAGCAGGCTGTCCCTCAGCTCGAAGCTGTGATGAACAACCTCGCATCAATGTGCGACGTTCTCATCCTCGATCTAGGTGCAGGACTCCGCCCCTATTCGCAGCCCGTCCTCCAACAATGCGATCACATCATACTCGTCGTAGAACCCATTTTTCCGTCTAACACCATGGGTCGCGCGCTGCTCCAGGACCTCGAAACGAGTGGGATCAACCGACACAGGATTAGCCTTGCCCTGATCAACCGTGTCCCCACGAGCCTTCAGATCCCATGGCGTCAGGTAGAAACTGAGCTTGGGATTGAATTGGCCGGGATCATCTCACCTGCTTCGGAGCAAGCCCATCAGGCCTCTCAAAGTGGAACCCCTCTCGTTCTTTCCCATCCAGACAGCCTGGTCGCGGATCAAGTGAGAAAACTCTCGGATAACGTAACGTCGCATCTACACACGTCAAAAGGCTGACCGCATCCGTGACCGCTTCGGTTTCCACAAGATTACTCGAACTGAGCGCAAAGCTCATAACCTCCGCAAAGAAGACAGTCGCGCTCACCGGCGCAGGGATCTCAACCCCTTCCGGTATTCCTGATTTCCGATCCAGGTCCTCAGGACTTTGGGAAAAATTTGATCCCCTCAGCGTCGCCTCATTACTCTCGTTTAGATATCAACCAGAAGACTTCTTCAATTGGGTCCGTCCACTCGTAGGGAAGATACTTTCAGCGAGTCCAAATCCGGCTCATATCGCTCTGGCAGAGTTGGAAGATGCAGGTCTCCTTGCCGGAGTTATCACCCAGAATATCGATGATCTCCATCGAAGAGCTGGATCCAAGAGACTTTATGAGATCCACGGGCATTTGCGGGAAGCAACGTGCATCTCCTGCTATTGCAGGGTTGCCACGCAGGATTATCTAAAGAATTTCGCTGATACGGGCTCGATTCCGCTTTGTGAACACTGTGGAGGTCTGCTCAAGCCCGATGTCGTACTAGTCGGAGAGCAGCTTCCCCATGATATTGTGACGGAAGCGATGAAATTGCTCGAAGACTGTGATCTCATCATCATTGCTGGCTCATCATTGCAAGTAACCCCTGCCTGCACTTTTCCCGTTGAACCATTAAACGCGGGTGCGCGCATGGTCATCATCAACAATGATCCTACCTATCTTGATGAGAGGGCTGATGTGGTCTTCAGAGACGACGTTGCCGAAGTACTCCCTCGTCTGGTAAATGAAGTGTTAGGCAGTCGTTGATTATGAATAAATCAGCTACCACGAACCAAAACGCTGGACAAACGGGACCGAGTTAATTCATCGATATGATCGACTGCTTGAAATCACATCTGACCTCGTATCGACCCTCGAACTGAGCGCATTACTCCAAATTATCGTGGATGCCGCTCAGGAGCTAACCAGCAGCGAAGCCGCCTCTCTGCTGCTTTACGACCCGCAGCAAAACCATCTCTATTTTGAAGCCGCTACTGAGCAGCTGCACATTGAAGAAGGACGCGTGGCAGTGCCAGCCGAAAACAGCATCGCAGGCTGGATTTTTACCAACCGTAAACCCCTGCTTGTTGATGACGCCGTGGGTGATCCTCGGTTCTTCCGGGAAATCGATCTCGTGACTACCTTCAGAACGAATTCAATCCTTGGTGTGCCGTTGATTACGAAGGATAAGGTAATTGGTGTCATCGAAGCGGTGAACAAGACCGAGAATCCCTACGATGAGCATGATGTACGCATTCTGCAAGCTCTCGCTGCCCAAGCAGCGATCGCAATCGAGAATGCTCGTTTATTTCAACAAAGTGATATCGTTGCAGAAATGGTGCATGAATTACGCACCCCGCTTTCAGCGCTATCTGCTGCAGCTCATCTCCTTCAGCGCGATGAACTCGATGCGGCCCAACGCATCAAGATAAGACGCACCATCCTTAATGAAGTTCAACGATTGAATGAGATGACGACAAATTTCCTTGAATTATCCAGGCTGGAATCTGGCCGGGTCCGATTTACGAGAGAGCCCGTCCACCTGGAGGGCCTGGTACTCGAGACGCTTGAAATATTACGACCTCAGGCGGTTAACGCTGGGATTACGCTATCCACTGAGTTCGACCATACCCTTTCGCCAGTCCAAGGCGATCGCAATCAGCTTAAGCGCTTGTTGCTGAATTTGATCACAAATGCAATTAAGTACAACCGCGAAGATGGAAGCATTTGTGTTTCACTCCATCGTATAGATGACGGTGTAAGCATCTCGGTTTCTGATAGCGGCAGAGGAATCCCCGAAGTTAGCTTTCCACAGATGTTCGATCGCTTCTTTCGAGTACCTGATAAAGAAGGTCTTATCGCAGGCACTGGTCTTGGATTAGCGATTGCAAAGAAGATCGTTGACAACCATGGCGGGACAATCTCGATCGAATCGACCCTCGGAGAAGGGAGCACATTCACCGTATGGCTCCCTGATGTTCAACCTGATAGCTGACAGCCCTTATCCACGACGCCCAAACTGACGCTCCAACGCATCCACAGATAAGTGGATCATCGTCGGACGTCCGTGGGGGCAGGACCGTGGCACACTGCATTGTTCCAGATCCCGCAACAACTTCTGTTGTTCCTCCAGCGAAAGAACCTGACCAGATTTGATTGCGGCTCGTTTACAAACTCGCGCCGCGATGCGGGCTTCATGTTCATCTTTCAAAGGGGCTTCATCTTCTTCGAAGTCATCTACGGCAGAACGCAACACGCGTTCAGGATCTCGGATTCCCAGTAAGGCAGGGACAGCTCGAAGACGGAACACATTTTCCCCGAAAGGTTCGATCTCGAAACCGAGCTCACCCAGGATGGACATATTCTCATCAACGACGGTGGACGACCCAGGTTGAAATTCGACTGTGAGGGGTTCTAAAAGCCTCTGAGACTCGATTTTTCCGTCTTCATGTGCCAGCATCATCTCATCGAATAAGATACGCTCATGGGCGGCATGCTGATCGACGAGGTAGAGGCCATCTGGACCTTCAGCGACTAGGTATGAGGCCCCAATTTGACCGACCGCGCGAAGAAGGGGAACAGTGCTGCCTGCAAGAGCTGGTTGAAGCCGCGCACGACTCTCCATCTCTTGGACGGTTGGATCATTCGATAGCAGCCAGTCTGGATTCACGTTGATCTTTTGATCTGATTGAGAACCCCAACGACCTCCGAACTCGACACCCGGAACAGGAGATTGTCCGATCAGTGCAGCTCTCACGGCCCTCTGCAGCACAGAGAAGATCTGATCGGGCTCTCGAAATCTCACCTCGGTTTTCCCGGGATGAACATTGACATCGACGTCACTGGGTGAAATTTCGAGAAAAATCACCGCCATGGGGAAGCGACCAACCATAAGTAATCCATGGTATGCCTGCAATACGGCCGCGTTCAGACTTGCATCTCTAACCCAACGCCCGTTGACGAAAAACGTCAACTCGCGACGAGTACCCCGATTCACTTCGGGAGGACTCACGTAGCCATGGATGTTAATTCTCGAGTTCTCCATCGTCTTGATTTGCAGAAAACTTGCGGCTTTCTCGCTCCCAAATACTTTAGCAAGCGTTTCCCGGATGTTCCCACTACCCGTAGATTGAAAGCGCTGCTTCCCCTCAAGCTCAAGTGAAAATTGGATTTGAGCGTACGCCATAGCATAGCGGCTCACAAATTCACTGATCTTCTGACGTTCTGTCCTCTCACTCTTGAGAAATTCACGCCTAGCAGGAACATTAAAGAAAAGGTCCTTCACGCGCACCATCGTTCCGGGAGAGATACCTATCGAACTTGGTGTTCCTACTTTTCCACCTTCAACTCTCAGGCGAGTTCCTATGGGCTCATCTTGGGAACGTGTTTCAATCTCCAATCGCGTAACCGCGCCAATGGAGGCGAGCGCCTCCCCCCTGAAACCCAATGTTTGGATAGACTGGAGGTCTTGCGCATTTTTCAGCTTGGATGTGGCATATCGGGCAACAGCCAGGATCACTTCATCTGTTGGAATTCCTTCACCATCATCAATCACTTCGATGAGCCCTCGTCCGCCCCCCTCGACACGAATCGATACCTCGGACGCTCCGGCATCCAGCGAATTCTCGACGAGCTCCCTCACGACAGAGGCGGGTCGTTCGATGACTTCTCCCGCCGCGATGGCGGAAGACACTTCGTCAGGAAGAATACGGATTGGCACGCTAACCTCCAATTTCGTCTTCGATTATACTCATGATGCACATGGTTCACATAGAAAGGGATGTGGAGAGGTTCTTCATCCGATGAATCTATTGAGCACCGCCGTATTGTCCTTGGGCTATTTCTTCATTTTTCTCATCCGTTCTCGAACGGTAAAAAGAAGGAGAGCGATCATCCTCGTTGTCCTTCTTCTTCCCATGATTTTCTTTTCCGCTCGTTGGGCAAACTATCGCGGCGCATGGCTGGAACTGATCGTTGCGATCGGCGCAGCTTGTGGTTTCTTTGCGCTTTGGTGGTTCTCCATCGGTCGAACTCTGGCGCCACCAAAAGGCAGTAGCATTCGAGTCTGGTCGAAGGATGATCCTTTCGAATGATGAATTATTCGACACTCTTCCTGGATCTAGACGAGACCCTCTATACGCGTTCCAGCGGATTATGGGAAAAGATTGGCGAACGCATCACGCTGTTTATGGTTTCCCGTCTTGAAATGGACGAAGAAAATGCACAGGGCTTGCGTGCGCGCTATCTCTCTGAGTACGGAACAACGCTAAATGGTCTACGTGCAAACCACTCAGTCGATCCGGACGACTACCTGGAGTACGTGCACGATGTCCCAATCCATGATCATATCGAACCAGCCCCCCGCTTGCGGCAGATGCTGGCTTCTATCCGTATTAAAAAGATCATCTTCACGAACTCCCATGATGCCCACGTAAAACGAGTGCTAAATGCGCTCGATGTGAGCGATCAGATCGACGACATCATCGATATCTATGCGCTCAACTTCATCAACAAGCCTCGGCCAGAAGCCTATGCGCAAGCCTTGAATATCGCACATTGTCCCGACCCAAAGACGTGCATCCTTGCAGATGATCGGAGTGTTAATCTAATACCCGCAGCAGAACTCGGTATGACGACCGTTCTGGTCGGAGGGAATAAGAGCGACCCTATCATTACCCACCACATCGAGGAAATTACAGACATTGTTGAGTTTATCCCCGAGCTTGCTGAGCCATCTTTACCCAAGGTGAGTTAATGGATGACATTCCTGGTTGGGTTATCGTAGGTGTCATTCTCGGAATTGTTTTTATCATCAACTTTGGTCTAATCCGTGAGGGTTTACGTTCACGTGGTTCATCAAGTCCTCTGGCAAAAAAATCTATTCGCGAGCTCGTGATCCCTTGGGATGCAGAAGATCGTGATATTGACGAACTTCATCGCCGAATTTCCAACCTTGATGCAGCGCATGTCAGCAAAGAAGACGAGGAGCAAGCTCCTTGACGCCAGAAACAGGTTTTGAAGAACACAGGGATCTCTCAGCTTGCTGATGGGAAGGCGCAAGCACCGTGATTCCAGAAACAAGTTTTGGAGGACCCACGGATCCACGAGTTTACGGATGATGAGGATCAAAGTTCACCATTAATATGAGGAAGCTATCGAAATCATCATCCATGTGGGTTCCTTACTTTTAGATTGGTGTCGTAGGTCCGAACCAATTACATAGAGTAATATCAGGATTTCATCGCTTACTCATATTCGTCTGGTATTTTTCCACATTACGTTTAGCCATTTCTTTTGGAGCCAAAGTATGAAGAACAAAACAGTCAATATCATCATAGCGGTGCTCATCAGCTCGATCCTGGCAATCGGGATATTTTCTGCAGGCCTCGTGCTCGGCACCATTCTGTCCCAGGCCGGCACGACCTTACTCACCAATACAAATTCCCCTATAGTTTCGTGGTTTGCCGAGCCGACCGCAATTCCCTCAACCCCCCTGGAAGATGATGACGTCCTTTTCAAACCCTTCTGGCAAGTTTGGAGTCTGGTTCATGAGGAGTACGTTGACCAACCGTTGGACGACAAGGCGCTGATGCGGGGCGCAATCAATGGCGCGCTTGAAGCGATTGGCGACCCACAAACATCCTATATGAGCCCGGATGAATATATACAGGCAAACATCCCTTTGATCGGCTCCTACGAGGGGATTGGCGCGTGGGTGGATACCGATGGCGAGTATTTAATAATCATCTCTCCTATGCCAGGATCGCCAGCAGAACGGGCAGGTATGAAACCGGGCGACGAGGTGGTTGCAATTGATGGCGAGGACATGACCGGAGTGGATGGGAATATTGTCATCCGCAAGGTGATGGGACCGGCTGGCTCTACCGTCTTGCTCACAGTCAGAAGAGCCGATGTGCCCGATCTGCTGGAGTTCGAGGTCGTTCGAGAGCAGATCGAGGTGTCAAGTGTCGAGAGTGAGATGCTCGAAGATGGTATCGGGTATGTGCAGATACTTTCGTTCTCTGGTGAGACTATCAGCGAACTGAGAAGTGCATTGCGTGAGCTCCTCGAAGAAGAGCCCAGCGGAATGATCCTGGATTTGCGCGGAAACGGAGGTGGCTTCCTTGATTCAGCCATTGATGTGAGCTCCGAATTTATCGCTGAGGGGCTTATCCTCACCGAAAAATTTGGCGACGGAGTCGAGGAAACATATGATTCCTCTGGAAAAGGGTTGGCGACAGACTTACCACTCGTCGTCCTCATCAATGCTGGATCTGCCTCAGCATCTGAAATTGTGGCTGGTGCGATCCAGGATTCTGAGCGTGGAGTCCTTGTGGGTGAGACTTCTTTTGGAAAGGGCTCAGTTCAATTCTGGCTGGAACTAGACGACGACGAAGGCGCACTCAGAGTAACCGTAGCGCGCTGGTATACACCGGAAGGCCGCCTCATCGATCAAGAAGGTCTTTTGCCTGATTTTGAAGTCATCCTTACCGAGGAAGATTTTGAAGCCGAGACAGATCCTCAACTGGATAAAGCGATCGAGGTGCTGCTAGAGATGATCGCTGAAAATATGGCTTCAAGCAAGTGAATAAGCTTTATTGGGGGTTGCCATCCCCATACTCCCGGTTGCCATATGTCCCTGTAGCCAGGGGCAATCTGGCTTTTTCCCTCAAGAAGACCGAGCCAGCCCTAGTAATATCCATCGCCTCCAAGGTGTCCTATGGTTAGGCACTGAGAAGATTCGAACCTAATTCGATACACCCAGTGAGTAAAGGAACGCTAACAATGTTGGCAAGCGCGGCGAAGGCAACATTCGCGGTTGGGAAGGTAGAACTCCGATGGAGTGGCAGCAGACCCCACCACAAAAAAAGCTTAGATCTCCATTCCGGCTTATTATCCTTCTAGTTCTATCTAGCATCATCGGTGGAATCGTGGGGGGAACAATAGTCTTTGCTACTATCGAGCCGCAAATCTCACCTATTTTGGTAGAACGTGAAGTAATTGTCGAACCTGTCGGGGTTCAAGCCCCGATCCAGTCTATTGCGGTCGATATCAACTCAGCCATCACCAAATCTGTCGGGACTGTTATTCCAACGGTGGTGACGGTCGTAAGTCACTTCCCACCCAGGACAACGGGGAGCGGAGACACCGTCGAGCAAAATGGTTCCGGATCGGGTTTTATCATCTCATTCGATGGACATATCGTAACGAACAACCATGTGGTCGATGGTGCGGATCGCATCGAAATCGTCCTTTTCGATGGCACCATACTCCCGGTAGAACTCATTGGTACAGAGCCGTACGCCGATCTCGCCATTCTGTTCGCGAATACGAGCATGCCAGCGATCGCAGAATGGGGAAATTCAGATCTATTAAAACCTGGGGAAACTGTGATTGCCATCGGATCCCCATTAGGAGACTTCACCAATACCGTCACCGTGGGTGTTGTCAGCGCAACTGAACGTACGCTGGAAATCACACAGGATTATTTTCTTGAGGGGCTTATTCAGACTGACGCCGCCATCAATCAAGGTAATTCTGGCGGACCTCTCATCAATCTTGATGGGAAGGTTATCGGGATAAATTCGTTGATCGTACGGGGAAATGAGGGAAGCAGCGCTGTCGCTGAGGGTTTGGGCTTTGCAATCCCCAGCACTCTTTCCCGTGAGGTCGCCGATCAACTTATCGATAAGGGTTTCTTCTCACGTCCATTTATGGGAATCCATTGGGTATGGATCACTCCGGAACTGGCCGCCAGATACGAGATTCCTCTCGAAGAGGGTGTATTGATTACCGATGTGGTTCCAGGTGGACCCGCCGAACAAGCCGGGATTAACAAGGGCGATATCCTTACCTCCATCATGGGGCAGCAAATCGACGCATCACATCCATTTAGAAATGTACTCTTCGCTTATAGTCCCGGTGAAACCATCCAACTTGAGTTATTTCGAAATGGTAAGATCCTATCACCCGATTTGGTGCTCGGAGAAATGCATCCTTCGTAATCTCGCCCCGCTCCCCTGTACGATCCTCGACATATTAGTGCATCCAAACTCTGCATTTTGACATTCTCCTCCGTGAGGTTTTTTGCGACCTGCTTGAGGTAGTGCTAGAATTCCGAGCAGCATGCACGTTTTATATAAGTCGAAGGAAGGATGCTCCTGTTTCCAACCGAGGGAATTTCTCCAGATCAGTCTGAGTGAAATTCCCCTGCAAGCTACCAAAAAAGGTTGATATCGGTTTAATCTGGTTACAGTGTCTATTCTGCTTCAACCAGGCTCGCACAATATTCTGCATGATTTGATGAATTAACCACAGACAAAATCGGAGAACGAATCTGGAGCAAACACAGATCGACGCGACACTCATTGAAATCCGGGCCGCACTCGAGTCAAATCGCATCGAGGATGCCATCGCGTCCCTCACGCGCCTCCACCCAGCGGATCGAGCAGATGCATTCTCGGATCTTAAGGACCAGGAACAGCTCACCCTTCTCCCAGAACTCGATATTGAAGAAGCTGCAGATATCCTCGAAGAGCTAGAGGACGATGAGGCAGCCGATGTTGCCGAGTCACTATCAACAGCGTATCTAGCGGACTTGCTCGATGCCATGGAGCCGGATGAGGCTGCTGACGTCCTTGGTGATCTATCTCCCGAGATGGCAGCTAGAGCAATCGCAGAGATGGAGGGCGCAGAAGTTGTTATTCCACTATTGAGCTACCCGGACGAGACCGCCGGCGGCCTGATGACGACTGCCGTGCTGAGCCTTTCTCCTCACAAGACCGCTCTTGAAGCGTTTGAAATCTTACGCACAGAAATCCCTGGATCGGACATACCCTATTACTTATACGTCGTTGATGAAGACAAAAAGTTAATGGGCGTCGTCGGGCTCCGAGATCTCATCGTTGCCCAACCAGAGACGGTGGTGCAGGATTTTATGGACCCTGATGTCCACTACGCAACGACCGAGATGGACCAGGAGGATGTGGCTCATATGATGGTCCGGTATGATCTCGCCGCGCTTCCAGTCGTGAGCGACGACGGTGTCCTCTGGGGGGTGATCACCCACGATGACTCCATGGAGGTTCTCGAAGAGGAGGCGACCGAGGATATATACCGCCTGGCAAATGTATCTGATGCGGACCTCTCGATCGACAGCTCTATAGGTTTGAGTGTGAAACGTCGGCTCCCCTGGCTGTTTCTGAGTGCACTCACTGCGCTGTTCGCGTCCTGGGTGATCACACGCTTTGAATCTATCATCGCCCAAGTTGCACTTCTGGCTGCATTCCTATCCGTGGTCGCCGGTCTCGGAGGGAACACCGCCACTCAGAGCCTCGCAATCATCGTTCGAGCCATCGCCCTCGGTGAAATTGAGTTTCGGTATGCCTGGAAAACGATATTAAAAGAATCCGCGATTGGCCTCATAGACGGAATCGCCGTCGGTCTTGTAGTTGGGGTTGGGGTTTATTTATGGACAGACAATTACATCATCGGTATCGTCTTATGCCTGGCATTGATCGTGAACATGTTCGTGGCTGCGATCGTGGGGACCCTTGTCCCTCTGTTTCTTAAAGCCATCGGTCAGGATCCCGCCCTGGCATCCTCCGTTGTCGTAACTGCCATCACAGATAGCGTTGGTTTTGCTGTGTTCCTCAGCATGGCTGCCTATGCATTAACGGTTTGGGGATGAGTATATGTCAGCTTATGTCATTCTAAATCCTTATGCGAACCGCTGGAAAGCAAAAGAAAGACTCCCTGAGGTAAGGCAAGCGCTCGAATCGACCGGCATCGATTACCACCTCGTCGAATCGGATGCTCCCAATCATGCCATCCAACTCGCTGCATCCGCATCGAGCGAGGGCTTCTCACCCATTATTGCTGCTGGGGGTGATGGGACCATCAGTGAGGTTGTGAACGGGTTATACCAAGCCTCTGAAGGCGTTCTCGGACCGTTTGGTGTCCTTCCCCTTGGGACAGCGAACGATCTTGTCGTGAACCTTGGGCTTCCTACGTCACTACAAGAGGCGGCACAAGTGATCGCTGAGGGAGGGACACGTCGAATTGATCTCGGGCAGGTAAATGAATGGATTTTCGATAACAACTCCGCTGTTGGATTAGAACCTGTAGTGACGATCTACAACATCCGCATGACCTGGCTGAAGGGCGTCATCAGGTACCTCGTGGCCGCGTTAAGAGCCATCGCCGATAAAGCATGTTTGGCAAATGACCATTGAGTGGGACGATGGGAGCTTCGAAGGTCCTGTCTCGCTTATCTCGGTCGGAAATTGTCCAATTACCGGAGGACTTTTTAAGATGGCCCCGGCCGCTGACCCGGAGGATGGCATGCTGACCTTTGTGTATGGATACGCACCTACAAGACGCAAGATGCTCAGTTTGCTCCCAAGAACAATAACGGGAGATTATGTGAATGACCCCGCCATCCACCAGATCCACACCCGCCGTCTTGAGATCCACTGTTCACCTACGACCCCAATTCAGATTGATGGTGAGGTCCGCCACGAATCTCTTAACCACATCTCCTACCAGGTGCTTCCCGCTAAACTCGACATCCTCGCGCCATGACCCGCGTCTTAATCCTTAATGCGGATGACTATGGCCGCACCGCGGAAGTGTCACGAGGAATCCGGCGTTCACATTTACAAGGCATCGTTACAACCACGACGGTCATGATCAACATTCCATCTGCCATCTCAGATGTCCACGCTGCACTCATAGAAACTCCCTCGCTAGGCTTGGGCGTGCATCTAAATTTAACTTATGGAAAACCCACTGCCCCATCCGATCGCGTTTCGAGCCTGATTGGGGAGGATGGTTTTTTTCTCTCACGTGATCATCTTCTGAAGAAACTCGATGCGGTCCACACCGAACATATTGAACTCGAGTGGCGTACTCAAATCGAATCATTCCTCCAGGAAGGGGCGCTTCTGGATCATCTCGACAGTCACCACCACATCGCAGCATTGAGCGAAAAGACCTGGCAAATTCTCCTTGATCTTTGCCAGGAATATAACTGCGCAACCCGCCCTTCCTTTCCTGTTGACATCAGTGAGAAAGAGATCTCATTAATTTATCCACAGATGTCTGTAGAATTCGCATCATCAGAAGCAAATGCCATGATGGAGCACCACGGTATCCGATCGGCTGATAATTTCTTTGCCAGCTTCTTCGGGAAATCAGCTTCACTCAAACACGCTCTCGCTCTGCTCTCAAACCTTCCAGATGGGGTCTCTGAGCTGATGTGTCACCCTGGTTTCTCCGATGATGAACTGCGGTCCACAAGCGGTTATCATGAGACTCGCGATCTCGAGAGGGAGATTCTCACTTCCGCAGCGCTCCAGGATTGTGTTGAGAAGCACTCGATCATGCTAAGAACCTACCAAACAGCATGGAATTAAGACCAAACTCATTCCTCCAGATGTGCTTCCGACTGCTATTTGGTCTCCTCTATACTTCCGCCGCCTGGTCTTATGACATCGTTGCATGGTTGAGCTCCGGTGGTGAATGGCGAACCTGGATTAAGACCGTGCACATGAATTTTCCTGACGGCCCAATATTAGAACTAGGATATGGACCTGGGCATATCCAGGTGGATCTTTACGAGGGGAAGAGGAAAGCATTCGGCGTAGATCC
>JBGUDT010000001.1:106635-120895 GCA_041821665.1 Anaerolineales bacterium
TTAGAACTAGGATATGGACCTGGGCATATCCAGGTGGATCTTTACGAGGGGAAGAGGAAAGCATTCGGCGTAGATCCATCACATCAGATGTCAGGAATAGCCAGCCGTAAATTGAGAGCCATCGGTGGTCCAATTAATTTGTGTCGAGGAAGAGCACAGAGACTTCCATTCGAGTCCTCAAATTTTGGGACGCTTGTCTCCACGTTCCCCAGCGACTACATTTTCGACCCCGATACCCTCAGCGAGGCATACCGCGTGCTCGTTCCCGAAGGTATACTAATCGTCATCGCCTATGTGAAAATCACGGGGACTTCAATGATTGACACATTTCTTCGATGGGCATTTAGAATAACAGGACAGAGCAACGAAGGGGGCCAAACCCGGATACTCGAAAGATTTGAGGACGCTGGTTTCGATGCACGATTCGATGTCGTTCAAGTTAAACGAGCGGAGGTATTCCGTATCGTGGCCAGTAAGACGCACGATCGATATCCCGCTCCAGGATAAGTGAAGAACCCCGGACTGCTGGGTTCTTCCAAGGAATAAGCCTGAATGAGAGTTTCCACCTCCATACCCCGCCTTCCATTCATCCCTGCAGTTGATCGAATCCATTTCCAGGAATCAAGGAGCTTACTCCTTCCCACCGGCATGTTAATGGACTCCCGTTCCCGGAATCTAAGGAGGGTGCTCCTTCCCATCGGCAAGCCGATGGATTCCTATTTCTTGAATCAAAGAGCTTGCTCATCCCCACCGCCAAGCTGCAGGGTATTCTGGCTTTTTCCAAAACGGAAACAGCCAAAGCGGAATAATAATTTCGCCTCTGGAGGAACCTAGTGAGACTCACGCAAAACGGCGATCTGGCCATGCTTCTCCTCGATCAAACTAAGCGTATGATTCTACGTCTCGAAGAAGGAAAATTATTACAGACGCACAAAGGTATGATCCAACACGATGACATTATCGGCATACCTTGGGGATCTGAGATCCTCAGCCATCTGGGAATAACATTCACGATTGTCGATCCTTCCTTGCGCGACGTTCTTCTGGAGATCCGAAGAAAAACGCAGATTATATTCCCAAAAGATATCGGATACATCCTACTGCGGTTATCCGTTGCGCCGGGAAAGCGAGTCGTCGAAGCCGGCTCTGGTTCCGGGGCACTTACCACTGCGTTTGCCTGGATGGTCGGAAGTACTGGCAAAGTCATCTCCTACGAAAGACGGGAGGACATGCTTGATCTCGCTAAAGAAAATCTCAACCTCATCGGCCTCGCTGATAGGGTTGAGTTCCATCTTGCCGACATTTACGAAGGCATTGAAGAGGAAGATGTGGATGCATTCTTCCTGGACCTCCCCTTTCCGCAGAAGTACCTGGGAACCGTCAAAAATACCCTGGTCAACGGGGGGGTTCTCGGCTGCATCCTCCCCACGACAAATCAGGTGAGTGAATTACTCCTTGCATTGGAAAATCATGGATTTGGGGTTATTGAAGTCGCCGAAATTATTTTGAGGTTTTATAAACCAGTACCTGCTCGCCTGCGACCAACCGACAGGATGGTGTCGCATACTGGATACCTTGTGTTCGCAAGATCTCTCGTAGTCCCTGAGCCGCCGTCAGTCTGAGTCCACCGGTATTCATCCACTCCCAGGTTAAGAACCCCGCAGCTTGCTGTGCGGAAAAAGCCATAAAGGGAGTTGCCTCCCCTTTACCCCACTTGTCATTCCTCCCTGCAGCAAGCATCAGGGTATTCTGGCTTTTCCCATAGATCCGTCCAACCACACTACTCCAGATCACACCGATTAAATGGTGTGTCGAAGAGCCCCTGATATTGCCCTGAGGCAGGTAAGCTGATGCATGGCGCGTGAGGTGATTTAGGTCACCCTGTTTTATATATATATGTCTATGCGCAGACGAGAAGTCGTGACACGTTGGACGAAGTTTCATGCCCTCTGCAGCACCCGTATGGATCCCAGAGGATTGAAACGACATGATAAATTTACAATATCAACTATATCTGTCTGTTCAACGAGTATAATTTCATGGTTCAGAGATGACTGATTTATTCGATCACTTACGCCAAAATCTTCAGAAACACTCCCCACAGGTACGCGCTGAATGGGATGCACGCCCAGCAGCTGTCCTCATTCCCATCTATCAAGACGAGTATGGCGAATGGCACGTACTTTATACACGCCGCACAGATGAGCTCGAAGAACACCGGGGTCAGGTTTCCTTCCCGGGGGGGTTGATCGAGGATGGGGATGGCGGCGCGCAACAGGCTGCGCTCCGAGAGACATTCGAAGAGATCGGTATCCAGCCTGAGGATGTGGAAATACTCGGTGCGCTCGACTCCCTGCTCACGGTTACACAATTCCAGATCGCGCCCATTGTCGGACGCATTCCTTGGCCATATGAATTTAACCTGAATACAAGGGAAGTGGCAAAGGTTTTTAGTGTGCCCATCAGCTGGCTCTCTGATCCAGAGAACCTCGAAATCCGGTATAGACAGGCCGTAGTCCCTGGCCGGGACATCCCTGTCTATTACTTCCGACCCTACCTGGGTGAGACTATCTGGGGAGCAACCGCCAGGATCACGCTTAATCTTCTCGAGCGTGTCAAATGATTCGGACAGGGGTGAGCCTCACGGTCCTGTCCCTCCCACACAACCGGACATGCGGGTCCGCATCTGGCGGTTCGTCTCCGGGGAGGGTTTCCCATCCTGGCTATACACATTCGCAGGCGCAGCATGGGCACGACACGTCGTGCCCATATTCATCTCAATGCCGGGCGTGCACAATAAGAGAGCGCTGTGGGTCACAGCGCTCTCCTGAAGAACCTACTTTTCGGTAGAGGGTCTCGAAGATCTACTCAGCAGGCTCCTTACCCGCCTCTTCTTCGCCTGCTTCTTCGTCGTCACCTCGATCGATGACCTCGGGCTCCATGCCTTCAATCAATTCTTCCTCGAGGATTTCCTCTTCTTCCTCTTCCTCTTCGATCTGGTAGGTTACTCGGGCGATAACGTTTTCAGGTTCATTCAAGATCGAGACACCCTCAACCGTACCGAGATCGGCAATCGTGATGATTGAATCCATTTCCTCGAGCAGTCCTTGATCAACCGAAAGACGATCTGGTAAATTCATCGGAAGTGCTTCCACCTCGACTTCTAGAATCGCCTGCACTAGAACAGCAGCAAGATCACGAACTGCAGGGGATTCACCTAGCAGCTCGATGGGTACTACGGCTTTGATGCGCACATCCAGGGCAACTTCAAGAAAATCGACGTGGATCGGTGTCCGACGAATAACATCCCGTTGAATCTCTTTGAGCAGCACCTTATGAGTCTTGCCATCTACGACAAGATCGATAAGCGTTGAGCCACCCAAACGCGAGATAGTTCTCGAGACTTCCTTCATATCAAGCTGCAAAGCCATGGACTCTGCGCCCATTCCATAGATAACTCCAGGGAGCCATCCTTCTCGCCGAAGCCTTTTAACCTGACTCCCCCTAACAGTTCTCTTTGAAGCATTTAGTTCAATTGTGTCCATCGTTCCTCCAGAGCGCCTCTCACCCAATTAGGATTACCCTCGCTCTTTTAGAATTTTATTGGTGAGAGATATTATCTGTTTCCCTTAATCATCTTTCCAACAAGAAATAGCAGCCCTACCGTCATCCCGGCCGTGAGACCAGCAAGGAGAGTACCACGTGTATCCAGTACCGTCTCTACGTCCCCATTCACCTGTCGAGAAAGCAAAATAAATGCGGTGCTATTCTGGATTTCAGCGTTTTGGACTACGGCAATGCCAATCCCAGTATTTTCAACTGTCGCAGTATCAGAGATCAGAGCACCTGTGTTCGATTCGTTCAAGGATATCGTCTGACCTTGAACAGCGAGAGCTCCTGATCGATTCATACCTACAACTTCCCCAGAAATCGAGATAGCTCCCCCTTGATTGATATCTACACCAGACGCGATGATCCGATTTGCTCCCCCTTGATGGATGTTCACTTGATCCGCTTCCACTGTCTGGATCGCCCCGCCGTCAAGGTGAATGACCTCTGGTCGAATGTCTTCTTCTTTCGTTATCGTCTCTTCTTGATCCATAAGCCCTCATTTGCACAAAAAAAGGGTAGGTGCCCACGTCCTGGGACCTTCCCCGACGTCCGTAGCTGGATTTTACCATTCTTCTCAAGTGCGTCAACCTTCCTAAAAGATGAGTTCTCCACACAATTCGGTAGATCCTACCGATGCCCAAATCAGGTGCTCCTATACATCCAATTTGACCCTCCCATCCATGCATGTTAAACTCAACGATTGGCTTCTTGCTGGTCCTTTACAGGGATAACGGGTGATGAATATAAAGCGAACAATCACCATCTTAAGAGCATTACTTATCTTTAGCATCGGCATTCTCCTTGACGGCAGTTACGCCCAAGCGCAGGCACCCGGGTATGTCGATATCATTCGACCATCTGGGGGAGCTGCAGTATTTGGTATTACTACGATTGAGGGCTCTGCATCCCATCCCGCTTTTGTATCGTATGATCTGTCATTCGCGTATCCCGACGATCCAACCGATACCTGGTTTATGATCGGAGATTCAATATTTGCGCCAGTCGAGGATGGGGTTCTTGGTATCTGGGACACGAGTGGTATCACGGATGGCGAGTATCGTCTTCGATTGCGCGTACATCTTGATAACGAGATTATTGTCGAATACCTTGTTGAAACCATCCGAATTAGGAACTCTCGTGCGATTGAGACATCTACACCATCATCTCAGGCGGCAGTACAGTCCCCAACTCCTCCTGTCCCTACCAGGACGCCAAGACATACGCCGGTACCACCGCCGCCGCAGGATCGCAATCCAACAGGGCAAGTTTTTTCCTTCAGCTTCCTGCTGGGAGCGGTAGGATTAACAGTTGCTGGTATCTATCTCTATACACGGCAACGTTTGAGGCGACATTGGGGTACGGTGCATATGAGGAGAGTTCTCAGGCAGCGCAATCGTCAAAATCGCGGAGATCGACGTCGATGAAAATAGACGAGCGATCAATCTCTCCATTCCTCATTGTTGGACTGGGGAATCCCGGCCGTGAATACCGCGATAGCCGACATAATATTGGCTTCATGGTTGCGGACAACCTCACCCAGAAGTTCGATGTCGCTTTCTCGCGGCGTCAGGCTGATGCCTTAGTCACAGATTGGAAATCCGGAGACGAGAAGATAATTTTCGCCAAACCACAGACCTACATGAATCTTTCCGGCAGGTCAGTCTCGACTCTCCTTCGCTACTATCGAATCGATTTCGCTCGCTGTTTGATCATTTATGATGACCTCGATCTCCCTCTGGGATCTGTACGCATTCGATCGGAAGGTGGATCTGGAGGACACAAGGGAATGAAGTCCATCATAGAAGTGTTAGCTACGAGCGAGGTGCCGAGAATGCGGCTAGGAATTGGTCGACCTGCTGGGAGCACCGATCCGGCTGAATTTGTGCTCGACGCATTTTCAGAAAACGAAGTGGAAATCGTGAACATCACACTCTCCCGAGCAACGGATTGCGCAGTCACCTTCATCCGAGAGGGCATCGATGCAGCCATGAATCATTGCAACCCTGCTCACGAAGCCTGATGGATATATCAAGGCTATTAGGGGAAATTCGAAAATTACCTGAATATCATCAGGTGATTGAGGACATTTCTGCAAGGAACCTTGCGACAGCAGCATCACTGTCTCACGCCTCAAGGCCAGCTATCGCAGCCGCTCTAGCCCACGATCTCGATAACCCCATCCTTTACCTGGTCTCCAGAGCCGATCGAGCGTTAAGTCTGCGAGAAGAATTCAAATCCTGGTCACCTTCCCTATCCATCCTCAATTTCCCGGATCCTGAGCCGCTGTTCTATGAGCAGGCAACCTGGAGCCTCCGCACAAGAGGAGCTAGAGCGGGCGTACTTGGTGTGTTAGCACGGGAATGTCACACACCCAATAGGGATGAAACACATAAACGACAGCCCACGATAATTCTCAGTACGGCTCGCGGCGCAATGACACGCACACTTTCCAGGGATCAACTGGATCGCCACACGCACAAATTGCACGTTGGTCATAAACACGAATTCGAATCCCTGGTCAGAGCGTTGGTATCGAGCGGCTATGTCCATTCGAACATTGTGACATCACCAGGGGAATTCAGCCGAAGGGGCGGAATTATCGACGTGTGGCCTACGACGGAAAAAGACCCTACTCGTCTTGAATTCTTCGGCGACGAGATTGACTCTATGCGAAGATTCGATCCATCAACCCAACGTTCGACCTCTGAGCGAATCGATCTTTGCATCCCTCCTGCGCGGGAAGGTCTACGTGGCATGTTCCAGGACGCCTGGCTTGAATGGCTTGTCGAACCCTCTCTTGACGAGATCGACGCCGCTGATCAGATACTTGAATATTTTCTGCCTCTAATTAATCCAAGCCCTACAGGCCTGATCGATCACCTTCCAGACCATGCCCTCATTCTCTATGATGACAAAACTGTGTTTGAGAGCGTGATTGAAGAGATTGAACTCCAAGCACTTCAAACCAAAAACGATCTGAACAACGCCCTCCGTACATCATCGGATTACCCACTTCCCTACCTTACATTGAGCGAAACCACGGAGGCCATATCTTCCCATCCCTATCTCGATATGGGGTTCGGAATAGAGAAATTCGAGGCGTTGGGTGTGGATTTCTCGGAGCGCTTCATACCTGGGCCCAGGTTTGGGGGACAGCTTGATCCGATTACAGAATTCATTCTGAATAAACGTATTGCGCATGAGACAGTTGTGGTTGTCAGCCGCCAGGCTCAGAGATTGGCCGAACTCTGGTCTGAAATCGACGCTTCGACGAGTGTGACTAATTCTTTACCTGATGAACTACTCCCCGGTGACGTCTATTTTCTTCAAGGTCCGTTAGCAGAAGGCTGGACTCTGAATCTCAAGGAAGGCAACCACTTACATTTGCTCACTGATGCAGAGCTCTTTGGGTGGTCGCGACCAAAACCCCGCCGGAGAACACGACCACAAGCCAGGACGCCGGAAGAAGAATACTCAGATCTCAAGAGTGGTGACATTGTCGTTCATGTTGACTATGGAATCGGAAAGTTCATCGGTCTGGTCCAACGTACATTAGGAAATGTGCGCAGAGAATATCTTCTGGTGGAGTATGGGGATGGAGATGAGCTCTTCGTTCCCATCCATCAAGCGGATCGACTGACGCGTTATATAGGGGCTGAGGGCCGGACACCCTCCTATTCTCGACTTGGAGGTCGCGAATGGGAGAGGACGAAGAAAAAAATCAGCGAAGCCGTCGAGGTCGTTGCAAAAGATCTGCTAGAGCTTTATGCCGCCCGGCAAACTGTGTCAGGTATTGCGTTCCCCCCTGACACACCCTGGCAACAGGAACTTGAATCATCCTTTCCATACGCCGAGACCGAGGATCAGATCATCGCCCTCGACGAAGTTAAGCATGACATGGAAAGATCACTCCCAATGGATCGGCTTATCTGTGGTGATGTTGGGTACGGCAAAACGGAAGTGGCCGTTCGTGCAGCGTTTAAGGCAGCTATGGGTTCCAAACAAGTGGGTATGCTTGTTCCGACCACCGTCCTTGCACAGCAGCACTTTCAAACATTTAAACGAAGGCTCACTGCATTCCCTGTTGAAGTTGAGATGCTGTCACGTTTCCGGACACCGTCGGAGTCGCGGGAAATTCTGAGACGGCTTGCCGCTGGAGAAATCGACATACTAATCGGGACCCACCGCCTCCTCCAACCAGATGTAGTCTTCAAAGATCTTGGCCTGTTGATTGTCGACGAAGAGCAGCGTTTTGGTGTCACCCATAAGGAATTTCTCAAGAAAATGAGAACACAAGTCGATGTTCTCACGCTTACGGCTACGCCTATTCCCAGAACGCTCTACATGGCGATCACAGGAGTTCGTGACATCTCGACCATTAGTACGCCTCCTGAGGACCGCCTTCCAGTGAAGACGTATGTTGGAACTTACAATCCCAGGGTCATAAGATCGGCAATCCTGCGAGAGATGGAACGAGGTGGGCAGGTTTTTTTCGTCCACAATCGAGTACAGACCATAGAAACCATCCGGAAGAAACTAGAGGATCTCATCCCGGAGGCGAAATTTATGGTCGCACATGGTCAGATGCGGGAACAGGAGCTTTCTGCCGTGATGGATGAATTCACTTCGGGAGAAGTGGATGTCCTCGTCAGTACATCCATCATTGAATCCGGTCTTGACATTCCGAACGCAAATACTCTGATCGTCGATAGAGCCGACCGATTTGGACTGGCCCAGTTGTATCAACTTCGCGGAAGAGTGGGCAGAGCAGCCATCCAGGCTTATGCCTACTTCTTTAGGTATACGCGCGGGCGCACCACAGAGGAAGCTTTTCAGCGTCTTGAGACCATTGCTGAACACAGTCAGCTTGGCGCTGGTTATTCAATCGCTATGCGCGATCTCGAGATGAGAGGCGCCGGCGATATCCTGGGCACAAGGCAACATGGACATATTTCCGCAGTTGGGTTTCACCTGTATACCAGACTGCTCGCACGCGCCGTCCGCCGCCTCAGGGAGCGTTATGATATGAAAACTCCAGCAGGTATACTGGTCATGGACGATCTCCCGCCAGCGTCGATCGAGCTACCCCTTGCCGCCGCAATTCCGGAAGAATATGTCCCGGAAAGAAACCTCCGCCTCCAGCTTTATCGGCGTCTCGCTGGAATCCGTTCTATCGATGAATTACGCTCCTTCGAAGCAGAGCTTGGTGATCGTTTTGGACCGCCTCCCGTGGAGGTTAGCAATCTCATCTACCAAGTTCAGATTAAAATACTAGCGATGAGAGCGGGAGTTGACTCGGTCACCACCGAGAATGGCAAGATACTTATAGGAGCACCAAGCAAAGATTATGAAAGCGCTGACAGGTCCTATGGGAAAGATATTCATCGAAGCAAACGAGGGTATTGGATTACGAGAGAGGGAGAGATTGAATGGAAAGTACGTTTGCAGGAGTTGCTAATAAAATTATCTAATGGCTCACCCGATCTCGAGAGTTGAACATTCCAACCCCCTTGCAAGAGATCTCATATTCACACATCGCCACGATACTGTATTAGCACCGTAATGTAAGGAACACCCCCGATATATTCAAAGCCGACAACCCAAGTTTGCCAATCAAATTGATTCCCATCTTCGGGCGCGGGGAGGTGGAATGCATAGTAATTGAGGGACGAGTACTCACTTGGCCAAATCGCCTCACGTGAAGTCGTGCCTATGGGAAGGACATTACAGACCGGATCTTGCTCATCAAGCAGCGCTGTAGCTAGCGAGGGATAAAGGACATCCTTGAAGGATCCAAGAATCTGGAAATCACCGCCACTCAATACACCCCAATCTATCTCATGATAGTCTTGAAACAAAGTTGGAATCGAATCTTGCGGGATTATGACCTCGGGATTCCACCAGTCATGTCTAATGACCAAACCTCTCGATGGATTAATTCCTTGAGCGAGTAAATTTCCATCCCCACTCTCAAAAGCGTCCTCTAATTCCTGTAATCGTATCAACACCTGGGGATCATCACAGAAGATCGTCGGATCAACATTTTCGGTCAGGTTCCAAGCGTTAACCCAACCTGGGTCATCCCCCATAACGGTGATCTCTACCCATATCGAGCTCCCCAATGCGGTTGAATTGCCTGTGAGGTGTATCCCTCCCTGATCGTATGGCAGTTCATCCAGGAGATTCCCAGCGATTCCAGCCGGATTGTAAACCTTCAACTTTTCTTCCAGAGGCATCCAAACGACAGCATATCCGCCCTCAGTCTCAAGGGGGCTTGCATCCAATTCTTGCTGCGTGAATGCCGTCGCTGTGAGGGCTGTCTGGTCACTGTTGAGTGGTATGGCTGTACGCGTACAAGCCGAGAGGACGAACAGCAAGGCTAGAGAACCGCTCATCAACAGAGGAGGTACTTTAAATCGAGTCATTCGTTCACATTCTCAAATGCGATAAAAAAAATGGAGATATCTCAAGCCGGGACCCTTAAGCTGAGGGTTGAACAGGGTTATCCCTCATCCCCTTCGAACGTCCTGCCGAGCGACGTCGTTGCGTCTGAGCCTCCGGCACAAGGGCCAGGTCAAGCACCTCACCCATGTTCTGTACCATTTGAATATCAATCGAATTTTTCGCCTGGCGGGGTATTTTTAAAAGATCCTTGTCATTCTTGGCCGGGATGATAACACACTTCAAACCAAGTCTATAAGCAGCATGGATTTTCTCCCGTACACCCCCTATCGCAAGTACCCGCCCGCGCAGAGTAATCTCACCACTCATTCCCACATCTTTCCGTACAGCTCGCCCGGTCATCGCAGAAGCCAGAGCTGTTGCCATTGTGATACCCGCGCTGGGTCCATCTTTTGGAATCGCACCCTCGGGTACGTGGATGTGGATATCCATCTTCTCAAACAGTTCTACATCGATCTTGAGCTCATCTGCTAGAGATTTTACATAGGAGAGTGCTGCTTGCGCAGATTCCTGCATCACCTCGCCGATGTGTCCCGTGATCTGCAGCCCACCTTTTCCTTCTACGAGGAGAGCTTCAATGGATATCGTATCGCCGCCATTCTCGGTCCATGCAAGCCCGGTCGCCAAACCTACGTGATCTTCCTGTTCCAGCTCGTGTGGGATAATTTGCGGAGGACCAATAATCTTAGCAAGCATACTGGGGGTTATCCGACGGTAAACTTTTTTCCCTTCGGCCTTCTGCCTTGCAATCCTTCTGCAGAGCTTGCCGATCTCACGTTCTAGATTTCGCACCCCTGATTCCCATGTGTACTCCCGGATGATGTGACGGAGCGTCTGCTCCGTAATTGAAAGCTCATCCGGCGATAAACCATTTTGCTCAAGCTGGCGACTGACAAGATATTTTTGCGCGATGACTACCTTTTCCTCTTCAATGTAGCCTGGAAACTCAATGACCTCCAGTCTGTCGAGCAACGCTGGAGGGATCGAATCCAATGTGTTCGCAGTAGTGATAAACATGACAGACGAGAGATCATATGGGATCTCAATATAGTGATCGGAGAATGTATTATTTTGCTCTGGGTCTAGAACTTCTAGAAGTGCTGATGCCGGATCACCACGAAAATCTTGACCCAGCTTGTCAATTTCATCAAGCATGAAAAGTGGATTTATTGTTTCTCCCCGTCTCATTGCCTGAATGATTCTGCCTGGAAGCGCTCCAATATACGTCCTGCGATGACCACGAATCTCAGCCTCGTCTCTGATGCCGCCGAGAGAATGACGAATGAATTTCCTGCCCAACGCGTCTGAAATCGACTTACCCAGCGATGTTTTTCCCGTCCCTGGAGGACCGACAAAACAAAGGATAGGTTGCCGATGTTTTTCGGGGGCTAAACTCCGGACAGCGATGTACTCCAGAATTCGATCCTTCGCCTCGGACAATGCATAGTGTTGACTCTCCAACACATCTATCGCATGACCGAGGTCCAGATTATCGATAGTCGCCGCCGTCCAAGGAAGCTCGGTCAACCAGTCCAAATAGGTTCGGATGATGCCTACTTCTGGTGACATCGGCGGCATCTGGCTCAACCTCTGCAATTCCTTCAGCGCACGGGCTTCAACATCTTCTGGCAAGCTTAAGTGCTCTATCCGCTCTCGTAACTCATTAATCTCTTGAGACCAGATATCCCCCTCCCCGAGTTCGGCTTGAATGGCCTTCATCTGTTCCCGCAGGTACACCTCCCGCTGAGAGCGGTCGACCTCGTTTTGAACCTTTGAATAAATTTGGTTTTCTAGTTCCAGAACGTCCAACTCCCGACCAAGAAGGACGCTGATCTGCTGTAATCTGGTGATTGGATCGAATACTTCAAGAATGACCTGTCGCTCAGAGAGTGAAATGTCAAGCGCTGAGGCGATTAAATCCGCAAGCCATCCCGACTCTTCGATATTCATTGCATAGAGATAAACTTCTTCGGGAAGTGATCGATTCAATTCCACACATTTCTCAAAAAGGGTTTGGACCGCTCGCATGAGCGCTACGGTTTCTTTGTTTGCATCAACGGATTCTTCGATAGGTCGGGCACGCACTCGTATGTAGGGACTGATCTGAGTTACCTCAACGATTTCTACTCTCCTCCTGCCATGAGTCATCAACGAGATAGATCCATCGGGGATTCGCATTATCCGACCGACTGCAATCTCTGTCCCTACGGTATAAAGATCGTCCGGTGTGGGAGATTCAAGATCAGGATCTAATTGCGCAATCGAGATCATCGTGGATCCCGAACGAACCGTGTCTTCAACTGCAGCCAACGTTGGAGCATGGGCAACGAATAGCGGAGTGAGTAAATTAGGGAAGAGGACAATATCACGAAGCGGCAGAACAGCACATTCGATCAACCCTTCATCATCTTCAATGCCATCACGGATCTCATACAGTTCTTCAGCTCGACGATTAATCGTGTCTCCAATATCAGAGGGGATCGTCGGCCAACGCCCATAGATTGTGCTCATAAGCTCCATCATTCCTTCCTGCTACCTTGAGAGTTATTTGACATCTCCCAAGATGCAAGAATCTCTCCAACAACGAACACGCTACCGGTGGCAAGGATAACATCATCTACTTGTGCAACGCCGAGCGCAGTCTCAAGTGCTTTCGATACGGGTTCAACCGATTCTACTTGCAATCCATGTTGATGTGCGATGGAGGCAAGAAACTCGGGTTTCTCTGCACGTTGGTGTTCAGTACGAGTTACGATGAGACGATCCACCCGAGGCAGCAGCTCGTCAAGCATGCCCTGGATATCCTTATCCTCCGAGGCGCCGAAGATCAAAATAACGGGTTGGCCTGGGAAATAATCGTCCAGTGCAATTCGCAGCTTGAGCGCCGAGTCACGATTGTGAGCCGCATCCACTACGACCGCTGGCTTTTGCGAAAGGATCTGAAACCTTCCAGGCCACGAAACTTTTGTAAATCCATCCCGAATCGCAGCATCAGAAATCGTAAGACCGTTTTTTGAGGCTTCTTTGATCGCCGCATACGCGGTGGCTGCATTCGTAATTTGATGATACCCCAACAACGGGAGCTCATACCTGGGTGGCACCCACTCTTCACTTCCGGCAGATTCCACGTAGGCATCCATCCTGGATTGTTCTTCGGAAGACCAGATATATACCACCTGACCATCAAGGCCTCTGCTTCCTGAAGAAAACAACCAGTCCTTTCCCACACGAATGAGGGGGGAAGATCTCTCATCGGCAATACTTGCAACGACAAGATCGGCTTCGATTTGCTGAGGCGATAATACGACCGGGATACCGGACTTGATAATTCCGGCCTTCTCGCGTGCGATGTCGGATAAGCTGTCCCCGAGGAGATGCATGTGATCGTATGAAAGCGTCGTGATCACGCTCACAAGGGGTGCAAGCACATTGGTTGCATCCAACCGGCCTCCGAGTCCAACTTCGATCACAGCACAATCTGCACCCTGTTGTGCGAAGAAGAGAAACGCCATCGAGGTAAGAATTTCAAAAACTGTCAGCCCCGGAAAAGAATCTATGTGAGGTTTCAGACGCTCAAGCACGGCAACAAATTCATCGTCAGAAATCGGTCCCCCATCGATCTGAAAGCGCTCATTCAATCTCACGAGGTGAGGCGAGGTGTATAAGCCTGTCCGATAGCCAGCCTCATGGAGAATCGATGCCATCATCGCGGAGACGGAGCCCTTACCCTTCGTCCCGGCGACGTGAAAAGCCTTGAATTTTTCCTGAGGATCGCCGATACTATGCAGTAAATCTTTGACGCGTTGAAGCTCGAAAACTTCCGCCGAATAGCGGTAGCTCCGTTCAACGCTGAAATCAGCGAAACTATACAGATAATCTACAGCGCCTTGAAATGAATCTCCAGACATAAGGGAGCCATTGTAATATTCGTCCTGAAATGACACAAGATAAAGCTCACTTGCATCTGGATTTCATTCGCGCTAATATGGTCAAAACAGTGGATAATTTAAGGAGTTGGAAGAGAGAAGAGGAGGTGGGATTATTTGATCGACGAGCATTTATAAAAGCCACAGAAGGTTCACTACGTAATCGATCTAGTTATCCCGAGTTAAAATTTTCCGAGGAGGAAAAAGAACCATGCATAAGAACCGTTTATATCTTTTAGCCGTAGTCGGCATTCTGCTCA
>JBGUDT010000002.1:0-854 GCA_041821665.1 Anaerolineales bacterium
CTTACACTATCAGGAATTGGGATATTAGCGGCGAGCGTTCATTCGAATGGGGGGGTAGCAATCGCAGCCGCTGCGGCGCTGATATTGTTGATCGGTGCTGTGATTTCTCTCACAGAAATTCACCTTCCCTCCCATCGCATCTGGCCCTTGCTTTCTACGATCATCCTTTTAGGCGCACCTATTTCACCTGGCGGTGTTCTTGCCGCCTCGATTGGCGAGGGTCTTCTCGTAGGGGATTTGAAGGTTCTAGCCATCTCTGGCGTGCTAGGTCTTCTTCTCTTAGGTCTCGGCAGCATTAAGGTGATTCTACAGGACTTGACACCGTGGTCCGAGGGCGAGAGTCGGGTGCGGATGGTCTACACGCTTGGATTGGCGTTACCGGTATTTGTCGCGGTTGGAATCGGAATTCGCGAGGCATCGAATATTTCGATTGTGGGGATTGTGATATTTCTAATAGTTCTCGTTTTAGGCTTAATCAGCTTCGTCGCTTTAAGACGAATACCCGAAGAATACATTGAACAACTTCGAGCACGTATCGATTTTATCGACACGGGACCACTTTATGATACGCTGCGACGGATAATTCAATTATTGCTGGATGCGATCCGCTCTATTGGCGGTGTTTTGGAGGGGGAGGGCGCTATTCTTTGGATGTTCGTTATCGTAATGATTCTCGTCCTTGCGCTGGGTTAGGAAACTGATGGAATATCTTCAATCTTATTCAACCATTGCCACTTGGATGATCGCGTTTCTTTGTATTCTCCTCGTGGTCTGGGACAACCCAAGATTCATTCTCGCAGGATTATGTGCGGCTTACGCTCTTAGTGCCTGGCTGGTTACCACATCTCTGCCGT
>JBGUDT010000002.1:1094-3660 GCA_041821665.1 Anaerolineales bacterium
TGGTTACGGGTATCCTCATTCTTGGCTTGTTCGATTCGGCATTCAGGGTGGGAATCGGATTGCTCGTGATGCTGGCAGGTTTTGATATTATCTATAGCTCGGTCGAACCATCCCTGGCAATTGTAGCCTTGCTGGCACTTGTGCATCTCGGAATAGCTTTGGTTGTAAGCTACTTACTCTTGTTAAATCCGAGGACAATCCCTCTAGAGCAGACAGAAACATGACGGCACCATTCGTCCTTTTTCTACTCACCATCCTCTTTGCGCTTCTCGCGCTGGCTTTGCGAAACAACCCGATGCTCGCTTCGCTTTTCACTGCGTTTGGCGCTGCATTTATTGCTATTTTTGTGCTGCTTGCTCCGATTGATGCCCCTGTTGCCATCTTTGGTTTGTCCGTGAAGATATCTGGCACTTGGAGTGAATTGGGTAGGAGCCTGATCCTTGACCCTAACACCAGACCCATGGTGGGTTATTTATATCTGGCAGGAGCATTCATGCTTTCTGCAGGTTGGATTGTTCGGACCACACGATTTTTAAATCCAATAGGCATGCTGATACTGGGTGTTCTTGCTGGATCTTTGATGGTGAAGCCATTTCTGTTCGCTGCCATCTTTCTCGAAATTGCTGCGCTCGGGGCTGTTTTACTCCTGGTCACAGCTCGTTATCCAGCAAAAACTGGTGCACTGAGGCTTCTGACGTTATACACATTGGCAATGATGGCGATATTGGTCACGGGATGGCTTCTCGAGATCACAGGTGTTACAGAAGCTACGCCTGATCTTGCGCAGCGAGCGACGTTCTTACTCGCGTTCGGATTTGCCATTTTGATGGCTGTGCCACCGATGCACTTATGGCTGCCTCGAGCTGCAGATGAAGCACATCCATACGTTGTTGTTTTTGTAGCTATCCTTTTACAGGGATCAGGACTTTTCTTCTTGTTCAGATTTCTAGACGCGTATCCATGGTTGCGCGAGAGCTCAACTTTTTTTAATGCACTCCGAATGGCCGGTGTCGTCACCGCGATATTTGGAGGAATAATGGCAGTAAGTCAGCGTTCTTTAAAAAAGTTCATGGCCTATGCGCTAATCGCGGACCTGGGTGTGATGTTGATTGCTGTCGGTCTTGGAACGACCGAGGGATTTAAACTCGCGTTAGGATTATCTGGCGTCAGAGTCATTAGCTTGAGTATGTGGGCGCTTTCCTTATCGCGTCTTAAGATGATTCAAAATCAAGCCAACTTCATTGGTGTGGCATACAGGATGCCACTTGTCGCAGCAGGCTTGGTGGTTGGGATATTTTCATTGGCAGGCTTTCCGCTTACGGCCGGATTTCCAGGACGCTGGTCTCTTTTGCTGTCACTTTCAGTTGTCGACAACTTGGCTGCGTGGAGCGTCATCCTCGTACTTGCGCTCATCGTGGCAAGAGGTTTGATTTGGACTCGATCCTTTCTGCAGCCTGGGGAAATGGATAGCAATAAGCAAGCAAATGTTATCGAGCGTGTGTATTTCGCAGGAGGTGTCGTCATCGTGATCCTCCTTGGTGTTTTTCCACAGCTTATATATCCATGGATTATTGGTGTTGCAGCGGGGATGACTCATTTATTCCCTTAGATTCTCCCATTTTCCCCATGCTATAATGCGCGACGATCTTCTAGAGGCCTAATTATGGATGAGCAGCAGGTAGAAAAACGATTTGATTGGATAGATGATGAAAGGCGTAAGGATAAAGCTGAAACAAAACAAGCGCTTGATAAAATCGGAGATGTAGAAAAACTCCTGAAGACACAGAACGAACAGATCAAAGAGATTACGAGCGAAGTGAGCAGGTTGGCTGCTCTGACAACAAGAATTCATCAGATGGACGAAACTCTGAGCAAGCACCGGATCGAGGTGTCAAATCAGTTAGAGATTGCAGAAGAGCGCCGGACAGCTAAAGAACAGCAGAACGAAGAACTCAGGAAAACAGACCAACGCTCGGTCGCATCAAACATAGACGATATCCGCACAGAGCTACGTAAACTCACCCAGATTGAAGAAACACTTGAGAATAGACGAGAAGAAGAGATAAGAATATCAAAGGCACTAGGAAAACTTGAGCTTAATGTCGAGAAACTGACTAACAAGACAAATGATTTCGGCCGATCCGTTGCCGGATTCGAGGATGGACGGGCACAGGACAATCGACGGGTTATGGAAGTTGAACATGAGTTAGAGGACCTCAGAAAAGGTCTGGATCGAACTCGGGGGGATCTTGAGTCGGTAGATGATCGTGCGCGTCGAAATGAAATAAGGAATGCTGAACTTGCTGCAAGCGAAAAAGAAAGACTGGACGCTCAGCATGCATGGATTGAAAACCAGGGTTTGAAGCTGGTCGAATTTGATAAGGAGTGGCAGGTATGGGAGAAGCGCTTTAACTCCATTGAGGAACTTGCCGCCGATTTTGATGAGCGATTGAAGATATATGAAGATACCTACCGATCTCTTTTGAAGATGAAAACCGAGTTGGACAGGGTCATCGAGAAATTAGAGCGCAGAATAACTGAAGTAAGCGAGATGCACCGTTTGGCT
>JBGUDT010000002.1:3758-7322 GCA_041821665.1 Anaerolineales bacterium
TGAAGACCGAAACAAGCAGGAGTGGTCATCTTTTCAAGCAGATGATATGAAAAGGTGGAACACATTCAAACTTTCCAGTGACGAGCAATGGCGCGAGCACGATAGAAGACATGAAAAACTTCAAGTTGACTTAGAAGAACTGAGCAGTGACTCAACCAGGCTGATCCAGGACTATGAAACTCTGAGGGAGACCGATCGCATCAGACTGAGCGAATTAGTATCCACAATGCGAGAATGGCTTGCAGAAATTGAGAGAGCCAAATCATAAATGTGGAATGTTAGAAACTGTGTTCACCAACCCCTTACACTGAGCGGAAAATAATTATGAGAGTCGTTGGTACTGCCGGCCATGTTGATCATGGGAAGTCCTCGTTGGTTAATGCGCTTACGGGCATCAACCCGGATCGCCTGAAAGAAGAACAAGAGCGCGAGATGACCATTGATCTAGGGTTCGCCTGGTTGACGCTTCCTGAGGGAGAAACTGTCGGGATCATCGATGTTCCCGGTCACCGGGACTTCATTGATAACATGCTTGCAGGTGTCGGGGGGATAGATGCTGCCCTGTTTGTTGTCGCGGCAGATGAAGGTGTCATGCCCCAAACACGTGAACACCTGGCGATCTTAGACCTTCTGGAAATAGAACGCGCCGTGATCGCCATCACAAAAGTTGACCTCGTTGATGATCCATCCTGGTTGAATTTAGTCCATGAAGAAATTAAAGCATTGCTGCTGTCAACCGCTTTGTCTGATTCCCCCATGGTTGATGTGTCAGCAACGAAGGCTGTGGGAATTGAGGAGTTAAGCCGGATTTTAGAACACACCTTGCAGGATCTACCTGTGAGATCAAACTTAGGAAAACCACGGCTCTCTATTGACCGGGTATTTACCATCTCGGGTTTTGGCACCGTGACCACTGGCACCCTGCTTGATGGGAGTTTGGGTGTGGGCGAGGATGTGATAGCTCTTCCCTCTGATTCAAAGGGTCGGATTAGGGGGTTGCAAACGCACCAGAATGAGATCGATCACGCGGAACCCGGCAGCAGGGTCGCGGTAAATCTCTCTGGCGTAGATGTCGATGATCTGGAGCGCGGTGATGTTTTGATGTATCCAGGCACATATGAGCCTACGAGACTGCTCGATGTGAACTTCAGGTTAATTTCGGATGCTGAATCAATCGTTAAACACAACCAGGAGGGGAAGCTATTTCTTGGAGCGGCTCAACGCATGGCGCGTATAAGGCTACTGGGTCGAGAAGAATTACAACCCGGAGAAACGGGATGGCTGCAACTCGTACTCGATCGTCCCGTAGTCGCAGCTCGGGCTGACCATTTCATTCTACGTAGACCATCCCCAAGTACGACTTTGGGAGGAGGTCGGATTGTGGATCCGCACCCCCACCGGTTGCATCGTCGTTGGGATGAGGCTAATTTAGAAAAGCTAGAAGAAATGTTGATGGGTTCTCCTGGACAAATACTCGCGAGGTCCATGCAAAATCTGAATATGATGCCGATGGGTGAGCTTAGCCGAATCTCGGGGTTGAACGATGATGCCCTGAATGCTGCTATTCAAGAGCTTCAAGAAGAGGACCTCATCATCGCGTTTGGTGATAGAGAAGCCTCCAATCGTGACAAGACAATTGTGATGCACGTCGCGAACTGGGAGAATATGAAGGTGGAGATACGGTCAGCAACCATGTCTTATCACACAGAATATCCGCTACGTATTGGCATCCCTAAGGAAGAACTGAGAAGTAAACTAGGCATTGGAGCAAAGGAATTTAACTTGATACTCGATTTAGCCATTGAGGATGAAGTAATATCTATGTCAGGCGCTCTTGTGCGTTTGAACACATATAAAATAGAGCTTACGCCAAAGCAGGAAAAACATGTCGAGCTGCTGCTCGATAGGTTTAAGACATCACCTCAAACTCCCCCCTCGGTTAAAGAATCCATCGAATTGATTGGTGTCGAACTGCTTGGCTACTGTTTGACGACTGGATCGCTAGTACAAATATCGAATGAGGTATTACTCGATAAAGCGACCTATGAAGAGATGAAAAATTGGATAGTTTCACGACTAGGTACATCAGGGACGATCACGGTCGCTGAAGCACGCGATGGATTGCACTCCACCAGAAAATACATTCTGGCATTGATGGAGCATCTCGATGCGGAGGGCGTCACAAAGAGAAATGGGGATTATCGGACGCTCGCTTAAGCGAAACCTCAAGCTCGATAGACCCATTGACCGGCCTGGATGGTTCCAGCAGGTTTAACATCTGCCAATTCATGGGGTGAGAGAGTAAAGGGGTCGACATCCAGAAGGACCAGATCTGCTGCGTAACCGGCACGTAGGAGACCGATGCGAGTGGGGCTGAATGCAAACCCGGGAGCAGATGTATAAGCGGTGAGGGCGTCTTCAAACGCAATTAGTTCCTCTGGAATCCAACTGCTTTCGATCGTCGTTGACCCTCGTTGCTGACGCGTAACCGCAGCGTGCAACCCCCAAAATGGATTAGGGGATTCTACCGGCGCATCTGAACCAAAATAGATCTGTGCTCCATGTTTGAGTTGTGTGTTCCATGCGTATGCATATCTTGTCCTTTCCCCCCAATATTGGGTAGCAGCGTCCATGTCGGATGTGGCATGGATCGGTTGCATGGAAGCGATTATTCCTAGAGACGCCGCTCGATCTATATCGTCTGGATGAAGTACTTGTAAATGCTCCACGCGATGCGGAAGAAGGTCAAACGATGTGCTCGCCTCGAACCGACGGATTTCTTCATAGGCATCCAGCGTGACATGGTTTGCGCGGTCGCCAATGGCATGCACCGTTAATCCCAGTCCACCTCGAGCTGCACGTATCCCAATTTCAACAATGGCTTCTGAATCAAGGAGCAGAATTCCTGAATTCTCTTCATCGTGGTCATAGGGGGCAAGCATGGCCGCAGTGCGAGGGCCAAGTGCGCCATCCGAAAATAATTTTACATTCCCCATGCGTATAAAATCATTTCCAAATCCAGTTCTCAACCCAAGATCCAGGGCGGAATCCAGGTGAGACACCGGAATATTCTTTAACACGCGAAGCTTTAATTTGTCATTTAAGTGAAGTTGCTGGAGGGCACGGAAGCAGTCCGCGCCATCGAAATCATGGACGCTCGTAATGCCATATGCATGTAATTTGGATTGAGCTTGTTCAATCGCTGACGAGATTTGTGCTTGCTCCGGAATTGGGATTTTCCCGGAGACGAGTTTCATCGCTTCCTCAAACAAAATGCCGGTTGGAGCGTTGTCATCCTGTCTTTGTATCGCTCCACCATCAGGGTCCTTGGTTTCGGCAGAGATGCCGGCTGAATGCAACGCTCGCGAATTCACCCACGTTGCATGAAGCGACTTGGCTGTGAGATACACAGGGTGGTCTGATGTAACCATGTCGAGCTGCGATGCCGTTCCGTAGGAGTCCCAGCGATTTTGGTCCCATCCATGTCCAAGGATCCACTCGCCGTGAGGTGTCCTTTGAGCCTTTTCCTCAACACGTTTTAAACAATCGGCTAGATGTTGGGTC
>JBGUDT010000002.1:7475-9429 GCA_041821665.1 Anaerolineales bacterium
ATATTCCCATCCCGGATGAACATCGCCTCTGCTTGAGGTAACTCTCGTGTAAGCGTGTAAATTCGGCCATGCTTGAGTACAAGCTCGCTCATTCGACGCTTCCAAAAAATTCTGGCTTTCCGCACGTAAGGTGGCATGTTTGATTCAAAGTGTGCAAATCCCAACGGGGCAGATCAGACACATATTTCAAAACTGCATAACCTGTGTTGTCAAAGGATAATCTGGCGGCGTTAAATGAGTCACGAGGGGGAATACCAAGTGCAGAACGAAGCGCTGCGCCGAGAATGGCGCCATGGGAGACGATCAAATAGTCGGCAGGTTCGAGACGAAGCTGTTGTAGTAGTCCGTCCCCTCCTCGGCAGTACAACTCCCATTCGCTCTCGCCTGTGTTAAATATTGGATCATGGATTGAAGGATGTGTCTTGTTTGCATACCAATTTTTAGCGTTTTCGTATGGCATGCCCTCTGCGTCGCCCTGGTGGCGTTCCATCCAGATATCATTGTATTGAATGTCGTTGCCGAGCGCATCAGCAATAATCTCGGCAGTTTGTTTCGCTCGAGCGAGGGGACTGCTTATGATTGTCCGAAAATTGACATCTCGAGCCTTCCAGAATTCGGCAAGGCGTTTGGCTTGCTTGATTCCTTCCTCGGCGAGAGGGAAGTCTCTTTGTCCCGTGACAATGCCATCGCGATTTGCGATGCTTAATCCGTGACGGAGAAGTGTAAGTCTATGATTCATGTCCATGCCTTTTTTGTTTTCGTGTAGCGGATAGCTTGATTAGGTATCTACGGCACGACTTGCAGCTCGGTAGGCTGTGGCGATATCGATCCCCTGACGTGATCCTTCGGAAGAACGGTCTGAGCCTCCAATGATACCCCCAGCTGCAAATAGGTTCTTAAACAAGGGTTGGTGATCCACGCCCAGGGGATGCATATCCGCATCAACACGAATTCCCATCCGGGCAAAGGGCTGTGGATTTAGAAGATTTTCAACGGTCCATTGATCGACATCATGATTGATGACCACGGGAAGATCAAACACAGATTCCTTAACTTGCTTCCCTCGAAGGGCAATGAGACCGCCGTTCAATAATCCACCAGTGGCGAGGATTACGGACTTAGATTCAAAGACTCTTGGACCCCCGGACGTTTGAAGCACTATGCCACGAACCTGCTGTCCGCGGCTTCGACCATCGATTCGGCCGATGGCCCTCGACCCCTCGATGATTTCGACATGTTTTGAACGTAAGCTTTCGCGCAAGGCTCTTTCAAGCCTCATACCCGATATCACTGGCGGCAACGTGGGGATTTCAAATATATTCGTTTCCAATTCGGTCTCTAACTCTTCAAGAATTACGTCATGTTGTTGGAGGCCCAGTACGGCTGGAATGCCCAATCGCTCAACTCCGGCGAGGTGAGGGCGCCAGGATCTGATGATTTCTTCTCGCCAACTCGCATCTTCAAATAAATGTGCAAGATCCGTTGAATATGCATCTCGACCCCGCGGTAGGTCAAAGAGGGGGAGCTCAAGAATGGAAGCTATCCTGAATCCTGCTCTTTCCAAATTCTTCTTAATGATAAATGGCGCATAATCACGAAATGATTGAAATTGCCCCAGTGTAATTGGTTGCTTGAGATCAAGACGTCCATTATGTAGCGAGTAGGGGGCGAGACACGTAATTTTAGGGGCGCCAATTGGACTTGGGAGCTGGATATTTTCACTCAATTTCCCATGGAGTTCATAACCTGACCGGTGAGAGAACGTTTTAAATGATGCGATGCTTTCACGGATGCATGGATATCCCACCAGCGCGTAAGGATGATCTACTTTCATTTTTGGCAGGGAGCGAGATGGCGTCGCCGACTTCCAGACATCGATACACCCCGTGCTTATTCCTAAACTTCCCCGGCCATACGATACAAGCAGAAGCGAGGCTCCTTGCTCGGCTGCAAA
>JBGUDT010000002.1:9438-47789 GCA_041821665.1 Anaerolineales bacterium
GATACACCCCGTGCTTATTCCTAAACTTCCCCGGCCATACGATACAAGCAGAAGCGAGGCTCCTTGCTCGGCTGCAAATAGAGCAGCAGACAATCCTGCAAGACCGGCGCCAATGACGATTATGTCCGTCGTCATTTAATATCGTGCTCCAGGTTGTCAACAGCAAGAACATCAAGATAAAGCCTTCGCGTAAATTCTAGCTGTCTCATATTGTGATGCCACGCAAGCGGTCGAATGCCCTTCCAGCGCTCATTCACAAAATCAATTAAACCTCCATCAGGCGGGGCATCATCGAATAGCTCAGTTGCCATCCCCGCGGCTCTGTATCCACAGAACCCTCCCTGACAGGGACCCATCCCAAGGCGAAGATCTCGTCGTACATCGTCGAGTTCCAGCCGTGAGCCAGAGGTCAGGGAATTTTCGACGTCTGCATAACTCACCAATTCACATTCACACAATATTTGTTTACCGGGTACGCGGCGCGAGGGTTGCTCAAGTGCATTTAACCGATCGACTAGCGAGGTGTAGTGTTGATTTTCTGTAGGTTCCAGGAAGGCACAATCACTCACGCTCTTCGTGCCCACATCGAGCAGTTCGCTGATTAGATCAACTGTCTCAACAGCCATGATTCTAAACGTCGTCAATTTACCGCCAAAGACGCTTAGAAACCCACCGATACCATCCCGAGTTTCATGGTTTATGATGACATGGGAGCGGGTTATTCCCCTGGTCGCTTCTTCGTCTTTTGAGGATCTGTAGAGGGGGCGAATGCCTGCCCAAGTGCGCAAAGGACGTACTTGAGAGAGACCGGGTACGAGAATTTCACCTTCGGCAATCAACAAATCTATTTCCCATGGATGTATAGTGAGATCGTCGGGTTCTTCAACTGTGACATCTGTGGTCCCTAAAATTTCCACCGTTCCCACAGGAACCAGGATATCTCCATCTCCTGGCCTTTTACAGCGATTTATCACAGTATTGACGTGACGAATGCCCATGGCAACCATGGTGCCCTTTCCCAGGGCAATGGGAAGTTGGATTCCCGCCATATGAGCGATTTTCTCAGCATACGGTCCTGTGGCGTTGACGACTACGTTTGCGCCCACAAGGATCGTTTCACCGCTTTCAAGGTCAAGAATTTCTGCGGTGTGGACGCGACCCTTACGCAGCTTTAATGAGACAAGTTTATGATGAAGCCAAACCTGTCCACCGGCAGAGATGATCGAGTTTACTAGACTGTGCGTGAGATCAAATGAATCCAGCGTGGCGTCATTTACCCGAAAAGCACGGGAAATTCGTGGATTTATTTCTGGTTCGATCTTGCGTGCATGTTTTGGGGGTATCTCTTCGACGGGGAGCGATAAATTTTGACAGGCGGAAAACCACTCATCTGGATATTCAATTGGGTCAGATGGCGTCGCAACGAATAAACCCCCCGTATCCTCGATTGCATGAGGGATGATCTTCCTCAGTAGAACATTTTCAGATGCACATTCCTTGGCTGATTTGGGATCCGAAATAACATACCTGCCGCCGGAATGGAGGATACCATGGTACCTTCCAGTTGTACCTTGTCCTATATCGCCTTTCTCGATAAGGACGACTTTCAAGCCTCGAAGGCTGGCCTCCCAGGCAATTCCTAATCCAGTGGCGCCACCACCTATTACGAGAATTTGGGTAGAGAGAGAAGTCATAAAAGCTTATACAAATGCGATGTAATTATCATTTTGAGTTGGATCTCTACCTCCCGGCCTGGCTAGGAACTTGGTTTATCAAGATTGCGGATAAATTCAATTGTTGTGGAGTCCTTTTCATAACCTAGCGCACTGAAGAAAGCATGTGCAGGAGTGCGGACAACATCTGTTTTGAGCAACAGCCTGGCACGACCAGATTGTGTTGCCCATGTTTCAGCTGCGTTGATTAACCTCGTGCCAATTCCGCATCGTCTGTTGGACGCCTCAACAACAATGGCGACAACTTCGGCGGTCTCATCGTTGACCAAATCCTCAGAAACACGAAGATGCGCGTAGCCCAATAGGTTCTCTCCATCGACTGCAAGGAGCAGGCGGTCCTTTGTGGGTAATCGATGAAGCCTGTTTGTAATATCTTCACGCATTGTCGGGTGACCTTCTTGACTGATAAGGTTTGCCAACTGAGCGTGGTATATCTCGGGGGGGTGTCTCGTCCGAAGGATTTGAAGTTCCATAGTAGCCTCATTCTTGAAAGCTATGCAATGTTTGAATCAATGATCTCCGGAGACCCACGGACGAAAGCGTCAGCCGGCATTGTTTTTCTTCCCGCAGGTTGAATCAAGTCAAGGACAATTAATCCTGATTCAGTCCCAATAGCGGGGAAGCCGTCGTGCTGGACTACCAATCCGGGCAGAGCCAACCTTGATGACGCGTGTGCTTCCCTAACGGTACACCGCAAATCGCCCCAATAAAAATAGGAAGTTGGCCATGGCTCATATGCGCGAACCTGGCGGACGAGCTTATCGGCGGGTTGGAGAAAATCTAGGCGGCCATCTGCCTTTTTTAGCTGAGGAGCATATGTGGCAAGCGAGTCATCTTGATCCGTTGGTACGATATTGCCAGCAACGTACGCAGGTATCGTTTCTATCAGCAAATCAGCGCCGAGATACGACAAGCGTTCACTGAGCTTTCCTCCGGTTTCATCATTCTGAATCGGAGTGCTTCTCTGACTTATGATTGGACCAGTATCCATACCCGCATCCATTTTCATGATTGTGATGCCCGTCTCGGAATCACCCATGAGAATTGCAGCTTGTATGGGCGCGGCGCCTCGCCAACGAGGAAGAACTGAGGCGTGCACGTTAATCGCGTAATCTTTTGCGATTGTCAAGATATTCGGAGGTAAAATTTGACCATAAGCCGTAACTACGATGAGGTCTGGCTCCCATGACGCGAGTTGATCAAAGACCGCATCGTTTTTGAGTGTCTCAGGTTGTATGATAGGGACACCGAGCTCCTGACTTCTAATTTTTATGGGTGGAGCTCGAAGCTTTCGCCCTCTGCCTCCAGGTCTGTCAGGCTGAGAGACCACACCCACCAGGTTGAAACGCTGATGAATCGCACATAATGCGGGAATAGCAAAATCGGGAGACCCCATAAAAACGATGCGCATGCGTCAATCGTAGCATAGGAATAAGTGTCTGGAAATAGATACCATTATGATGTTTTGATTGTGCCTGAGCAGGCATCGATTTCCTGACTGATGAGAATTTTGCACAAAGGTAATGAAATGATAGAGCAAAAAAAATGGCGATTACGGGTTCAGTGCGAGGAAGGCCAAATCGAGAGGCTCGAAGGTTTTAAGCCGTTGGAAGCAAAACTACTGTTGGCGCGTGGGATTCAAGATCCACAGATTGCAGGATCTTTCATTGATACCGATATTTTTACGCTTGAAAATCCTTTCGACATCCTTGGAATGGATGTAGCCGTTGATCGTATCCTGAAGGCGCTGGAGTCCAACCAGAGAATTGTCGTATACGGCGACTATGATGCCGACGGCGTCACAGCTACGGCACTACTATCGACAGGCTTAAAGGATTTGGGTGCGGATGTCTCTACATACATCCCCGATAGGTTTAAGGAGGGCTATGGACTGAACGATAAAGCCATCGAGAAACTCGCATCAGAAGGCTCTTCCCTTCTCATCACCGTTGATTGCGGGATCCGCGCAGTCGATGAAGTGGGGCGTGCCATTAATCTGGGAATGGATGTCATCATTACGGATCATCATAAAGTCGGGAATGTTCTACCCCCTGCAGTAGTCATCCTTGATCCCCATCAAGACGGGGATTTGTCAAAAAACAAAAACCTGGCTGGTGTCGGAATGGCTTTCAAGCTTCTCCATGGTGTGATGACAAAAAAAGGTCGTGGAGCGCCGATTGAATACCTTGATTTTGTCTCCATTGGCTCTGTCGCTGACATGGTGCATTTAACGGGAGAGAATCGTTTCTTAGTAAGAGAAGGTTTAAAACGTATTAATCTTGGCGAACGTCCGGGTATTAATGGGCTGATAGATATATGTGGTTATCGAATTGGCGAGATCGACGCAATGAAGATAGCGTTTGGTCTAGGTCCAAGAATTAATGCTGCAGGAAGGATTGCTTCGGCAAATACGGCCTTAGATTTGCTGATGGAGAGAGACGAAGATCTAGCCAGGCAGCGCGCCATAGAACTGGATGGGCTAAATAAAACGCGTCAGGATCTTACTGCCGAAACCCGGAAACTGGTGAGGGATGAAATCGACAAGGATAATTTACCTCCGATCATCCTGGCTGCAGCTTCAGAATATCATGAGGGAATATTGGGTTTGACGGCATCTCGGATCGTAGATGAATTTTATCGGCCTACGATCATAGGTCGGAGGGGGGATGAATTTACTCGTGCATCAGCAAGGAGCATTCCGGAATTTAGTATTATCGCGGCGTTACAGAGGTGCAGTCACTACCTGGTCAGATTTGGCGGACATGATGCTGCTGCAGGTTTCACAGTAAGAAATGATGTCCTTGAAGAATTTCACCATGAAATAGCTCAGATTGCTCAGGACGAACTAGCCGATGTGGATCTAATTCCGTCTTTGAGTTTTGACGCTTTTGTATCTTTTTCGGATCTAGATTGGGATCTTCTACTTTTTCAAGACAAACTTGAACCGTTTGGTTCTGGAAATCCTGCCCCGAGCTATTGCACGAAAAACGCGCGAATTCAAAATAAGAGGCGGGTGGGCACCGATGGGGCTCATCTCAAAATATCACTTGTTCAGGATGATCGTTTATTCGATGCCATTGCCTTTCGACTTGGGGATCGTTACGACTCGCTAGCCGATAACGTTGACGTGCTGTTCAGGTTCGAGAGGAATGTCTTTAGGGGATCCGAAAGTCTTCAATTAAATGTACTTGATGTGCGTAATGAAGGATCTTTGGCTTCGTAATAAATTTAACTTAGTCCACAAATCTGTACTTGATCAGGGTCCAAACAGCTTCAAAGGCATCCCACATACCGATTTTCTTACCCTCAGTATACTCGCGGGGATTAAACGTAATCGGTACCTCAAAGATCCGAACTTTTCGTTTAAGTAATTTTGCTGTGACTTCAGGTTCAAAGTCGAAGCGCTTAGCATTGAGAGGGATCGATTGGATAAGTTCCCTCTCGAAGAGCTTATAGCACGTTTCCATGTCCGTGAGAATACTGTTGTAAAGGATATTTGTAAAAAGGGTGAGTAGTTTATTAGCAACCATATGCCAGAACATGGCCACCCGGTGAGGCGCCCCTAAAAATCTCGAACCGTAGACGACTTGAGCCAACCCTTCCTGGATAGGTTTTAACAACGCAGTGTAATCGCGGGGGTCATACTCCAGGTCTGCATCTTGAATCAACACGAGATCACACTGTGCGGCAGCGATTCCTGTACGTACCGCTGTGCCTTTCCCTTGGTTTTTCTCTTGTAGTATGAGGCGGACAATGGGGTGAGATGGGGCAATTTTCTCGAGAAGGTCCCGTGTGCCATCCGTGGATCCATCGTCAACGATGATAATCTCGCCCGCAAGCTGAACACTTTCTACACGCTTGATGATTGTCTCGATTGTGGCGACTTCATTGTAGACAGGGATAATCACGGAGAGATTCATAGCGACAATTCTATCACTCAAATAGAAGTGGGCAAAACATACTATTTGCTGGAAGTTTATCCCATGGATATAATCAAACAAGGAAACCTTGAATTCGATTCCGTGCTCCCCAAGGCGTAGTCGCCAGGTTGGAGGAGAAGATATGTCTTTACCAAGAAGCCCAGTTCGATCGGCGCAAATAGACGAGCGTCCCACCACCTCAAATCTAAGGTTTATGCCTTCGGCAATCAGCCGCATCTCTGATACAGGACTATCACAGCTCTGGCTTCAGGATCTAGCTCTAAAGATCTTATATTTCAGTGGATATATGACCGGATTCAAGGTTGCTGAAGCCATGGCGCTCCCTTTTGCGGGAATTGTCGATCAGATTTTAGAAGCGCTCAAACGGGAAAAGTTCGTTGAAGTTAAGACACAGGTTGGCTTTGGAGAAGGCTCTTATCAATACGCGATCACCGGGGCTGGGATTGCACGTGCTCGAGAAGCATTAGAGCGAAGCCAATATGCTGGACAGGCACCAGTTCCTATTGCCGTTTTTAATGATGCCATCAGAAAACAAAGCCGGGGGCGACCAACAGTACACGCCCGCACGATGCGCAATGCCTTAAGCGACCTTGTCTTATCTGAAAAAACATTTGCCCAGATTGGGCCTGCAGTTAACTCCGGTACTTCGATATTTCTTTATGGTCCTCCCGGAAACGGAAAAACCTCAATTGCAAGAGCCATTGGGAACATCTTGCTAGAGGAGGATATGTACATACCGTGGGCGATTGACATTGATGGACAGGTGGTCAAGCTGTATGACAGCGTGACTCATGAGCTATCTCCTGAAGAGCAAGGGACTTCGGAAGGAACGGGCTCTTTGAAAGCAAGTTCCAAGAGAGATCCTCGCTGGGTGCGGATTCGTCGCCCATTTGTCGTTGTCGGTGGCGAATTGACCATGGCTGGGCTCGATCTTGTTTTTGACGATGTCAACAAATTCTATGAAGCGCCTTTCCAGGTAAAAGCTATCGGCGGCGTCTTTCTCATCGATGACTTTGGACGTCAACAGGTCCGACCAAGAGACCTGCTCAACCGATGGATCGTCCCTCTTGAGAATCGCATCGACTACCTCACTCTTCATACGGGTCGGAAGATTGAAGTTCCTTTCGACGTGCTTGTCGTGTTTTCGACAAATTTGCCTCCAAAAGATCTGGTCGATGAGGCATTCTTAAGACGATTACGGCATAAGATCGAGGTTGGGGATCCATCCTACGAATCTTATCGAGGGATTTTCAAGCTAGTGGCAAAACAAAAGGGTGTTACCTATTCAGATCAGGGTTTGGCCTACATGCTCCAAGAATGGTACATCAAGCGCAGTCGTAAACTTCGAGCTTCGCACCCTCGCGATATTTGCGATCAGATTCTCGATATATCCCGTTACATCAATGTCGAACCCGAGATGTCAAAGGAGCTCCTCGATAGAGCCGCTGAGGCGTACTTTGTAGAAATTTAATCATGCAAAATAGATCAGCCTGGTATCGGGATGCCCCGCTTGTGATCGCACACCGCGGGGCATCTTTGCTTGCACCAGAAAACACGATGGCAGCATTCAATCTCGCTGTTGAAGTGGGCGCCCATGCGATTGAGCTGGACGCGAAACTCTCCAGGGATGGTGAGGTTGTTGTCATGCATGATTCGACTCTTGATCGGACCACGGATGGCACGGGTACTGTAAGAAGTCATACCGTGATGGAACTCAGGGCATTGGATGCCGGATCTCGATTTGGAGAATCTTTTACGGGTGAAACAGTACCCATCCTTGCGGATTTATTTGACAGTCTGGCAGGGAAGATATTAATCAACGTTGAGCTTACGAATTATGCGACACCGTTTGATCGTCTACCTGAGAAAGTCATTTCGCTAATTGTGCAAAGAGGCATAGAAAACGATGTTCTAATCTCCTCGTTCAACCCGGTTGCGCTGATTAGATCTAAGCGAATAGCTCCCGATATTCCAATCGGGCTGCTGGCCAGAGGGACTCCGCGTTTGTTGATCAATCGAATGATGAGATCCTGGATAACGTATGACAGCTATCATCCTGCCTGGGAACACGTTTCACAAGGTTTGATAGAGCAAGAAAGAAGGATGGGGAATCGGATACACGTATGGACACTAAATTCTCCTGAAGAAATGATCAATCTTGTCAAGGCCGGTGTGAATGGTGTCATTACTGATGATCCGTCACTTGCGTGCAAAGTACTGGAAGGGGCGTGATGCCCTCTGCAAGGCGTGTGGACCTGGATATTTGTCGAAACGCAGACAGACAAATGGAGTGAAGAAATTTACCATTACATGAAGTCGGAATCAGGCAGCTTAAGGGGTGAGCGATTTTCAAAGACAGTATGAGTTGAAAGATAATGTAAGAAAAGCTCACTTCGCACCGAGGGATAACTGCACAGTTCTCTTGATACAAGATATTCTGAAGGGGTATACTTTCGCTCTATGCGAAGATTAATCTTCCTGACCTGCACCATCCTATCAATTCTTGTCATGCCCTTAGGGATGACTGCTAGTGCATTTCAGGAACAGGATCTCGCTGCTCAATTGCTCGCTGATATGTCGCCCGAAGAACGTGTAGGACAGCTATTCATCGTCCCGCTTCAAGGGGATGAAATCGACGAAGAGCACCAAATACGAGAGCTCATCGAAAATTATCATATCTCCGGCATAATGCTCCTGCGTGAAAATGATAACTTCGCCAAAGAGCCAGATACCTTAAGTTCAATTAAAACTTTAATTCAAGAACTTCAAGAGATCCGCTACCTCTCCGTCTCACCTGAAGAAACTTTGCTGTTTGGAGATGTGGAACCTCGTGCGTATATTCCTCTATTTGTTTCCATCTCCCAGGAGGGTGGAGAAGGATCCTATGCCACCATACTTGAGAGTCTTTCGCCGATGCCATCATCTATGGCTATCGGGGCTTCCTGGAACACAGATCATGCGTTCATAGCTGGTTCGACTCTTGGGCGGGAACTCGAAGCGATCGGTGTTAATCTATATTTGGGTCCATCCCTCGATGTCTTGGTGGAACCCTCCGCTACAGATACCAGTGGTTTTGGTGTGCGATCCTTCGGAGGGGATCCATACTGGGTCGGCGAGATGGGGCGTTCGTTTATCTCGGGGCTTCACGAAGGCTCTTTTAGTAGGATTGCGGCGATAGCAAAACATTTTCCAGGGCTAGGGAGCAGCGACAGACCCATTGAAGATGAAGTTGCGACCGTTAGGAAATCTTTGGAACAGTTGAAGCAATTTGAATTGGCTCCATTTTTTTCAGTGACCGAGACTGCCCCCGGTGCTCATCCTTCTACAGCAGACGGATTGCTTGTTTCGCATATTCGATTTCAAGGCTTTCAGGGCAACATTCGTGCGACTACAAGACCGGTTAGTTTAGATCCACAAGCCTTTGCTCAACTTATGAACGTTGAGCCTCTAGATAATTGGCGATCAGAGGGTGGGGTTACTGTAAGCGATTCGCTTGGTTCAAGAGCAATTCGGAGATTTCGCGACCCGCTGGAAGGGAAATTCAACGCTCAGCTTGTTGCTCGTGACGCTTTCCTTACAGGAAACGATGTTCTTTTGCTGACAAATTTTCGGGACAGCGAAGATCCTGACGAGATTACGACGATAAAATCAACGATTGAGTTCTTCAATCAAAAATATCAAGAAGATCCTTTATTCGCAAGCCGCGTGGATGAGGCTGTTCTTAGAATACTAAACATGAAATTACGCCTATACGGCAATTCGTTTACGCAATTGAATGTCACAAGACCACGCAATCCTTTAGAAGAAATTATTCCTTCTGATGAACTCGCTTCAAGCGTTGCCCAATCATCGGCAACCTTGCTAAACCCAAGTCAGGATGAGATCGAAGATCGGGTTGGACCTCCTCCTGAGTTGGGCGAGCGCATCATTTTCTTTACGGACGTACGCCGACACCGACAATGCTCAAATTGCTCACCGGTAACGAAGATGGATGTAGATGCTTTAGAGAATGCGGTTCTTCGTCTTTATGGACCGGGAAGCGCTGGTGAGGTAGGGGGGTGGAATCTCCGTTCATATACAATGGCGGATCTAGGGAATTTCCTGGGAGAAACGCCTCCCACGGATCCTGCATTCCCGCTAGTTCATAGCGACCAAATGGAAGTACCCATCAATGCCGCTGATTGGTTGATTTTCTCTGTACTTGATGGAAACGAGGAAGTATTTGGGGCAAACGCTTTGAAGTTGCTACTCGATAAGCGACCCGATCTTGCCCAAAGCAAAAAGCTAATTGTTTTCGCTCACGACATACCCTACCTGCTTGACGCCACCGATATTAGTAAAATTGACGCCCTTTACGCAATATATGATAGTGGAAGGTCGTTTGTGGATATGTCCGCAAGGCTTCTGTTCCAGGAGTTAGCGGCTCCAGGTGCGTCACCTGTAAACGTACCCGGTATCGGCTACGATCTTATCCAGGCCACATCTCCAGATCCTCTACAGGTCATATCGCTGTTTGCGTATCTGGAAGGCGGTCCGGCACAAGAGACCCCCGGATTCTCGGTTGGTGATATTGTGCGGATTGAGACAGGGGTCGTCGTTGACTCGAATGGTACACATGTGCCAGATGGCACGGTTGTACAGTTCAACATCACGCACTCTGGAGAGAGCGCTTACACAACATCGGTCGAATCTACGACCGAGAAAGGTATCGCGGGAACCCCACTCACTCTGGACAGGACCGGCTTATTTTCGATCACTGCACAGAGTGATCCGGCGCAGATTTCAGAGATATTGCAATTAAATGTGCAGCAGGACATCCTTGCTCAAGCTACAGTGATCTCGCCTACCCTCATACCAACTACCACAGTAGAACCAACCCTTACGCCCGAGCTCGCTACAGCCACTCCAGAATCCGAGGAGGAGGTACCGGATACAGGCGACACAGAAGCACCGAAAACTGTTGGAGCTGTGCATTTCTTTTTTGGTCTCATTGCTGTCGTGGTCGTCGGCAGTTCTGGATATGTAGCCGCATCTCGCTTCTCAGACGCACGCGAATATCGATTTCGTTGCACGCTATTGCCAGTGATAGGCGCACTGATCGGATATAACGTAATCGCACTTTCACTTCCAGGGACAAATCAAATCTTGTTGGTCACGGGGGTTTATTCTGGACTGATTGTTGGTTTGATTGGGGGAATAATAGGATTAATTATCGCGCTGTATTGGTGTAGAGCAGAGGCTCAAAGCTAGAAGAAGCTTGCTACTACTGCTATAACGAGAAGGATCCCGGCAACCACAGCTAACACAGTGTTCGCGGGATCCTCTATGATTCTAAATATATTAACCGGCAGCTCAGTTTGAATTATGGATGTCAGGCTCTTATCCGAAAATAGTACATTCCCTAATTCTGCTATCGACTGAGGACGGTTATCTGGGTGGAGTTCCATTGCCCATAATATTCCACGCTCGAGATCATGATCGATATCTGAATTAAAATCGCTGGGTGGGGTAAGAGAACTGGGTCGCAAAAAGCGCTGTTTCGCTTCAACGGGCGGCTGGTTTGTTGCTAAGTGATATAGTGTTGCTCCAAAGGCATAAATGTCGCTGCGTGTATCCGTGTGACCCGCATCACCGCCATATTGTTCAAGTGGCGTGTATAACGCCGTCCCACGGCCCTGGATCACTGTAATTGTCATCTCGTCTGGAACCATTTGCTTAACCAGCCCAAAGTCCACCAATTTTATTTGACCGCGAGGTGTAAGTTTTAGATTGCTTGGCTTAATATCGCGATGGATAACTGGAGATTCTTGGCCGTGGAGGTAATCCAGTGCATCCGTGATTTGTAAAGCCCACGACATCACGTCAGCAATGTTAAGAAAATTTCCTCTTCTTCGAGCTCTATCCATAAGCGTCTTTAAATCATCACCAGGAACAAAGTCCATGACGAGATAATCGCGATCACCTTCTGCAAAGTAATCGGAGACCTTTGGTAGGGTGGGGTGATCGAGCATGGCCAGCACAGATGCTTCCCGATAAAATTGCTCGCGTCCTTGCTTGATAAGATTGTGCGGCAATCCTGATTCCTGCCGAACTTCCTTAATTGCACATTGGCGTCCAGCAAGGCGATTGTCATCAGCGAGATAGATGGCTCCCATCCCGCCACGCCCAATCGTCTTCAGGATAATATATCGTTCCTTTAGTAGTTCATAAGGATTCAATGTCTCTGGCAAGGAAACCTCATCTATGTATAAAATGGGTGGTACGGGAAATTTGAGTGCGATGAAATCAGGGTAAATTTGCCCAAAACCCGGGAAGTACTGTACACCAAGCTCAATATGAGATTATACTCTTTACTGAATACTTTTTCATCCGTTGGAGCGTAAATAGTGAACGAATCGGGTGATGTACCTGTCATTGTTGCACCTCACGGAAAACTTCAGGGCTCTCGCTGGCTTCTGAACCAAGAGAAATTTTTAATTGGCCGAGGTGATGATTGCGATTTGGTCATTCAGGATCGACAGGTATCCAGGCATCATGCCAGAATCAGGAACACAGACGAAGGTTACCTCCTCGAAGATTTGGGGAGCAAGAATGGCACGCACGTAAATGGGTCATTGTTGAGCGAGCCTGCACTATTGCAGGACGGCGATGAGATCCAGGTTGCCTTAGCTATCAAACTGACATTTATTGGGACTGAAGCCACATTGCCGCTCTCATTTACGGAGGCGGCCAATATGGGGCTTGGCAGATTGCGTATGGACAGTGAGGCGCACCGAGTCTGGGTAAACGATATTGAGGTTGATCCTCCAATATCTCCTCCCCAGTTTCGGTTGCTTGAATTGTTGTTTAATCACTCAGAACGTGTTGTAGGACGCGAGGAGATTGCCACCTACGTGTGGCCTGGTACACACGGCGTAGGGGTCTCTGATCAAGCGATCGATGCGCTCGTTCGACGACTTCGAGATAGACTTTCCTCGGTCGATCCATCGCATAATTATGTCGAGACAGTGCGAGGGCATGGATTCAGGTTGGCAAATCCAATATAGAAAAAGCGCCCATGTTGCTACCATGAGCGCTTTGTGGAGATGGCGGGATTCGAACCCGCGTCCGAAGGATTCAACCTACAGACATCTACAAGCTTGGTCTATTCTTTAGTCTCTCTGTATAGCTGCGAAGAGACAAGCACACCATACAGATATCCACTCGGATCCGAAAATCCTCTTTTTGATAGATCGTGGTGCTCTATCAAGCACCGCTTCCCTTGGGACACCATATCCACGAGCCGGAAGCAGGGGGCTTTGGAAGGCGGGCTCTCAGGAGAGCCTGTAGCACTCAGCTGCGGGGTTAAGCCGCTACTGGCAGTGCTGCATAGTCAGTGCGATTGGCACTTAAGTGGTGCGCTGGTTTTACGAGCTCGGCGCCTCTCGGCTTGCAGTCTGCGGTGCTCCACCTCCGTCGAAACCTTTCATCCCCAACGGATCTAAATTATAGCACACCAAAGAATAGATATACGATCACATGCGCATAGCCATATATAGTTTTACCACAACCTAATCATTAAATTATTCTTTGATGAATAAAAGGCTATGCGAAATATTTTAGCGATGCTTTTTACCTTACCAGATCGAATCGGGGTAGGTGTTAATTCCTGCGTGCTCACCGATCTGTTTGTACATCGTGACGCCGCTGAATGGCTCACCCAGTATCCCGTCATGAAGCGCCCAAGATCTTCCACGTATCGAACAACAAAACGAGGGGTGTCGGAACGGGGAGGTCGGTTCCATCAAGTTGTAGAGATCACCATCAGGCAAAAACCCAGCCTGGATCCGCTCCATCAACTTTTTTCCTCGCTCATAAGAGAATCCATATTTCTCAAATATGATCGCATTGTGATAATAGAGTGGCTCTACAAAATAGATGTCATGGGAAAGTGAGCTGATAAATTCTTCGAAGCATTCAATGGACTGACGGAGGATTCTAAGACCCCTGTGAACCTGCCCAGGAGCGAGACCCGCTGCTAATGCTGCGGTTTCCGCACTCAAATTACGCTTTGATGTCCCGAATTCGGTTGGCTCTCCATCCGGCATCCGATCAACATCAAATCGAGGTGAATCCGGATCGTTGACCACATAAAGCAGAACATGTATCTGGCCATTTATTGTATCTGTCAGGTGGGCATAGAGAAGTGGATCGAGATCGTCAAATCGATAGCGTAGTTCAAGCACGACATCGGTCGAGCCCTCCCTACAACGCAACGTCAACAACGGACGACCTTCAGAATCTTCAAGATCTGGATCGATATGGAATTGGTCCAACAATGGGGCGGGGATGAATCTACGATATATTATTTCCTTCTCAACCAAAGGAAGTTTATTTATAGAAGCAATGGAGTTAGCCTTTATTGTTTCCTCCTCATCGCCAATTCACGTTCGATCTCACGATCTATTTCGCGCTTTGCTATTTCTTTGCGTTTGTCGTATTGCCTCTTGCCTCGAGCTGTGGCGATCTCCACCTTCGCACGGCCTTTCGATAGATACATCTTAGTCGGCACGATTGTATACCCGCGTTGACTTACTTTCTCATGCATCCGTCGTATTTCTCTTTTATGCAGGAGGAGCTTACGTGGCCGACGGGGATCATGATTGAAGTGACTTGCTGGATTGTACGGCGCTATATGGGCGTTTACCAGGAATGCTTCCTGGCCATCCAGTCGAACATACGCCTCTTTTAAGCTCACCTGACCGGCACGAATGGATTTGATCTCTGTGCCTAATAAAACAATCCCAGCTTCTGCAAAATCTTCTAAGAAGTAATCATGTGAAGCTTTACGATTTCTCGCAACAATCTTCTGTCCAGAGTTCTTCATCCATGTACCTACTGCTGATCACTCAACCATGATAGTGCAAACTCAAGGGCGGCATCCCCTGATTCAGCCGGCATAATCGGGTGCTCTGGCTCCAAGCCAACACCATCAAGTGTTCTTTGATTCGGAGTAAACCACCTTGCGGACGTAATGTGCAAACTCGAACCATCTTGCAGTTCGACGATAACCTGCACTGACCCTTTTCCGAAAGTAGTTTCGCCGATCAGTGGCGCACGGCCATGATCTTGAACGGCTCCTGCAACAACTTCAGCGGCACTGGCAGTATATTGATTGACAAGTAGAGCGAGAGGGATGCTCGATCCAACACCTGGAGAGCTTACGCTGTGGGTAACTATATCACCATCACGCTGTTGTTCATGAAGAATGACGCCATCCTCCAGGAAAAATTCTGCCACGCTTAAGGCTGACCCAAGTAAGCCGCCCCCATTGTTCCGCAGATCTAGAATCAACGCTTCCGCGCCCCGATCAACAAGGGCACGATAGGCTTTATCTAACTCAACCGGGGTCCGTTCACTAAATAATCGAATTACGATGACCCCGACCGATGCGTCAGAGGGATGCAAGAACGATGTGACCGATTGCAATGGGAATACTTCGCGCGTAATCTCATATTCCCGTTCATCAGCCCCATCCGATGATGCCGCAACACTAATCATCACGATCGTGCCTTCTGGGCCTCTTAGCGCAGCAGACACATCATCAAGTGGGGCACCTTGTTCAAAATCTACCCCATCAACGGTAAGAAGGATATCTCCCTCGTTCACACCCGCTCGCTCTGCTGGGCTACCTTCAAATGGAACCAAGTAAACCAGGTCATCATCATTGATCGCAAGATAAGCGCCTATCCCACCATATTCACCTATGAGGTCGTCGCGCTGAATCTCATGAGCCGATGGCTCCACATAGGTGGTGTAAGGATCATCAAGTGAGCTTACCATTCCCTCAACCATGCCCTGCTCTATCTGGATTTGTTCAGGCAGTGGATCTATGTAATGAAGATCGAGAAATGAGTAAGCTTCATCAACTAGAGAATATTCTCCTATTTCACCTTTTCCCAGGCGAGAGACCGCAATGACAAGATTAAGTGTGACCGCTAAAAGCGCAGCTACAACGATTACCTTGAATAATGTGGATCTAAATACTGCTCGCATTCCGTTCCCTATAATTTTCTTAATTGCATTCGACGCGTTCGAGTATACCTTTGAAGAGAGTCTTGGTCTATGTCCGAGCCGCTCAGAGTCTGAGTTTCACATCCAGGCATAAAACTTTGGATACCTGCAACTCTTTCACTGTATAATATTCAATATCGTCCGAAGAAGTACTCTTTAACCCCTTGTGCTCGACGCAGAAGCATGCCATAAATCATGCTACACGAGTAGGATCCTCAAGTTATGGAACCTGTGAGAGAAAGTGCAATCGGGATCGAGCATGATACCCTCCTCCTGGTCGTCGAAGACGATCCAGCGATGCGAGTTGCTTTCCGTGATGTTCTTGAGGGTGCAGGCTATCGCGTACTTACCGCGCCGAATGGCAAAATTGCGCTAGAAATTCTGGGATCGAATAGACCCTCCTTAATCCTCTCAGACATATCGATGCCCGTCATGGACGGATACAAGTTGTTTGAAGCTGTGCGCATGATGCCAGGGGGGACCTCCATCCCCTTTATCTTCCTCACTGCACGGGGTACGCGGGAGGATATCTTCGCAGGGAAGTCCCTCGGCGCCGATGATTACATTACGAAGCCGGTTACTACGAGTGAACTGCTGGCTTCTGTGAAAGCTCGTCTTGCTCGCTCTGATGAGCTGATGGTCGCTCAACTCCGCAATGCATATAAGGAAAGCCTCTTCGTGCTGGCAAATGCGATCGAAGCCAGGGATCAGTATACGCATGCGCACATGTACCGTCTGAACGGTTATGCACAAGCCCTTGCCGTAGAGATGGGATGGGATGAACTGGAATGTGAAGCCCTTGAATTTGGTGCAATCCTGCACGATATCGGCAAGATCTATATTCCAGAAACAGTGCTGCGAAAACCCGGTGAACTAAACCCGGAAGAATGGGTTGAGATGAAGAAACATCCGGAGGTCGGAGCCAGGATGATTAGGGACATACCTTACCTCGCTTCTGCCGCCCCCATGATTCTTCACCACCATGAACAATGGGATGGTTCCGGATACCCAGATGGCCTCCGTGACTCCGATATTCCTGAAGGTGCTCGACTTCTAGCGGTAGCTGACAGCTTCGATGCGATGACCTCGGATCGACCCTATCGAGAAGCTATGACGGCTGACGAAGCTTATCAAGAAATCGTCAGCCGATCAGAGACGCAATTTGACCCGCAGGTCGTTAAAGCGCTCGATCGTTGTTGGGAAAATGGTGTGATTGCCCAAATTCTACAGGAAATCCGCGTAGACCAAGTGCACTGAAAGAGCTCCAAAGTCTCCACGAACACGTTACCCAATAACATCTCCAATCTAAATTTCTCCTTGGTGACGACGGAGGACTCGGCATAATCAATATCCAACCTCCCGCAGCTTTGTAACCTGCGGGAGGATTTGTTCAACACCAAGGAAGGGGCTGCTAGACCGGAACGCATAGGCCTATGTCACCTTCCCATAGCATCAGGAGAAGAACCAGAATAGTTCCTGCTTTGAGAATTGTAGACCGCAGCTTCTACATAGAGGAGTCAGTCACGTTCTTGGTGGTCTGCTCCCTCAGGGTAGGGCGGTGAGATTCAGGAAATCATCATTCCACATCTTTGGTTTGGAGTCAGAACATTCTCCTACAATCACCAGATCGCGATCAAACCACAGCTAAGCTGTATACAGAGGGGAGGTCTTGACAGGAGTGCTCTAATTCACCTAAAATTGGAATGCTTATGATAAGTACTATTATAATAAGCATTGTTATAGCATGTGAGACAGGGCAAATGAGGCTGCAATACCCTAAATATGAGGTCTTATGAACTCAATCACCGTTGATTCAACATTCAAATCCTATCTCGAGAGCGTCGCGCTCTCCCGCAGCGAAAATACAGCCCGCACCTACCAAACCGCATTGAGCGCATTCGCAGGCGCGTTGATCGCAAACGACATCACCCCTGAAGAAACACCCGTTGCGGATGTCTCCGAGGATTGGATCGCTGACTTTGCTGGTTTTTTAAAGATATACGCACCTGCGAGCGAGCGCCTGTACCTCACTGCCGCGGCTGGATGGTATGAGTACCTTGCAGCCGAAGAGCTCACAGACATCAACCTCCCTCGCGTCCGCCTCCTCATTCGTCAAAGAGCTCGACGACCCGGTCAGAGGCTCCCTCAATTTCCCAGAGAATCTATCGAGCGCGTCGTAGATTACGCTCAAGAGCTCGCAACTGGGAATACGGACGATGAGCGTGAACGCATGCGCACCTATCGGGATCGCGCCTTCATCCTCACGCTCGCCGATACGGGTTTACGCGTGCACGAAGCCTGCAATCTAAGACGAGGCGACCTCGACTGGAATGAAGGACGTGCACTCATTATCGGCAAAGGTGATCGTGAGTCCATTGTCCGCTTTTCAAATCGCGCCCTGGGGGCATTAAGAGATTACCTCAGCATCCGCGCTGCGAGAGATGGCAACTCCGGTCGTCCCTTGGCTTCTCTACCCATCTTTGCCCGTCATGACAAGGGTGCCGGAAAGAAGACCTTGCCGATCTCCACAACTACGGGCAGAGCGATCGTGCACCAGCGTTCCAGAGAAGCTCTCGGAGAAGCCGAGTCTGCATCGATAACCCCTCACTCCTTCCGGCATTATTTTGTGACAACCGTGCTGCGAGGATCCGGTGGCAACCTAAAACTCGCCCAGGAGCTTGCCCGTCACCGTAATATTGCCGTTACCCAGCGTTACGCACACCTATCGGATGACGAGCTCGACCGTGGCTATCATGAAATATTCGAGGACTAACCCTGAATCCGTTTGTGCTAAACATAAAGCACGTTTCTGACCTGGTTTATGCATATCTACCCTCCCGCAGGGTCCAAATCTGCGAGAGGCATTGTCAAAGAAAGCAGTGTGCACCGGCGACAAGGAAAAAAGCTTCATGACACCATAAAATGAAGTTCGTTTGAGACACATTCAAGCAAAGGAGCTTTTGGTATCAACCGGATGATGGATTCCTGTAACATTTCCACTTTATTGGAGTCAAACCGAAACCTTTTAGGTGATTGCTTCCGTGGAAACAGGATGCAAAGACGCATCGGTGAAGATGATTAAGAGGATCCAGAGGAGATCAGCCAGCAGCAAGTGCAGAATCTGCATCCAAACCGGGGCAAGCATCAGCAGGTTGACGACACCAGCCAACCATTGGATAAGCACAAGGGTTGATACGATCCACCCCAACGTATTGAGGTCCATCCTGCTCCCGCGGAGTTGGAGTATGCGCATGAACAATACGATGTATAAACCAACAGCGACCGCGATGACCGGATGTAGGAGACGAAGACGGACGAGGAAATGGGTCGAAGGATCTAAATCCATAGCGATCCCTGCAGAAAGCGTCTCTGTCGGGAACAATGTATCTCCCAATGCTGCAATTGCTCCACTCACCCCAATGACGAGGACACCTAACAGGGTCAGCATGAGGAGGGCCACATGGGGGCTCCTTAGTTGTAGTTTCTGTGTTTTTCTCTGTGAAGACCATAGTGCTGTAAGCGTTAGTGCCCCGAGCAGCATGAAGGTGTTTACCAAGTGCAACGCGCCAACGACGGCACGTGTTATTGATGTGTTTCCACCCACCAAATCAAACAAGACAAGACCAGCACCAATTAACGCTTCGAGCAAAATGAGAAATGCTGCGGTGAGCGCACCTTTCCGAACCCGATCGCCCCTCCGGAACAGCCGCCAGGCCCAATAAAGGAGAAGAACGACCAAAATAAGGGAAAACCCGCTCATGATGCGGTGGCTGTATTCGATGAGCGTCTCAAATGCTGGCGCTCTTGGAAGAACGTCGCCGTTACAGAGCGGCCAATGTCCTCCACAACCTGCCCCCGACCCCGTCGCGCGCACGTAAGCACCCCATAGGATTACAGCAACGTTGTAAACTAAAACAAACCATGCGAAAGACGTAAAGCGGGATCGGTTCATGCGAGGATCAGCTTTCTCAAAATTAGATTGGGTAAATAGGTAAGTAAGTTTATTTCAGCGGACCGCTCATAAACCCACACAACAGCTGGCTATTCCATCCCGAACTGCCCCTCTCAGGAGGGGTCCATACCCATGCCATCGAGGCTATCTAGGGAATCATGCGTATCAAATTCGTTCTCGTCAATCTGAAAAGCCACAAATTCGACGAGCAGATGCTCTGGGACCTCCCCCACTAACACGACACTGTCCTCGTAGTGGCGGCTTTCATGGACATTTCCATATTTATGGAAGAGATTGATCAATCTTCCCTGCTTGTAGGGGAGACGGACCTCGATAGCTTCAGGATCGCCGTACAATTCATTTTCAAGCGTCGCCAGAAGCGCGTCGATCCCCTGCCCCCTTTTCGCGGAGATAGGCACGGCTCGGTCGTAATCGTCGATATCGTAGGGAACTTCTTCATCGCTGGGGAGGAGGTCGACCTTGTTAAGTGCGGTTACTACAGGCAGCTCACCTGCGTCTATTTCTTGCAGTGTTTGATGTACAGAATCTGATTGTGCATCCGCCCTTGGATGGGAAATATCCACCACATGGAGAAGCATATCTGCTTCGACAATTTCTTCCAGCGTAGCTTGGAACGCGGCGACAAGAGTTGTGGGAAGCTTCTGAATAAACCCAACGGTATCGGTAGCGAGTATATGCTGACCCTTAGGTAGTTGCACCCGACGTGTGGTTGGGTCAAGCGTGGCAAACAATTCGTCTGCGACATACACATCCGCTTGAGCAAGTCTGTTTAAAAGCGTGGACTTCCCGGCATTCGTATACCCGACAATTGCAACCGTTGGTATCGCCGCTCGCGTTCGGCGAGCCCGGTATCGGCTCCGGTGAGCCCGCACCTTTTCAATCTCATCCTTCAAAGTTGATATTCGTCTTCGAATTTCTCGCCTGTCTACCTCGATCTGCGTCTCACCAGGTCCGCGCAAACCAACCCCACCAACCGAACCAGACCTACCACCACCACCGCCGGCTTGCCTGGCAAGGTGGGTCCAGGCACGGGTGAGGCGTGGAAGACGGTACTCATACTGTGCAAGCTCCACTTGCAATGATCCCTCTCGGGTGTCGGCGTGTTGAGCAAAAATATCTAAAATAAGGGCCGATCTATCCAGAACGCGCATCGAGTTCCCAAACGCCTTTTCGAGCTCGCGCTGATGTCGTGGTGATAACTCATCGTCAAAAAGGACAATATCCGCGACAAGATCCTCGGCAAGGTCCTTTATCTCAAGGACCTTCCCTGAGCGAATATAAGTCTTGGGGTCAGGGTGATCCAGCCGCTGAGTGGCAGAACCAACAACATCCAACCCTGCTGTGTCTGCAAGGAGCGAGAGCTCATTCAGCGATTCATCGACAGATAGCAACCCACCCTGTCGATTTATTTCTACACCCACGAGGAAGGCCCTCTCCTTCGGAGCTTTCGTCGGCATTGGTTTTTTTGTCATGGGGGGATTATACGCTACCGGTGGACTTATTTGCAGATGACGCCTTTACTCAGTTGATGCGTAATTCAATATCCATGTCTCAATTACACGTCCTACCTGTTCGAGGCTCGCGGCCGATATTTTATCGATCGTATCCTGGGTCGTATGATAATATGGATAATCAAAATCGATGATTAGAACGGCAGGGATTTCTTGCTGCCTGAACGGAAGATGATCGTCGATCATGGCATATTTATATTCAGGAATAAAAGCATCGTAACCAAGCCCTGATGCAATATCCCAGATCTCTTGTGCCAGCAGCTCATCAGAGTTCCGCTCCAGATATATTTCCAGATTCTCATCACCCACCATATCGATGATGACGACGGAAAGAGGTCTCACATTCAGCTTCTGCGCGAAGTGGGCTGAACCCACACTCCATTCCCACCCATCGATACCCCCACTGTCTTCGGCATCAAAGAAGACGAGCCAGATTGGCGCCTCAAGATCGGCTTCGCTCAATACTCTTGACAGCTCCAATAGGACTGCCACGCCTGAGGCGCCGTCATTTGCCCCGGGCACGGGCGCGTTTGGTTCTGCGGTATCCCGATCAGCATTCGGCCTCGTGTCAAAATGCGCTCCCAATATGATGGGCGGATCGCTTTTATCGGAGGCGCGCTTTGCGATGAGATTGGTGATTTCTGTATCTTTGTACTGAAACACTTGCTCCTCGACAACCCAGCCATTTTCTCCCAATTGGGCTTCTATCCATGATGAAATTCGCTCACCCCCCTCTGAACCAGGCGACCTATCGCCGAATTCCACCTGTCCTTCCGCTAACTCATAGGCGTGATTTCCATCGAACGTAATCCCGTCGTTATTGCTAGAGTCCTGAAAGCTACAGCCTGTAGAAAATAAACACATAAATATCGCCGCAACAATAAGTCCGGAAGCAAAAATTCGTATAGCCTTGTGATCATCGATGAACAATGGAAACATAGTATTTAAATAACTTAGTGGCTATGCGCAATTACATTGCGTGTTTCGAAAATTCTCCGATATCTTCTGCTGCACGCGCTGCGTAAGCACCAGCTCGCTCACGACGGTTTCTTCGAACGCCATCTGTGAGCTTCGGAAGGATGCCGAAGTTAGCCTTCATGGGTTGAAACTCTTTTGGCTCCGAATGGCTGATGTAGTGACACAGCGCGCCCAGCATCGTTGTTTTTGGAAATTGAAGTGGGGTTCGTCCCTCCAGGATGCGGGGGAGATTCGCTCCGGCAAGCCAGCCTGTCGCGATGTTTCCAAGATATCCCTCCACACCCGTGATCTGTCCGGCCAGGAGAAGATCCTCACGTCCTCGGAATTGCAGCGTCTGCCGCAGCAATTCCGGTGCATTTACAAATGTATTTCGATGCATTTGTCCATAACGCACAAAATTAACCTGCGCCATACCCGGGATCAGGCGCAGCACTCGCCGCTGCTCCTTATAAGTCAAGTTGGTCTGGAAACCCACGAGATTGTAGATCGAACCCACCAGGTTGTCCTGCCTCAGCTGCACGACTGCATGCGATCGCTGGTTTGTTCGAGGATCGATCAAACCGACAGGCCTCATCGGGCCAAAAGCCAGGGCATCATGCCCTCTTTCTGCAATAACCTCGATGGGCAGGCAGCCCTCGAAATATTTTGACATTCCGGCCTTTACGCCCCTCTGGATGGCATCCTCAAACGAACGTAAGGGGATCCTCTGCGCAGCAAGCAGTTCTTCGATGAAATTGTTATATTCTTTTTCATCCATCGGGCAGTTGATGTAATCCCCGGATTCAAGTTCGCCTCTTCCATAGCGCGAACCCCGGAAGGCAACATCCATGTCCAAACTATCTAATTCAACGATCGGTGACAGCGCATCGAAAAAATAGAGATGATCCTGCCCCGTCATACGGGAAAGATCTTCTGCCAGAGCATCTGAAGTTAGTGGACCCGACGCCAATATAACCGGACCAGGAGGGATGCTGCGCACTTCCTCTCGGATTACCTCAATACGGGAATGCGATTCGAGTGCTTCCGTGACCCTCTCCGAAAACAGTTCTCGGTCCACCGCAAGCGCTCCTCCTGCTGGTACCGAGGTGTCCTGTGCAATTTGAACAAGTATCGAACCGAGCTGCTCTAACTCTCTTAAAAGGACGCCGGAAGCGCGATCAGGTAATTTCGACCCCAGCGAGTTTGAACATACCAACTCACCAAGGTTTGATGTTTGATGTGCACCGGTTTGAACTTCAGGGCGCATCTCATAAAGCTGCACATGCGCGCCAACTTCCGCCGCCTGCCAGGCAGCTTCTGAACCTGCCAATCCCCCACCGATCACTTGTATCGTTTCCATAACAACACGATTCTATCATGCTCGTTGTGGCACGCAACTTGCAACCTATAAACTACCGTTGTATACTATTCTGCGAGGGAAACCATGTTACAAATACAAGATCAATCCCAACGACCGCTAACCACAGCTCATTTAGCCCAAACCATGAGCATGCTCGTTCTCTCAAATCAAGAGCTGCGAGACCGTGTTATTGCGGAGTTAGCCTCCAATCCCGCTCTTGAAATTCAGGATGAACGTGTTTGCCCGGGTTGTAAGCGAGTGCTCCGTGGAACGATCAGGTGCCCAGTGTGCACCCAAAAATCCAAACACGATGAGCCGCTTGTGTTCCTTTCTCCTCGAGATTCTATGCGTCAATACCCTAGTCGTTCTTTTGAAGAAGCACCGACGGATCAGGAACCCGCAGCTCCCGAAGATCTGACCACCTATGTACTAAGGCAGCTCGCCGCTGAGCTGCAACACGAAGATCGTCCCCTCGCAATCTATATCCTATCGAGCCTTGATGATGACGGCTTCCTCAATGATCCAGCACCTTACATTGCTCAAGCCACGAGGAAGAGTATTTTCGACGTACAGCGCGTCATCAGCCTCATTTCAAGCGTTGATCCGATTGGCTTGGCAACCAATGGACCAAAAGATGCTCTCCTCGTACAGCTCGATCAAGTGGAGAACGATGTTCCACAGCGCGAGCTGGCCATACTGCTCATCAAAGACTTTTTCACCCAGCTTGCTCAAAAAGAATACGAAAGCATCAGCGCAACCCTGGATGTCACACAGGAAGAGATCCGCACAACCATCGGATACATTCAGGAAAACCTAAACCCCTACCCTGCTCGATCAAACTGGGGTAGTGGTCGTAATCCAAAACCAGGCGATCCAAATGTTTACCATTCCCCCGATATCCTCATCACAACGAAAGATGATGATAAAAACCATCTCGTAGTCGAGATCTTTTCGGCGATTGCGGGAAATCTCCGAGTCAATCCAATGTTCCGTAAAGCCCTGGGAAAATCGGACGATGAAAAATCGGATGAGTGGTCACGACACCTGGATCGCGCCAACCTCTTCGTGAAATGCTTGCAGCAGAGAAACAATACGATGCGTAAATTAATGGAACTCCTGGTCTCGCAGCAGCGTGATTTCATATTAGAAGGCGCACGCCACCTCGAACCCATGACGCGAGCTCATGTCGCAGAAGAAATCGGCGTACATGAATCCACGATTTCGCGCGCTGTCGCCCATAAATCTGTAGCGCTCCCAGACGGACGCATAATTCCATTGGCCAAGTTCTTCGACCGCTCACTATCGATTCGGGATAGAATAAAGGAGATTGTTCGGAATGAGGCCAAGCCCCTGACCGACGACCAGATTGCCTCCGTGCTTGGGGACGAGGGAGTTAAGATTGCCCGGAGGACGGTCGCGAAGTACCGTGCGATAGAGGGAATTCTTCCAGCACGACTTCGAGGTCAAACCAAGGCGGCCCAACTGGCTGGGGTCTAATCGTTGGCAAAGGAACCGTCGAGCGTAAACCCAATTACTCGACTTTTTAAACCAGATCCATATCGCGAGTTATTTCACAGCCTCGCTGATTCATTAGACGATGCCGTCGTCGTGGTAGATGGCTCTGAGCCTTACATCATCACCTGCAACCACGAATTTCTTCTTCTGACCGGTTACTCCCGTAAAGAATTAGATGACCTGACCCTCTCAGAACTGTTGATAACTTCTAACGCTGATCCGATGGAGATGATCTCGTCGTGTTGGGAAAACCCAGACTGCGAGTTCGAAGATGTATCGCTGAAAACTCGTACGGATGAGCTTGTTTTTGTTGACATCGAAGCACATCCGATCTCCCCTCCCCGCACATCAATCATGCTCATCCTCCGACGCTCCAGTATGCGCACATCAAAAATCTCAAAACAATTAGCCGAGCGAGAGCGAATGCATCTGTTGGTTCAGATTGGCAATCTTGTGCTCGAGGAAGAAGATGCCGCTATTCCTTCCGTGCTCGACCTTGCCCGTAATCTCTTACGCGCAACCTGCGTGGCGACTTATCATGTTTCCTCAAATTCTCCAAATTACGTCCTCAACGGTAGTCTTCCGGCGGAATTTCCAGAAAATATACCCGCATCCTCAATCGGCCACCTTACCAAGTTTACATTCTGGAAATTAGGTCAAAGGACCAAAAACGATCTGCATAAATCAGCGCGGGCAGCAGATCTGGAAGTGCTGCACACCACCCTCATCGGTGAGCCCAATGCCTGGGTTGGATTGCTCGTTGTTGGCTGGGAGAACGCCGTGGATGTCCCTGAGGATTCCGAACCTCTCGCCCAGGTTATTGGGAGCTTCACACATGTCGCAACCCTCCTGAGCATCCTGCGAAGTTCAATCGCAGAGAGCAAGGAGGATATTAGGGGGCTTGAAACAGAATTAGATGGTCATCACCGTGCCATCTCCGATACGATTATCACCGTTGATTCAGATTTGCGAGTTCTACTTGCCAACCCAGCCGTAAGCCGACTGCTTGGTTATCAACCTGCGGAGCTGCTCCGACTTGATATTCAGGACGTGCTTGTAGGACCCGAGGACGTAACCACCACCCTTCTTGATGCATTGGGACATCATCGCGAAGCTGAGCGAACGCGGCTGATCCTGCATCATCGTGATGGAACCCCTCTTCCCGTACACCTGCGAGCAGTCCCGATCACCACCCACGAGCATACTTTCCTCATCATCGTGCTACAGGATCAATCGGAGCAACAGGCTATTGAGGATCAGACAGAAATACTATCCCAGAGGGCGCTTCTCGGTGAAGTCACGGCCATCTTCGCGCATGAAGTGCGCAATCCCATCAACAATATCTCAACAGGAGTGCAATTGGTTGCATCGAGGTTGGGGAAAGAACATCCACAATATAACGCGTTAGAACGTGTTCAGCAGGAGTGTATTCGGCTTGATCAACTCATGAGCGACGTACTATTTTTTGCTCGACCTCTTGAACTCAAGATGCAATCCATCGATCTGGCAGAACTTGTAGAGCGAATTCTCGCCCGCTGGTCTCCACGCTTAGCCCAATCAAACGTCAGATGTCATACTAATTTTGACCCTGAAGTACCTCCAACCTCAGCCGATCCACGGACGCTCGAACGCGTTGTCGTCAACTTGATCAGCAATGCTGTGGAGGCTATGATCGACGGCGGCACGCTCTCATTTACAATTGCTTATGTAGATGAGACTTCCCGGGACCTGGTCGAATTAAAAGTCGCGGATACGGGCCCTGGAATTCCTCCTGATAAAATTGATCGAATCTTTGACCCATTCTTTACAACCAAAAAAGATGGAACTGGATTGGGGTTGGCCATCAGCCGCCGCATCCTAAGCGCGCATAAGGGAAATATGCAGGTAGAGAGCTTTCCAGATGCCGGTACAGTGTTCACCATTCAACTTCCGGTCGCGGACGCATAGGAGTAATCCATGAGTGCGACAATCCTGATTGTCGATGATGAAGCTACGGCAAGAAAATTTGTGAGCGAGGCCCTTGCAGATGCAGGCTACGACGCCATCGAAGCTGGTAATCTCAAGGAAGCCAATAAAGCTATTGATACGGGGGCTGCCGACATCATCCTCCTTGATGTGATGCTGCCAGACGGATCGGGTCTCTCTCTTCTCGATCGCCTCGCAATGGAAAATCCGCGACCACCCGTGATCCTCATCACCGCATTCGGCGAAGTGGATACAGCCGTGGAAGCGATGAAGAAGGGTGCACAAGATTTTCTTCAGAAACCCCTCGATTTAGAAAGGCTGCTTCAGGCGATCGATCGCTCCTTCGAAATCGTTTCCCTCCGCAGGGAGTTAGACCTCTTGCGGCGATCATCAACCCAGGATACGGAGATGATCGTTGGCGATACCCCTGCCATGCAGCAAATGATGCGAGAAGCGGAGCGAGCTGCTGCTGCCATGGTCTCCGTGCTAATCACAGGCGAGACTGGCACAGGCAAAGAGGTCCTCGCTCGAACGATCCATTCTGCAGGACCCCGAGCAGATAAACCCTTTGTCCCCATCAATTGTGCGGCGCTCCCGGATACGATGATCGAATCAGAGCTCTTCGGATATGAGGCTGGGGCTTTTACGGGTGCTCAGAAGAGGAAACCTGGTTTGATCGAAATCGCGGATGGCGGCATATTATTTCTTGATGAGATATCATCAACAAAACAAGAGATGCAAGCTAAGCTTTTACGAATGCTTGACGAACATCGATTCCGACGGGTTGGAGGTGTGAAGGAAATCACCGTTGATGTGCAAATCCTGGCAGCATCCAACCGTGACCTCCCTTCCCTGATTGAAGACGGTACATTCAGGGAAGATCTCTACTATCGATTAAAGGTCGTCGATCTGCACATCATCCCCCTTCGGGATCGTATCGTGGATATCCCCGCACTCGCGGGTACTTTTATACGGCAGATTAATCTCCGAACCGGCGGCATCGTCGAAGGGATTACCCCCCGCGCCATCGATGCGTTAAAGAAGCATACATGGCCGGGCAACATTCGAGAGTTACGTCATCTCATCGAACGCGCGCTGCTCTTCTGTGACGAAGATCAAATCGACCTCGCTCACCTGCCCCCCGATATCCAGGAACTAGCCAACAAAAAGAAAAAGAAGAAATAGCTGGCACACTCCTTGCAACATACGCCCTCAGAAGCATATCTCTGGAGGCGAAAATGATTCCCGTCACATTTAACGACATCCAAATCATCATTGCAGCTGCAATATTCTTGTTGGGCTTTATGTGCGTCGTCTTTGGCGCCATCGTGCTCATCACCCGCGGGTACTCGCGAGAAGTACGGACTCTCGCTGCCCACACTGCCCGTTTGGGACAAAAAGGAATGGCTCAAGAGGTCACCGGGCTGGTCACGAGTGCATCCGAACTTGTCGCGTCCTTGAACCAATTGGTCAAGACCGCAAATGGTATTGGCGTGTTCCTCGTCATCCTCGGCATCGCCATGATGGGCTCAAGCTATTGGATCATCCTTCAAATTGAATGGACCATAACCTAACTACATAGGAATCAAAGCATGCTCACTGACGCGCAACTCATCACAAAAGTCCACAGCTGGGCCGTCGACGATGAACGATTCGCGTGTGCCCTTCATCGGATCATCCGGGTCCCTGAAGCCTGGGAAGTACTCCACGATCCATCGATACTGGGGTGGATCGAAGCCGCACTGAAAGAAGGCAAGGAGCTAACACTTGGCCTGATTTCAACATACGCGCTGGAGCTCGATGACGAAGTATTCCAGGCTTCAGTTCAACTTTCCGATGATCTGGAACAGCGATTAGAGGAGCTGGTCGGGAATCCCGCAGTTGAAGACCGCTCCATGGTCGATGTCGCTCTGCTGGCGCTCGCAATCCTTCGAACCACTGACGAAGGTCAGGAAAGCTTAATCACTACTCTCGGCGAGGATCGCTCTTCTTGGGCTTCCCCGCTAGCGGTTGCCTGGACCGACATTCCAGATTCTCCCGCTCTCCTGAACAGCTTACTCAGCGGGGCCGAAAACGAATCGCTCATCTTTATCACACGCACACTGCTCGCGAATTCCACCATCAAGGAAGCTGCTACCATGCTAGCCTCAATGGAATATATTCAGTTCACTTACATCCTGCAAGGGTTGCGTGGTGTTGGCGAAGATGAGCTATCTAGTGCGCTTGCCGCGGATATTAACCTTCGCAATGCAGCTCCCAAGCTCTCCCACACCAGCGACACAATGGAGAATCTGAATGGCGCAGCTGCGGTTCAACTTGGTGTCAGGGATCTCGATCTGGCAAGGAAAACGCTCAACGATGCCTGGAAGCACAGCGCACAATTATCTGCCCAGATTGCCGATCAACTCGCCGACCTCGCGGATGAAGAACAGGATCCTGTCCTGGAACTCGAGGCGCGTCAACAAGCTCTTCAAGCCTACTCAACACCTCTGCGTCGTGCATGGCTTGCACAGACATTATGCGCTTTGGACCGGCCCGACGAAGCCCGACTGGTTTTACGAGAGCAGCCCACGACCTATGAAGAATGGATTGCCTCGGGACGAACCTACCAGGCCGGAGGCGACCGGCTGCAAGCCAAGGAGCGCTATCGTCAAGCGCTTGATCTGATCGACGACTCCACACAAGGAGATGTTCGATGGTTGAAGACACTTCTCATAGGATTAGAAGAAATCCATGAGAGCGAGCTTGCATTCGAGGCTGCCGATGCGCTTGTAGGTCTCACACCGGCAAACGCAGCGTCCCGCCTTGTCTACGCTAAAACCGCTGATGCAATTGGCAATCATCAGGTCTCTTCTGATCAAGCCAGTATTTCGTTTTACCTGCAACCTGACCTTGACGAAGCGAAGGAGATTGCTGCACGAAACCTGCAAGCCATAGGTGATTCATCGACAGCATTGAGTTATTGGAATGAACTCTCAGCAACTTCAAAGGATTTCCTACCCCAGCTTTCCAGCTGTGCTTATGATGCCGGCGATTTTAATCTGGCGAAAAAAACAGCCTTACGTATCCTGGAAAACGACGTAGATTCAGTGGTTGGCCAGGTTCTCCTTGGACGCTCACTGTCAAGCCTTGGAGAACATGCAGATGCACTCGAATACCTTGAAAAGGCAACCGCAACTGCCCCCGATGATCCGACCACCTGGATCGCAATTGCAGGTTGCTGGGAGGCGCTCGGTGAAGATGAAGCTGCAGTAACGGCTCTTTCAGAGGGGATAAAGATCTCACATCAGAATGCGCATCTACGCAATGCTCGAGCCAGTCTTCTAAAGAGACATGGGAACTATGCGAAAGCCCTGATCGATTCCTCCATAGCAACCAAAACTGATTCTCCGAAGCCTGGTTGGCTGATGGAGCACGCCGAGATCCTTACTGAACTCGGCCGAGGTGACGAAGCCATTGCTTTCCAAGAAATGGCTTATGAACTTCAACCTGGCAACTTAGACGTAAGACACGTATTAGCGCTTTCCTATGAGCGAACACTTCAATACGAGCAGGCAGATAGCTTGATGAACAATCTCTCTGCTAATGCACCACCAGAACGCTTCTTCGATGCAGGTAGGATTGCTGCTAAAGCAGCTCAAAAACATGCTGATGAAGCTCGATATCAGAGAGCTGTCGAATACCTACAAATCGCAGCAGATTCCGGCGTGGAAGAACCCACACTCGAATACTGGCTGGGGAATGCTTATGAAGGAAGCCATAATTTTGAGGGGTCAATTCAGGCTTATTCAGAATATATCGACCAGCTTCCACTTTCAAATAACGAGTTTCAGCTTGAGAACGCGCTTGGGCTTGGCCGTGCTGCACTAAGTGCAGAAAAACCCGAACTAGCAATACTCTCCATCGAGAATGCCAGATCTACCTTCCCCACCAATATTGATTTGATCGTTTTGCTTTCAGCGGCCTATCTCGCCCAGGGCGAGTACGAGCATGCAAAGCAAATTGCACGGCAAGGAACGGATTTTCGTCCAAACTCACCTCTCCCCATTAACGCGCTCTATCAAGCCGCACTCGCGGGGGGATCGCTTGAAGAGGCTGTATTCGCTAAGAGACGTTTGGTGGATCTTCGAGCTGATGATGCCGCTGAATGGCTCGATTTAGCTGCCCTGGAAGGGCAAATCGGCTCACAGGATTCAGCTCGAGCAACTCTAGCTCAGGCTCTCTCGCTCGACCGTCAAAACCCCGAATATCTGACACGAGCTGCCTCTCTCCTTACTTCAATATCTCCAGATGACAGAATGGCGCAGCGTCTATTAGTCCGAGCGTCAGAGAACGCACCCGAGGATACCCAGATTTTGAGGGCATTGGCGAGTTTGAGTTCGACCTTCGATGATGATGAAACGGCACAGCAATCGTGGTTGCGAATCGCCGAAATAGAACCTGAAAATACCGAAGCACTGGTCCAAGCAGCAGATTCTCTCCAAAGGCTGGACCGCCACGAAGCTGCGATCAGCCTATGGCAGCGCGGATTGATCACAGATCCAGAGAATGCATCCATTCATGCTCGCATTGGAAGCGCCTACATCAATAAGGGTGAAATTGAACGAGGGTTGCACCACTATGCGGTTGCAGTCGAGGTTGCGGAAAACGATGCTGCTGTTGTGTTCGAGGCTGGAGCAACGATCGCCGAATTCGGATCCCTTGATGACGCCATCGAGATACTGAAGAAAGCAGTCTCACTAATCCCTGGTGAACCAGGACCTGCTGAGGAACTCGCCGATTGCCTTATAAGGGCAAATCGTCCAGAAGAAGCTTATGTACACCTTCAAGATGTCCTCATCGGCGCTAACGCAGGGGCATCCACCTATGCCCTGGCTGCCATGGCACACATGGAATTAGGGGATATTGTCCGTGCTTCGCATGCGTTTTCCGAAGGCATACAACTTCGCCCGTATCGTTACCGTGATGCGATCTGGCTCTCTCGTGCAGCAACGACGCTGGGCCGCTGGAACGAAGCGGTTGAGATCCTCAAGACCTTCCCCCCCGATGGTGAGAATAGCCAATCGATTGGGATCGAACTTGCAAGCGTCCTATTGCGTCTCGTGGATTTGCAGTGGTTATTCACAGCTGTTCTTTCAGCACCCGAACACGCACCGGGAGAGATGCTTGTCCACAAACAGGTCGAACAGGAGATACACGATCTCCTTCGCACACAAGCCGAGCTGGGAGAAGCGAGCCCGCGGTTGTTGACATTACAGACCTGGCATCGATTAGTAAATGGGGAAACCTCGTCTGAGAGCCTGCTCGACGGTTCATTCAGCCGCAGCCGTGATCAGCAGCACCTCAAACAGGCTGTGGCGGTAAGGAATCTTCAAGCAAACCGCCCTGGTGCAGTGGAAGATCTACTCATTGATGAACCCTCAGCAGGCTACATGTATGGTTGGGCAACTCTGCTCGTCGGTCTTGCCCGGTCTGATAAAAATCTGCATGAGGAATCTCGGACAGCCTATGAAGTTGTAGCACGTAATCCATACCTCCGTCCCATCGCAGCTTATCTCAACGGTAAGACCTACCTTGATGAGGGATCAATTGAAGATGGTATCGAGCATTTAAATGTTGCCGTTACGCTCTGGGCGGATGAACCGCACTGGAACTACGAACTCGCATGTCTATATGAGCGATTGAACCATCCCGAGAAGGCGCTTCCCCATCTTCAGCAAGCTGTTGAAATCGATGGTGAGAATGGCATTTATCTGGTTGCGCTAGCTCGAGCTCTGCGAGATTCCGGACAGTACTCAGCGTCTGAGAAGCAATTTGACCGAGCCATCCAAACCTCACCGAAATCTTTCAAGGTCTGGCGGGAGGCAGCCCAAATTGCAATCGCGAATGGGAATTCGGGTAAAGCAGAAGAGTGGTTTGAGCGAGCAAGGACTCTCGCCCCCTCCGATCCCACCTCCTTGATAGGTTCGGCTCGTGCTGCTGCAATTTTAGGAAATCGAAGAGAAGCTGTTGAACGTGCGCAGGCAGCGATGAGGTTGGCGCCGGATAATGTCGAAGTCCTAAAAGGGATGGGCGACATCATGGCGCAGGAAGGTAAACACGAGGAAGCCCTACGTCTCTATAGTCGAGCGCAGAAAAACAATGATGACGTCGCAGAAATTCAGATGGCGAAGGGTTCACTTTTTATGCGGATGAACAGATATGACGACGCAGTGTCCGAGTTCAAATCTGCTATTAAATCATCACCAGATCACGATCGAGCCTGGGGTGCCTTGAGCGAAGCATACGAAGCCCAGCAAAATTATGATGGCGCCTTGGATGCGGTAGAACACGCGAAGGATCTAGCGCCACGAGAGCCTTACTATCGACTTCTGTTCGGCAGAGTTTGTCGGAAGAAAGGACAACTGGATCGCGCTCTTGATGAGCTTGCGCAGGCAGAAGTCCAATCTCCGAAAGACCCAAGATTGTCACTTGAAATTGGGATCGTGCACGAAGAGCGGCGGGAGCTCGATAAAGCACTTGATGCTTACCATAGATCAATCAACATTCTTCCCGAATCCGCTGAAGCACATATGCGCGCGGGATTGTTGTTCAAGCACTTGAAATCCTATGGCAAAGCTGCAGTGATGTTGGAGAAGGTTGTAGAGCTCCAACCACGCAGCCCCGAAGCACTACAGCAATTAGCAGCCGTGAGGGCTCTACACCTCGTTCATGGGGGAATGACGGATCAGGCGGTGGTTTCATGATGGAACGAAATGATTATCTCAGGACTATCGAAGGGGCAATCACAGTCGGTCGTCCAGATTTTGCTAAACGCCTCATCGGAGATTGGAAGGAATACTGGCCTGGCGATCTCAAGGCGCGACTGCTGCAGGCTAGAGCAGAAATCGCAATGCTGGCATACGAGGATGCAGAGGAGAGTTTACGAGGGATTATCTCGGTCGACCCAGAACACGCCGACGCCTATGAACTCCTAGCAGATTCCTATAGAGCTACGGAACAACCTCAGAAGGGCACCATCACAGAGGCTTGCAGCAAGAGTCTTCGGGGAGAAGATCTCAACCCTGAGGTACACCCCTCCTGGTCGCTTCACATGAAAAACGCCATCGATACTTTACGCACGAATGGTGATTCTCAGTACGCAGTCTCTGAGGCCCTCGAAGCCTTGACTGCTGATCCGAATCTCGCCCTTCCAACGCTGATCGCACTTAAAGCACAGCTGCGAAATGGAAACCGTGCAAGTGCTGTTGCCTTAGCGCACGCAGGGCATGACCGGTGGAGTGAGTGTGCAGCCTTTCTCCTTGTCATAGCCGACGAACTGATGAGAGAGGGAAGATCGAGTCGAGCTGTGGAGAATCTCCACAAGGCTGCAGGCTACGATCTTTCTGGACGTATCGCCGTCGATATTTTGGGAGATGACCATCCCTACGGTTCATTGTGGTCTGACGATCACGCCGCTCCATTATCCCGAGCCCTGCCAGCAAAAGTTGCCGCATATCTAGGTGGCAACAGGCTTGAGCAAAATGCAGGGCAAGAAGCTGCGCACCTCCATGATCAAACGGAAAATACCGATAATGTGGGGTCGGAGATTCGCACTTCAGATGATGGTGAAATTAAAGCGGCGATCTTTACAAAGGCGTCGGCTGAGGCATTGCCCTTGCCCGAACCTGAGCCATGGGAGGCCTTCAAAGGGCCTGATCCCGGAGATCTCTCCTTCCCACCTGATCCCGCCTCCGATGAAAATACACTACAGGAGGTGCAGGAAGAGTTTATTCTCCTCGCCGACAGACTAAATTCCCGCAGACAGAATCGTGATGAAGATGGTCGTTCACCTGCCTATATCGTACTCACCAGCCGGACGCGAGTTACACAAGAACTCGGAGAAGACCAGTTTGAGCGGGTAGATGATGCGATCATTTCGCTTGTCGAGTCGGTTCGCCAGCGACCCGGGTGGACATCATACCGATTCTACATCGACGATCCGCAGACTTTGGCTCCATTCGAATTAGCCCCGGTTGATCCCTCAAATGCCTGGCAAATCAAACTGCGTCTGGCCGATCTGGACCAGGCGCTGGCAAAAAGAGGTGAGATGATCGGCGCACTGTTTATCATTGGTGGGCATAACATCATCCCATTTCATCAACTCCCAAATCCCACTGACGATGACGATGATTTCGTCCCCTCCGACAATCCCTATGCCGCCTCGGATGAAAACTACTTTGCACCTGAATGGCCGGTGGGCAGACTCCCAATCGAAAACGATACCGACTCACTGGTGAGCTATCTTCATCAATCGGTTGCTGCGCATTCGAGAACAGTAAAGATCGATAGTATGTTCGTCCGCTTTAGAGTATGGTTTGCGACCCGCTTTGGCGGCATGATGCGCGGGCAGCATCATGCGATGGGATACAGCGCCAGCATTTGGCGGAAAGCTTCTGTTGCTGTCTTCAAGACAATCGGTGAACCGGGAAAAATGATTACATCGCCTCCGACTGAAGCTTCCCGTCTACCCGCATACGCCTATCGTCCTGTGAGCCTGTCCTACTACAACCTCCACGGTCTCGAGGATGCACCTGAGTGGTACGGGCAGAGGGATCCGATGCGTGACAAGGATCTAACCAACGAGTTCCCCATCGCACTCCGCCCAGAGGATGTGGTCAACAGCGGCAGAGCCCCCAAGATTGTCTTCTCGGAGGCTTGCTACGGAGCAAACAGTCTGGGAAAGAGCAGCGATGAAGCGCTCTGTTTGAAATTTCTTGATGCCGGCAGCCGTGCGGTGATTGGATCGACGAAGATCTCCTACGGATCCGTGACACCCCCGCTCATCGCTGCCGACCTGTTGGGAAGATATTTCTGGGTCGGGATCAACGAAATGCTTTCCACGGGTGAGGCTCTCCGCCGAGCCAAACTGCGACTGGCAAATGAAATGCACAAACGCCAGGGCTACCTGGATGGCGAAGATCAGAAGACCGTAATCTCATTTGTGCTCTATGGCGACCCACTCTATGTTCCGTTGAAATCATTCACCTACCCCGGTGAAAAGACGGTCATACGGCGGAAGGCTCGTCCGACGCAAATGAAGACAGCCTGTGCGCTGGGTGGACCAGAGATCTCGCGTGAAGATTTGCCGAAAGACATGAGCAGCAAAATCGATCTTATCGTCTCACAGTATCTACCTGGAATGACGGACGCAGTATGTAAAATCCATAACCAGGGTTGTGACTGCGATGGTGAAGACCATGTGTGTCCTACCCATCAGATGAATGCAAAGCAACTCAATGACGGGCAGCAGGGTTCAACCGTAATCACCCTCTCGAAGAGCATAACCGTTGGCACGAGGGTACACCCACATTTTGCCAGGCTTACTTTTGATCGCAATGGAAAAGTGATGAAACTGGCTGTCTCACGATAATTCAAATCTCCCTTCCTGGCATAGTTCTTGCACATATCTATATCAGGAAGGGAAAATTCATGTCATCTGTCACAAATCAAATCGGTTTTTACTACTTTCCCGACGATCTGCATTACACCCAGGCTGATCTCAGAGCATGGCTGCCTATTCTGAAGCAGTTACGAGCCAGGTGGGTGACTCTGCAGGCTGGGCACGATCGAGCCATACCCGAGGAGTTCCTCCGCGGTATGATCGATGCCCGCATCCAACCCATCATCCACATACCAGCACGCGTGGGCGAAATAAATCCCCCTGCCCTCCATCCAGTCCTGGCAAGTTATCGGGATTGGGGCGTTGAAGATATCGTTGTCTTCGATCGTCCGAATTTGAGAGCTGGCTGGGAGACCTCATCCTGGAATCAAACTGGGCTTATCGATCGTTTTGTGGACAATTTGCTGCCCATATGGGAAATCTATAAAGACCTCGGCTTGCGCATATTTTTTCCTCCCCTCGAACCTGGTGGAGATTACTGGGACACGGCCTTTTTGGAGAGTTCCCTCGATGTGATCGCACGTCGTGGTGCGAGCGAGTTTCTCGAGGATGCTGCCATCGCCCTGTATGCATTTACCGGAGGTCGTCCTCTCGAATGGGGATCTGGAGGTCCTGACCGTTGGCCAGAAGCACGTCCATACCACACACCCGAAGGATGTCAGGATCAAATTGGATTTCGAATTTTCGAATGGTATGCGGCAATTAGTGAAAGAATACTTGGTCATGCGCTCCCCATGTTGGCAATCGCCGGAGGAGCACGCCCTCAAGGCAATCCTACTTTGGGGGAAGTAGACTCACACGCGGAAATAAATGCAGCGATTCTGCGCTATCTCGATGACGTTAAAACCACAAATCTGCAGAGTTTTTGCTTTTATCTTCTTTCCTCCCACCCAGACAGCGCAGAGGCATCATCTGCCTGGTTCCAGTCAACTGAGGACCCACTTCCCGTTGTCGACGAATTCTCCCGGGTCCTCCAATCATTACAAAAACCGTCTAAGAGCCGAAAAGAGAAACCAATCTCACATTATGTACTTCTACCGATGACCTCCCGCAGGAATGCCACGCAAGACTGGATGAATCTTGCGCCATTCGCATTATCACTCAGACCAGTTGTGGGTTTTTCTCCCTCCGAGGCTCGACTTGCCGAGCAGGTAAGCATTATCGCGGACGAGATGTCGATACCACCCACTATCGATGACATGCTCATTGAGGCAGGCTGTGAAGTGCGTCGATTTGAGGGAAATCAGGAAGAGCTGCTCGTAGCTGCCTCTGAACTTGCTGCATCAACCCTTTCAGGAGATTCCAATGCATGAGATGACCTACTCGGAAAAAATGCAGGCTTTGCCCGCGAGCAAACCAGTACAATCGGTAATTGGTAAAGCCAACGTCAAAGTGCTCGGTTTAGGCGGCGGTGGATCGAACGCTGTTGATCGCATGATCCAACTCGGGTTGCAGGGCGTTGATTTTATTGCCGCGAACACCGATGCTCAAGCGCTGTCTTCCAGCCTTGCACCCACCCACATCCAGCTTGGACCGCGGGTGACCCGCGGATTAGGTGCAGGCGGAGATCCGAAAACAGGCGCGGCGGCAGCCATGGAAAGCAGTCGGGAGATCGCAGAAGCACTCGCGGGTTCCGACATGGTGTTCATCACCGCTGGCATGGGGGGCGGCACAGGGACTGGATCCGCACCCATTGCTGCAGAAATAGCGCGTGAGGTCGGTGCAGTCGTAATTGCGGTCGTGACCATGCCCTTCACATTCGAAATGAACCGTCGATCTCAGCATGCGCTGGAAGGTGTTCGCCAACTACAGCCCCATACACACACCATGATCACCGTACCCAACGACAGATTGCTGCAAGTTGTTCCTAGGGACCTCAGCCTGGAGGTCGCCTTCCGACT
>JBGUDT010000002.1:47889-64686 GCA_041821665.1 Anaerolineales bacterium
GCTGACGATGTCCTCCGGCAAGGCGTGCAGGGGATCGCAGAGCTAATCACCCGCCCAGGCTTGATCAACGTTGATTTTGCACATATTCGGCAGTTGATGCTTACTGGCGGGGGCGCATACATGGCGATTGGTCTGGGAGAAGGGCTTGATAAAGCGGATGACGCCATTGAACAGGCGATCACCCATCCATTGCTGGACTTCGACAACATCGAACAAGCCTCGGGCGTTTTGGTGCACTTCACGGGTGGTGAGGACCTGACCTTGTTTGAGATCGGAGAGTCGGTGACTTCATTGCGCGAACGGTTGGCTCCTGAGGTAGACATCATACTTGGAGCCACGACGGAACCCGCGATGACAGGAAGAGCACAGGTGATTATGATATTTACGGGCGTAGGAGGGAAGCCGCTTCAAACTGAAGAAGGGGTTGTGCAAATTCAAAGCCCTATTCCCGTTGATGTTGTAGAAGATCTCGACTTGCCCACATTCTTACGAAGACGTGCTCAAGTTGGTGGATGAAGGAAAGGACAATTTCGTGAACGGCAAAGATCTGGACGACATCCGTCGAAAGGTGGCGAAGAAATTCCCTGAAATGGAGGGTGTGAAACCTTCTGTCAAAGCACAATCAGGGCCAAATGGTTCAGGGGATCAGTACTTGCTCACCTTCAAAGGTAAAGCCGATTTACCGGGCGGACGAAAAATGAACCGCATCGTACGCGTCGTGGCCGATGAACGAGGGCGCATTATAAAGATGAGTACTTCAAAATAATCATGACTGAGTATCTAACTAATCTCAATTACACCATTCGAATCAACTTCTGGCGAAGTGCAGCCTATCTGACGGGGATGGCCGTAGAGCACAAGCGCGTAATCCAACGTGTGCTCTATCTCGCACCAGTGGGCATAGCCGCGATCCTGGCCTACGTGTTCGGGCGTGTGTTTGGCGAGATTCTTCTCTGGGGACTCTCATTCTAGGTCTCTCAAAACTGATCCTCAATTGCAGGGGTTGAGCAAGAGAGGTAGAATCTACATGCACATCGTCCCGTTTCTCGACGGGCCTTTGCCTATCTATGCGGAAAAAACCGCCAATCACTTACCTCCTTCTTGCGTTGGTCGCATTCTTTCTCATTGGACTCTTTAGCGTCCTGATACGCCGGAATTCAACTGAAACACTCACCACATCTCCCTCAGTCTCAACATCTTCTCGAAAGATTATTCTGGACAGCCAAAATACCATTCTGATTCTGGGTGTGGATGAAGCAGTATCCCCCCAGCCAATTCTTCATTCCATTTGGTTCGTCTCGCTAGATTACGAGCTGGAGGAAGTTTCCCTACTTGGATTTCCAACTAACTACCAGCACCCGGAGTCCGAGAAGACACTTGCGGAGTCCTTCACCTGGTCCGCGATCTCGGGATTTGACACCTTCGATCTTGAACCGTTCGAAGACCTGGCTCCTGGCTCGCTCCTCGCCACAATCATCCTTGATGAAGAAGGTTTCGCTAATTTGATCGATTATGTGGGGGGGATCACCCTCAATGGTGAACCTCTGAATGGTAGGACAGTCATCGGTGTCATGGACATGCTCTACGACCAACCCGAGGCTTCGCTCACTATGCAAGCCAAAATCATCCAAGCCATCATAGCAAACGCATCTGACCTTGGAAGTACGCCGGAACTAACACCCCTCATCGCGCTCATACCCGAAGACGCCTCAATCTCCCAATCCGCACCCGAACTCGCTTCTCTGGCAATACCCTTTCTGCCAATTACCCCAGACGCTTTCGATGTCGAAACATGGGTCGAACTTTCTACTCCCGCGGGAAGGAACCCTTAGGTTACGGGCAATATCTCAGTGTAGGATTTCCTCCTTGCTATTCAATCGAACTCCAGCTATCCTTGATACCTCGTTGGATCGGCTGGATACTCCGATCCTCGCAAAATTGCATCTTTTATATCTAAAGTATGAGGAGGTGAAATCCCGATCGATCATTCAGATACCATTCATTAACAAATTGAGCTGAACTAGTTAGCAGGAGGAAGAGATGAAGAAATTTGCATTACTAAGCGTTTTAATTATCGCAGGGTTGATTCTTGCGGGATGCGCCCCAGCACCAGATGTAGTCACCATCGCAGTCGAGAACCAGTACCTGCCATTTAACTACATTGATTCAGAAACCCGTGAACCCACGGGCTGGGACTATGAAGTTTGGGATGAGCTCTGCAAACGGATGGGATGCACTCCAGATTATGTGGAAGCTTCCTGGGAAGGCATGATCCAGGCTGTAGCTGACGGACAGTTTGACGCCGCGGCCGATGGGATCACCATCACCGATGACCGCGCCGAGATCGTTGATTTTTCCATGGGTTATATCAGCCTTGAGCAAACACTTCTCGTTCGTGTGGATGAAGATCGCATTTCCAGCATCGAGGATATCGTCAACGACGAAAGTCTCAAGCTTGGAACACAGGGCGGAACGACAAATTACGAAGTAGCCACAAAGTACCTTCCCGAAGATCGTATTTCAGCTTTTGAGACCTTCCCCTTTGCTGTCCAAGCCGTCGTATCCGGGGACATTGATGCTTGTATCATCGACGATGTTGCCGGTCAGGGGTATGTCGGGCAGAATGCTGAGGACGTGAAGCTGGTTGGAGATTCACTCTCCAGCGACTGGCTCGGGTTCATCTTCCCCAAAGGCTCCGATCTAGTTGAGAAGACAAACGAAACGCTTCGTGAAATGATGGCCGATGGCTTCTTAGACGCGCTAAACCTGAAGTACTTTGGACCTGACTTCACGATCACCTATGACGACATCCTTTTCCCTGAGTGATCCCGATTGTCGTCATCAATGATCATCCGACTTTCAGTAGTGGATTGACTTAAATCAGTCGGAAATTACAACCGGTGTGCAGGGAAATGCCTGCACACCGGTTGTTCCACCCAGGAAGTGGAGCGTACGTGGCTGAACACACACCTATTGAACCTGTGAAGGAAATCCAGGCGGAATTCACACCAGGAGAAAAATCCGTCGGAAAACGGATTATAGATCTTCCATGGTGGTTCATCGGCATTATCCTTATTGCCTTCTGGGCAGCTTATATCATCATCACGAAGCCAAATTATCAGGAAGCCTTTGACTGGATCAAGGCTGGTCTCCGCATCACGATCCAAACTTCCATTATCTCGTATTTCTTTGCAATTATCCTTGGCTTGTTAACCGGTCTTGGAAGATTATCCAAAAACGTCGTCATCAACAATCTTGCCAGACTTTACGTTGAACTTGTACGCGGCATCCCAATGCTGGTATTGATCTTCTTCATCGCCCTCGTAGGTGTACCGGCAGTCGTGGAACTCCTGAACAAGGTCGGGGAATGGGCATTGACCAATGGATTGACGGTCATTGGAGAATTATTAACCGTCCTCAATAACCAAGCGGTTCCCATGAATTCACGCGCGATCGTCGCGTTGAGCGTCACCTATGGCGCTTTCCTGGCCGAGATATTCCGAGCCGGTATCCAATCGATCGGTAAAGGTCAAACCGAGGCGGCCCGCTCTCTGGGGATGAGCACCGCCCAATCCATGCGGTACGTCATCCTTCCCCAGGCCATCAGGAACGTGCTCCCAGCCCTTGGAAATGACTTTGTCGCCATGGTGAAAGATTCATCCTTGGTATCCGTTCTAGCAGTGAGGGATATCACCCAAATAGCACGTCTATATGGCGGAAGTACATTTCGATTCCGAGAGGCATATTCCACTCTTGCTGTGATGTACCTTACGTTGACCGTGATGCTCTCAATCGTAGTTCAAGCCGTGGAAAGGCGTATGCGCAAAAATGAGTGACGCAAAACACATCATCGTCGTAGAAAATCTGGTGAAGCACTTCGGCGACGTCAAGGCTCTCAATGGTGTAAGCCTGGATGTTGATCGCGGCAAGGTTATCGTCATCATCGGACCCAGCGGATCGGGAAAGTCCACACTACTCAGATGCGTAAACCACCTCGAGACGCCATCAGCCGGCGAAATCTGGATCGATGGCGAGAGACTTTCTTCGCACGATCAAAAGCATCTGAACAAAGTTCGTGCCGAGATCGGCATGGTGTTTCAGCTCTTCAATTTATTCCCACACCTGACCGCGTTCGAGAACGTCACGCTTGCCCAAAAAGTAGTCAGGAAGCGTTCCAAGGAGGAAGCCAACGAGATCGCCATGCAGCAGCTCACTCGTGTTGGGATCCCCGAGAAGGCCGACGCCTATCCCATACAGCTTTCAGGCGGGCAACAGCAGCGGGTAGCCATTGCACGATCTCTAGCCATGAATCCTAAGATCATGTTGTTCGATGAGCCAACTAGCGCACTCGATCCTGAGATGATCAAGGAAGTACTCGATGTGATGTTGGATCTGGCGCGGGAAGGCATGACGATGCTCGTAGTCTCGCATGAGATGGGTTTCACCCGGGCGGCAGCGGATAACGTGATTTTCATGGACGAGGGTCTGATCGTCGAGCACACCACCCCGCACGATCTTTTCCACAATCCCCGGGAAGATCGGACGAAACTGTTCCTCTCCCAGATACTCTAATTCGATCTTCATCACATTCGATTATTTTTAGCGTGGGATGTAAAATAAAACAGGTCACGAATAGCGACCTGTTTGTAGAAGTGCGCTGGGCGGGAGTTGAACCCGCACGCCCTAGGGCACATGGCCCTCAACCATGCCTGTCTGCCAGTTCCAGCACCAGCGCATACTGCTATGTTTTGCTGCGGTATTATAGCCCAGGAGTTACCTTAGTTCAACATCGATGGTGATACCACATATGCGCCGCACATCATTCGTGAGATGAGCGCATGTTTCAACCATAAAGTGGAGGCACAAGATGATGAAAGTCGTGCTCGACGCCATGGGAAGCGATACACATCCGGGTCCTGAAGTCCAGGCGGCGATTGACGCCGTGGAGCTATGGGGCGATCCGATCATCCTCTCGGGTCCCAAAGAAGAGCTGGAGGAACGTATTCGGGAGCTGGGTGGAGACCTCGATAAAATCGAAATCGCACATGCGCCCGAAGTGCTCACCATGACGGACAACCCAGCTGAGACCGCACGAAGAAGCGCCGCTAATTCCATGGCAGTGGGAATCGATCTGGTAAAGAATGGTTACGCCGATGCCTTCGTTACCGCAGGCAACACCGGAGGCGCCATGGCGACCGCCCTCTTCCGTCTTGGGAGAATACGAGGGGTGAAACGACCTGGCCTTGCCCCCACCCTGCCCGTGATGGGAGGCCAGGTCATCATGATCGATCTAGGCGCAAATACGGACTGCAAGCCCGAATACCTGGTCCAATTTGCTGTTATGGGATCAGTGTACGCCGAACGCGTATTCAACAAATCAAGGCCTCGTATCGCGCTGCTCTCCAATGGAGAAGAACCAGGTAAGGGCAACGAATTAGTGAAAGAGACTTTCCCGCTGCTCGAAAAGACCGACCTCAATTTTATTGGCAACGTCGAACCGAAGGATGTGTACGCCGGTGATGCGGACGTCGTCGTGAGCGATGGCTTCGTCGGCAACATATACCTGAAAACCAGCGAGGCTATCGCCAAATTTCTTGTCGACATGATCCGCACGGAGATAAAAGCGAGTCCCATCACATCGCTGGGCGGGTTGATAGCGAAACCTGCCTTCAAAAAAGTCGGAAAACTGCTCGACCCCGCTGAGTACGGAGGTGTACCACTTTTAGGAGTGAACGGTGTTGTTTACATAGGGCACGGTCGCTCAGAATCATATGCACTCTTGAATGCAATTCGTGCGGCTCGCACCGCGATAAAAGGTGGTATTCTCGAAGCCACCCAAGATGCAATAAAATCTCGCTTTACAGCATAGACTTGGAGGTCTAATGACAAATTCACGCACTCGCGTCGTCGTCACCGGAATGAGTGTGATGAGCTGCGTGGGAACCGATCTGGAGACATTCTGGGAATCATTGATAGCCGGGAGATCGGGTATCGGAAAGATATCCTCGTTCGATCCCAGCGATCTTCCCTGCCAAATTGCGGGCGAAATCTCGGAATTTGATGTCCTTGATTATTTGCCTAAAAAAGAAGCCCGGAGGATGGCGAGGTCAACGCATTTCGCCATGGCAGCAGCCATCGAAGCTGTGAAAGATTCTGGTCTGCCAGATCCATTGCCTTATCCTGAAAGGGTAGGTACGTACTTTGGTACAGGGATCGGGGGCATGGAGCGTGCCGTAGAGGGGCTGGAGGTATTACGAGTTCAGGGTCTTGCTCGAGTGAACCCATTCTTCATGCCTTCCGTCCTACCAAATATGCCGGCGTTCTACGTCACCCGGCACTTTGGCGCCGTTGGTCCGAATCTGACCATCACGACGGCATGTGCAACCGGATCGCAGATCATTGGAGAAGCAACGCAGGCGATCAGGAATGGTTGGGCCGATGTGGTCATCGCCGGTGGGACCGAGGCGATGATCGAGCACTGGGCTGTCGGCGGTTTTTCTGTGCTGCGAGCAATCCCCATCAACTTCAACGATGACCCCGAGAGAGCTTCACGTCCATTTGACGCACTACGCGAAGGCTTTGTCTTTTCTGAAGGTTCCGGATGCGTTGTGCTTGAGAGCCTTGAACACGCCGAGGCAAGAGGCGCCCGGATCTATGCCGAGGTAGCCGGCTACGCCTCGTCGAGCGATGCTTTCCATATTGCAGCCCCCCACCCGGATGCCGAAGGCGCCATTCGCACGATGGATTGGGCGATTAAGGACGCCGATATTGGGTTAGATGAAATCGAATACATCAATGCACATGGCACCTCGACTCAGCTCAATGATGCCACAGAGACCATGGCGATTAAGAAGCTTTTCGGTGAGAGAGCTATAGATATTCCTATCTCATCTACGAAGTCTATGATGGGTCACGCGATGGGCGCTTCTGGCACGATCGAGGCGATCGTTTGTATTCTTACCATCCGAAATGGGATGATCCACCCCACGATTAATTACGAGAATCCTGAAGAGGGATTGGACCTCGACTATGTCCCCAACCAGGCCAGGAAGGCGGATATTGACATCGCTCTCTCCAATTCCTTTGGACTGGGCGGCCAGAACGCCTGCCTTGTTCTGAAGCGAGTGGAATAATATGGATAGTTATCTCAACGAACCTTACGTTCGCAGACGAAGGGGGATCGGTCGCTGGACCATGTACGGGGGCATAGCGCTCTCCATTGGTGCGGTTGTACTCATATTCCAAAACGAATCGGCATTCTTACTCTCGCTCACCGGCGTCCTTGTCGGAACACTTCTCTCTCAAGTCGGTATGGTGATCTATGGGCGTTTTGGTCGAGAGCCGAGAATGGACGAAGTACTTGATGGTGTCATGAAAGGACTGGACGACGAATACGCTCTATTCCATTATTACCTGGGAACAGACCACGCCCTATTCACACCCGCGGGTCCTTATGCGATTTTACCAAAGCTAGAAGAAGGTGAAATCATCTTTGAAGACGGATCCTGGTTTCAGATAACGGAGAAGAAATTTCCCATTCGGAGAACCGCAAAAAAATCGCTGGCCAAGATCGATAAAGAGGCGTTGGGGGCAGCTTCATCGTTCCAGAAGAAGCTCGAACGCATTCTGCCCGAGCTCAATCTCGAAGTGAAGCCCATCATCGTGTTCCTCAACCCTCAAGCCAACCTGGGGAGCCATGAGACGGATATTCTTGTCGTCCATGGGAAGAAGCTCAAACAGGCTTTCCGCCGGCTCCCCCGAGGGAAATCACTTAACCAGGAGGAACTCGAACAATTGGCGGGTGAGATTATTTCATAATCCGCAATATGGACATGCTCGCTATAAAAACATCCCGGATACACCATGTATCATGGATATCGTATCCGGGATACTAATATGTACGTACGGTCCACACTATTTCATTCGAGCGTAGACACTAAAACACCCAACTCAGGAACTCAGATAATCGTCAAGCGCCTCGCGGGAAATGCGGTAGGCATTCCCGATTTTCTTGGCCTTAATCTGTCCATCATCGATAGCTGCGACGACATCCTCTTCCGATACTTTCAAATAGGTAGCAGCTTCGGAAGGAGTCATGACATCGGGTGGTCCGCTTGAACCTCCGCCTGCCGCGGCGGCGCCGGCTCCGCTGCCAGTGCCTTTCAGCGAATCGGCCAACACGTTGCCAATCCCCATGCCCGCACCGATCCCGGCTGTCAGCCCAGCACCTCCGGAAGGATTCTGCGCAGCATCACGCATGGCATCAGCGGCCTGCAGTTGAGTGTAGACATCCATATCGAGCATGCCCATCGCACGTAACTCTTCGGCTGATTTATCGGAAGGCTTAAGACTCTCGATGTAGAACGCTTTGAGCGTCAGCCCGATAGCTTTGAAGTCATCCTGGGCTTTTGCCCGGACACCTATACCGAGCTCCTCCACCATGCCGATCAATTCGGGAACGTCTGTGGCTTCCGTCGTCTCTCCAAGCAGATCTTGCAGCTTGGATAGCAACATCGACCGCATGCGAGATTCGATATCCCCAGTGGTGTACATGCCGCTCACACCGACAATCTGGTTGACGAACTGCTGGGCATCCGCGACTTCGAAGCTGTAGGTCCCGAACCCCTGAAGGAGGGCTACGCCCAGCCCCATGCCCGGATTGCGGACAAGGATGGGTTGAGGTGTACCCCATTTTTGATTGGCGAATTCCTTCATCGATACGAAGTAGACCTCCGCGGTGAACGGAGATCGGTCATCAAATGCACGTCCGATCAGGTCTATTAATATGGGGATGTTCGCGGTGGTAATTGTGTGACGTCCGGCGCTGAAGGTATCGAGAGCCTTCCCATCACGGAAGAACACCGCATTTTGCGGTTCCCTCACGATCACCTGGCTGCCGATACGAAAATCTCCAGCACCCTCTTCTGGGATTCGATGGACGATTTCACCTTCCATCTCGTCCGGATATTCAACAACATCAAAAATTCTAGCCATGGCTTATCCTCCTCCTGCTAACTCAGGCATCCGTAGATAGTATAACTTCATCTCGCCGATTGTATGTATCGATAACTCCCTGGCTCAACCGGGTAAGATGACTCACCGCTGCTGGCATACCATCAGTTCCTATTGAAGCATCTACATTATCAATAGCTCGAGACACGTCGTCTACCCCTTCGAGCAGTGCAAGATCGTATTTGTAAATCTCTTCTAACTCGAAACTCTTAACCGTGACGACATCAAAAAATCCAGCATAACCATAGGATGCTGTCTTGATCCGATCCACGAACGCGCGCAACTTTAGCGCAGCCGCTTCGAGATCATCGACCGATTCAATCTTGCCATCCGCAATCATCTTACGCTGGAGTTCAGATATCCGGCTCCACTGTTCTTCATAACGTTGTGCAATCGTGTCCCGCAGGAGCTTATCTCCAGACCGGCGATTCTCGCGATCGAAATAACCTATATACTCCGCCAGGTAATTCCTTATTTTGCTGATGATGTCCTTGCTTTCTGTTACCTTATCCATTGGGTCTGTCATAATTATTCTCCCTGATATTATCAAGAACTTTGCCGCTGACTTCGATTATAGGTCGACGTACTCAAATCTACAACGACTGACCTGACGAATCCCTGACACACCCTCTCCATTCCCTAATAATAGCAAGTATAATTGCAGAAATTAACTGTAGGAGGCCAGCATGGCCATAATCGATGATCTTCTGCGAGTCGCAAAACCTCTAGGCGACTCGATTCGAATAAGCGAAGGACCGGAGGTGACCGTTCGCGATGTAGATGACTTACGAGCGAACATCGAACCCGTGGTGAGGACTGCGGTGTTTGGAGATCCACGTGAGCGAGGTCTTGCTCGATGGTTAATCCGCACCATCGCCGTGGATGTCGGAGCATATCCCGCTTCCATTCATGAGTTTTACATCGCAAGAGGACAGGGAAAGATCAAGGACGACTTTACTGTTCCAGCGATAAATTTACGGGCATTAACGCTTACAGCAGCCAGAGCCGTTTTCCGTGCGGCCCTGGCCTGCGACGCCGGCGCTCTCATCTTCGAGATCGCTCGTTCAGAAATGGGCTACACCGATCAGCGCCCTACGGAATATGCCGCCGCGATCCTGGGAGCAGCCATTGCCGAGGGTTACAAGGGCCCCGTATTTATTCAGGGGGATCACTACCAGATTAGCGCCAGCCGCTTCGCCAAAGATGCCGCAGGAGAGGTCAAGACCGTATGTGATTTGTCGATAGAATCGATTGGCGCAGGTTTCTTCAATATCGATATCGACACCTCCACACTCGTAGACCTTGAGCAGGAAACCATCCTAGAACAACAGCGAACGAACTACACACTCTGTGCCGAGATCGCAGCACATATTCGGAATAACGAACCGAAGAATGTTACGATCTCACTAGGCGGGGAGATTGGCGAGGTGGGCGGTCAGAACAGCACCGAACCAGAACTACGTGCTTTCATGGATGGTTTCAACAGCAAGCTGCCGGAGCTCTTGAAAGGCGCAGAAGGGCTCTCGAAAATCAGTATCCAAACAGGGACTTCACATGGCGGTGTCGTACTTCCTGACGGCTCAATTGCAGATGTGTCCGTTGATTTCGACACCCTGGCACAGCTTTCAATTGTGGCAAAGGATTTCGATATGGGTGGCGCCGTGCAGCATGGAGCATCCACGCTACCAGATGAAGCCTTCACAAAATTTGCTGATGCTGGCGCATTGGAAGTTCACCTCGCAACCGGTTTTCAAAACATCCTCTTCGAGCACATTCCAGATTCTTTGCGGGATGAGATTTACGCCTACCTCACCGAGAACCACAGCGATGAACGAAAAGAAGGTCAGACGGACGACCAATTCTTCTACAAGACGCGTAAGCGCGCCCTGGGTCCGTTCAAAAAGTCCCTCTGGGATCTCCCGGCGGAATCGGTTGCTGGAATTGATAGAGCGTGGGAAGAACAGTTTCAACTTCTCTTTAAGAGATTGAACATTAAGAATACACGCGCGAGCGTCGAAGAACACACCACCCCCGTACAGATATATCCAGATATTAGGAGCTATATTACGGAGACAACCGTCGAAGAAGATGTCAGCGATCTGGCAGATTAATTAATACCCTCTCCATGTCACTGCCCGGACAAAGACCAGATCCAAATCGCTACAACATCATTCCGAGGACCTTATCCTTTCTCATCCATGAGGATAAGGTCCTGTTGATTAAAATTGCGGCAGGAAGGAGCAGTTGGTCGGGGAAATACAACGGCATCGGCGGTCATATTGAGCAAGGCGAAGATCCGAAGTCCTCAGCTATCAGGGAGATAAGTGAGGAAGCCGGAATATCGATCGACCAACTCACCCTCTGCGGCGTCATGATGATCGATGTGGGCCACTCGCCAGGAATTGGTTTGTATATTTTCGTCGGCGAAACGGACGGCGTCGTTCCCCTCGGCAGTAACGAAGGTGTGCCCGAGTGGATACACATCAACAGTCTGGGTGATGTCCCTCTGGTGGAGGATCTGATTGAGCTGCTGCCTCGATCCATCCACAGCTATCGTAATCACACGCCTTTTTCCGGAGTGACCACGTTCTCCCCCGAAGGGGATCCAATTCTTTCGTTCAACTAAATTTTTGGGACATGCCAACTTGGGAATAAGTGATCGCCTCTCGATCGAGGTTTGTGTGATCTAGGCGCTTGGCCACTCATAAAACAGAAGCATGGTGTTTCCATATTTCCGGCGGTCGAATTCAATCAGATTGGCGAGTTCGATATCTTGAAGCTCGTCCGGATGGATCTGGGTGATGACCCATGCATCAGGATTCAACCAATGGGGATCGTTATCCAGGATTTTCAAAGTCTCAAGCCATAAAGATTTAAATTGTGGGGGTGCGACGAAGACGTAATCATACGGCTCGGAACATGGGGTGGTCAGCAGCTTTTGGGCATCTCTTTGAAGGATTTCGTTGTTTTCCAGAAGCGCGGTATGCTCTAAGTTCTCTCTGATCGTCTTGATCGCTTTTGTGTCAGCATCGTTGAACAACACCCATTCCGCACCTCTGCTCAATGCCTCGATACCCACGCTTCCAGTCCCAGCAAAAAGATCTAGAAATCGACTCTCCTGGATATCGGGACCGATAATATTGAACAGGGCTTGCTTTACCCTGTCACCGATAGGACGGGTTGAATCACCCGGAACCATCTTAAGTCTTCGACCTCTTGCCTGACCGGAAATGACACGAATTGGAGACATAGTGGAATTCTTTCCGCTTAATGCGAAATCATGCATAAAGTGCTGTGGCTATACGAAATCTATTGCGCTTTTCACAGCCTGATAATTTGCCTCAGGCGTGATGATCGGTGCCACACAGCCAGTGCCGAGGATGAATCCGCCTCCCGCCATCATCTTGACGGCATCTCTCGCTTCAGCCTCGACTTGCTCAGGTGTGCCCAGTGCTATCGTGCTCCGTCGGAGTCCGCCACATACCGCACCCTTGATACGCACACTGCCCTGCATTAAATCAATCTCGGCCTCCCGATCATGCCAGTTCACCACCGCCACGGGATATTTCTCCGCCGGCGCGAACATGATCGCCTCACCATGCAAATGAAGGACGTTTAGCCAAAGTCGATTTGCTGCTTCAAGGATTTGTAAATCAAATCCCTCGCTGAATTCTTGAAATCCAGCCTCATCAAAATATCGATAAGAGGCATGCTGTATAGCGTAGAAGATCCCGTCTATACCCCGTTCTACAGCTGCTTCTATAAAAGCAATTGTGGATCTGGTGATAATCTCAAGCCCTGCCTTAAGAACACCCGGATGTCGATGAAGATGTTGAAATAAACGCTCACCGCCTGCGAGATTCTTCGCCTGCGAGAGTGGATTGAATATGGTTTGAATGATGGGCACATCTTCACCCAGCCTCTCCCGAAGAAGTTTGAGGCAATGCAGTTGATCTCCAAGAGCCCCACTCTTAGGATCCAAGTCCCGTAAACTGGCCCAACCTTCAGGTGTTTCGATAACTCGTTTTGTGTAGACGCGAGTCCCTTCGTCGTTTCCCTGCCATTCATCCTCCACCCCCCAATCACACAGACAGAAGGATGATGCGGGTGTGACTTTGACGAAATCGAAGTCGTGGTGAGCTTGGTAGAGAGAAATCGAATTAGCCAATGTCTCTGGAGCCTGATCATCTACAGGGAAATGTCGCCACAAGGCAACGGGTGTTTGATCTGTTAATTCTTTCGCGATTGCTGCTTCTAGTCGCTCTCGTTTTGAGATCATCATGCACAGTCCATTATGGATTATGTGCCTCTGTTCAGATGCCCCATCTGAACCTCAGCCATATTTTGGAACATCCTCTGCCGGATTGAATCCCCCTGACCCAACCCTGCTTTTTGAAATGAGCCGCGCGCGGATGATTGATCGCCGAGATCCTTGTAAATTAAACCAAGCGCATACTGGATCTCTATCTCGTCAGGCCAGCGCGTGGAGGCATTGCTGAATATTTTTTGCGCCTCTTGATATTGCTCAGCCGCGAAAAGAGCCCATCCATACCGGCATTGGATGCTTAAATCGTTCGGATTAGATTCTGCCTCACGAGCGAGGTCTTCAAGGGTCGGAATCTCCTGAACGCTTTCCTCTGGATCTGCCATAACTCATATTCCTCCCTGGAACCATGTTGCTTTCGAACATATCTTTCTAGCAGCTATTATAAGAGATCGGGGATATCTCCTGGTTGATCGGCGATCTTAACACCGACTTTGGTCAATGCTTTAATTTTTTCTTCTGCGGTACCCTCGCCGCCCTCGACAATTGCACCAGCATGTCCCATCCGCTTGCCTGGCGGTGCAGTTCGCCCAGCAATAAATCCCACAACGGGCTTCGACATCCTATCACCGATAAAACGGGCGGCTCTTTCCTCGTCGGTTCCACCGATCTCACCAATCAATACCACACATTCTGTATGGGGATCTGCTTCGAATAATTCCAACGTATCGACAAACGAAGTTCCATTCACGGGATCCCCTCCGATGCCCACGCATGTTGTCACACCCATGCCTTTTTGTTGCAGGGCATATAGGACCTCATAAGTGAGCGTTCCCGACCGAGAGACAACACCCACACCCCCTGGATTGGAGATATGTCCGGGGATAATCCCCACTTTGGTTTCGCCAGGCGTAAGAAGACCGGGGCAGTTCGGACCCACCAGCCGAACACCTTTTTGATCAAGATAACGACGGACTTGCATCATATCCTGAATGGGGATGCCTTCAGTGATGCAAACAATTAAGGGAATGCCTCCATCGGAGGCCTCCAGGATGGCATCGGAGGCGAATCTCGCTGGTACGAAGATGATGCTTGCGTTCGCGCCGGTCGCCTCTTGCGCGGACTGCACCGTATCGAAAACCGGCACTTTTCCGCCGAGTACCCATTCACCCCCCTTTTTGGGGGTAACCCCGCCAACGATGTTTGTGCCATATTCAGCCATTCGAGCTGAATGGAACAGTCCTTCACGTCCGGTGATTCCCTGTACGATGAGACGTGTGTTCTTATCAACCAAGATGCTCATCTCGCCTCCCCCGCTGCAGCAATGGCTTTCTGAGCGGCATCTGCTAAAGATGTCGCTGTGATAATGTCTGCGTCTGAGAGCAATTTATTGCCTTCCTCCTCATTCGTTCCCACCAACCGAACCACAATCGGGGTGTCGCTCGGCACTTCCTTCCAGGCAGTTAGCACGCCACGAGCGACCTCATCGCCTCGGGTAATCCCCCCAAAAATGTTGAGCAGCACAGCTTTTACATTCGGATCGCGAAGTATTATCTGGATGGCTGCAGAAACTTTCTCTGCGCTTGCTCCCCCACCGATGTCTAGGAAATTCGCTGGTTTCCCCCCAAACAAATGGATGACATCCATCGTCGCCATAGCAAGCCCTGCTCCGTTGACCATGCATCCAATCGAACCATCGAGTTTCACATACGAGAGACCATATTTTCGTGCATCACGCTCTATTTCGTCTTCCTCGTCGGTATCACGAACTTCAGCCAATTCGGGGTGTCTGAAAAGACCATTATCATCTAGCACCATCTTGCCATCGAGCGCAATAAGACGACGATCCGCGGTGATCACCAAAGGGTTAATCTCCGCCAGCGTGGCATCTTTGGACATGAATACTTCGTAAAGACCTTGGGCGATCTTTGTAAAGCTGCGCCAGTGCTCCCGCGGAAGTTCGCTTGCTGCCGCAAGATAACGCGACTGGAATTCCTTCAGACCCAGAAGGGGGTCAATCCAAACCCGCAGAATGCGTTCCGGGTGCGTCTTCGCCACCTCTTCAATGTCCACACCACCCTCTGCCGATACAATCATTACAGGGCATCTCGAGGTGCGGTCATTCGTAATCCCGAAGTAGATCTCAGACTCGATCTCGGCGGCCTCATCGACTAACACCTTGCGTACGGGCAGTCCTTTTATTTCCATGGCTAACATCTGGACAGCGACATCCTCGGCTTCTTCGGGAGTATCGACGAGACGAATCCCTCCAGCTTTCCCGCGCCCTCCCACAAGGACTTGTGCCTTTAAAACAACTCGACCGCCTAATTCTTCAGCGATCGTTTTTGCTTCATTCGCAGTTAGCGCAACCCGCCCTCTCGGAATGGGAATGCCAAATTCAGCGAATAACTGTTTTGACTGATACTCATGTAATTTCATCCAGTCTCCTTAATTACGGATTATGGAAAAAAACCAGATTACTCTGCAGCTGGTTACAGGGATGAATGATAAGCAGGGGTATTTAGATGGCACCAACATTAGAACTTTTTCCTTGGAAGATACCCCGCAGCAACCCGCGGGATTCTTCACTCATCCTCTTCAACGCCATCTTGAAGATCGGTTTTAAGTATATCGAAGTCGACGATGAATTTCTGAATACGATTATTGCCACTATCCACAACCCAGACTACACCGTCTTCCCCAAGAGCAATACCACTCAGCAGGTTGAACTGATCCGGGTTTTCGCCGAATAGACCTCCCCACCCAATTATGAAATTCCCTTCGGACTCAAAGCAAAGAACCCGGAACGACTCTGGATCAGTTGCACAAACATTCCCATCAGGACCCGTACTGAGATAAGGCTTGTTTTCGAGCGACTGACCGTACCACGCATCCATATTCCACTCCAAGGAAGGATCGAATAATTCTGGGGCGCTCTCCATAAAGACTTGAATTCGCTGATTCCAGGTGTCAGCGACATAGACTGCGCCTTCAGGATTAACCGCCACGCCCACCGGCTCATCCAGATATCCCGGAAGATAACCGGCGCCACCGAATTGTGTGATGAATTCTCCCTCCCCATCAAAGACCTTGATCCACTTATTACCTGTATCCGAAACATAGATGCGACCTTCCTGGTCTACAGCAACCCCTCGCGGCCCCCAGAGCACATCTGAAGATTCACCAATGCCTTCCGAACCAAACATCCTGATAAACTCCCCATCAGGCGTGAACCGCTGGATGCGATGATTCCACGTATCTGCCACGAGGACATCCCCATTCGGAGCAACTGTAATATCCCAGGGCTCATTGAATGTTCCTCCGGGAGCATCCCCGGTCAGGAGGTCCCCAAAAGTACCCCATGTGGATATTACCTCGCCATCACTGTCCAGATGCTGAATCCGATGATTTCCGGTATCCGCTATATAAATCGACCCGTCCGGGGCAATGGCAATACCCCGCGGTCGGATAAATTCTGCCAATCCCACACCTTCTCCACCTACGGTCAGGTCAGGGGCTAG
>JBGUDT010000002.1:64786-68254 GCA_041821665.1 Anaerolineales bacterium
GCAATGGCAATACCCCGCGGTCGGATAAATTCTGCCAATCCCACACCTTCTCCACCTACGGTCAGGTCAGGGGCTAGGTCCATCATCCTTTCTTCGTATGGATCTCCCAGGATCGGTTCGTCTAGAGCGGTGGCGCTCACGCCGTAATCCCATACTTGAGCGGCGACATCCTTACGGATGAAGAGTTTCATACGGTCTGCCGGGCTCCATGCCGTCAAGCTCATATCTCTTCCTATGATCTCACCATATTTGTCGAAATCTCGGTTAAGCCATATCTCCCAGACGGCTTGACGTGTCTCGGGGTCCGTGAAGAACGGCCTTATATGTTGCCAAACGCCAGAAATATATTCACCAAGTGAGAGGGGTTCATATTTGCTCGTCTCAGATTCTGGGAGACGGTTTCTCTCTGCTTCGATACTCGTAGGCTTGATATTCCAGTAATCCTGGTTGGGCCACCACATACGGATGTATTCGTAACTGTTGTAGCGATCCCCAAGCAGCGGTTCCACGAGGTGCCAGTTATTATCACCCACGAGGATAACCGGGTAGTTTAGCAGCTCGCGGGTTGGAGTCCCGCCAAAGAAAAACTGATTGGGATAGTTCCTTAAGTACCAATTCAAAGGCCAGGAAACATCATCATCGTAGGCAACCTTAATATCCAGGCCGTCAGTAGTACGGATCGAGAGATCCTCGATTTGCTGCATTGCTGTTTTTACCCCAGTCGCAGAATGTGCATAGACAAGGTATTCATTGGCGAAATCAAAATTTGCAAAGGAGGCACGAATGGACGCGCGGAAAGTGAGCAGACCCAAGCCCATCAACACTACCGCACCACCCAATCTTATGACACCCGAAATCTTCCAGTCCTTCGACACTTTAAATAATGCAACACATGCCAAAATCACAAATGTAAGTGTCGCAAGGAACAATCCCGTCGTATTCAACTGGGTAAGTTCGCTCCCTTGAAATGGCGAGCCGCCCCCGAAAAGCATTCCGATCAAACGGATTGTCCCGATGATGATCACGATCAATAAGATGACAGCGAGCCATCCATTTTTTCTCCGAACAGCGTCCCAATCTACGGTTTGTAAATATTTTGCTATTCCCCAGCCGGCGAACAAGGTCATAGGAAATACAATATGAACCGTAAGCCACGGCATGCGCTCACCTGCAAACGTATATGCAGCCAGTGACGTCAGCGTCCAATAACCCAAAAATGCGATCACGGGAAATACGACGCGGGTACCGGTCTCATCTACTTCATCCCCACCCTCGCCAATCCAACCGGCTTTAAAGCCGAAATAGAGCGCAATCGATGAGCCAATCGCCAGTAGGAATTCATAGACGGGAATCTGTAAAAAGATGTAATAAAACCAGGGCTGGCTGCCACGTTCCACACCGTGTTGTTCGAGCCAGTAAGCAAGAGATCCAATAAAACCGGATGAAATCCCATTATTGTTCGTAAAGAACGTTGTGTAGAAAACGATGAAAATCCCAAAGAATATGCCAGCTGAAATTAACCACTTTTTCCAGTTCCAGATTATGCCAATCGCTGCACTCAGCAGGAGCAGGATGACGACCATTCCCGTCGCTCTGCTGAGCAACACGAACGCACGATACTCTAGCGCTCCCCAACCAAGGACACTCGCTACCAGAGCTGCTAGTTGTGGCAGGGTGAAAGTCCAGACGATGATTATTAGATCCAGGGACGGAAAATCTGTTCTCAGTCGTTTTCCAAATGCAAAGATCAGGCTTATTGTAATTAAAATCAATCCTCCAACTGCTAGCAACATCGCCAGGAGAAATAGGGGCGAAAACAGGCTCCCGGAAGTAGCCATGCTTGAAGCACTTTCAACTGCAGGGCTGATCTCACCTAATACGTCCGTGGATGATGCCCGTTCTCGAAAGAACGTTACGATGCCTAGGGCTGTCCCAAGTGCGGCAACGCTTAATCCAATGGAAAATATGTACTTATGGCGTATTTCACGCCAGGGCTGGCGCAACACGCGCCAGGCGAAGAATGCGGCTAAAAAAATGAGCAACTGAGCGGAGTAGATAAAGGCGGTTTCCTTGGCTGTATAGTTCAGTGCGAGCGCACCTGCCAGTAAATAGAGCCACTTCGCTTCACGATCATCAAAGTATCTAAAGACAGCATAGAACATGAGAAGTGCCAGAGGCACCACGATAGCTTCATTACGCACATAACGACTGTAGTAGAGCATGTACGGCGAGAAGGCCATTAATGTCGCTGCTGCCAGTGCCCCCCACTTCCCCAGCCACCTGTGGAACAGAAGAACCAGAAGGACGGAAAGAATTCCCGCTGCGGCTGCAGGGATGCGAGCAGATGCATCAGAATCTCCAAATAAAAAATATGAAAAGGCAATCAGATGGAATTGGAGTGGTCCATGCATCAAGGGATCATGCGAAAACCCACGCCCCTCTGAGAGATACCAAGAGAATTGAGTGTGCAAGCTCTCATCGTGACTCATCACACGAGATTCGAGATTATAAAAGCGCGTGAAGACCACAACCAGGAGCAGAACGGCGATAAGAATCGAATATGTGTTTATGACTACTGGCTTTTTCAGGGTGCTTTCCATGATTGTGGCATTCTCTTGACTACGATCAAATTCGGGTTCCATCTGATCTCCCATTCGTATCACATGGATTGCACAATGTATGCCTTATACCTTAGCACTATTAGAAACAGTCACTTTCAGGTCGCGAATCTCTTCGGGAAGTAAATATCGCCACTTCCCGGGTCTCAACTTCCCCATCTCCAAGGAGCCGTGTCGTACACGAATCAACCTGATCACACCCAAACCGAGGGCTTCAGCGCTGACACGGATCTGTCTCTTTCGACCTTCGCGCAAAACGATGCGAATCCACCTCGTATTATCTTCTTGAATGTCCATCCTCACATCTGCCGGAAGAGTAATTCCACCTTCGGGCAGTTCGAGCCCATCACGCCAGCGTTGAAGCTGATCATTAGTGGGGGTCTGATCCAATTGGACAATGTACTCTTTCTCATGCATATAACTCGGGTGAGTCAGACGATGGGTTAAATCACCATCATCCGTAAGGATGATTAAACCTTCACTGTCGAGATCCAGACGTCCAACGGGAAAAACTCGCTCATCGATGTTGACATAATCATAAAGCGTCGGATGTCCCCCTTGGGATCGTGAAGAAGAGAGTACACCCCTGGGTTTATTCAGCATGATGTAGATGTATTCTGATGGGATAACAACCGGCTGACCGTCCATCGTGATCAGGCTTATGTGCCCATCTGCCCTCTCACCCAATTGAGCAACCTGACCATCGACGTGCACTCTCCCCTGTCGGATAAATTCTTCGCAGGTCCGTCTCGAACCATAGCCTGCACGCGCCAAGATTTTCTGCAATCGTTCAGTCATGATGTCATCTGATTATCAGAACTGCCCGTTTCGTCCATCATTGGATCAGGAA
>JBGUDT010000002.1:68352-98049 GCA_041821665.1 Anaerolineales bacterium
CGGATGCCGCGATCTTTATATTCACTGGATAGTTCTTCAATTGCGGATTCAATCTTATGTGGTGAAGCACGCAGTGAATTTGCTAACTGCGGGATGCTGACAGATGTTGATGAGACGAAGAGGAGAGCCTCTATACGTGATTTTAAGTCCATCTTACGCCCCTGAAGCGTCTATCTCTCCCCACCCGTGCTATAATCTGCGGCGAATTCAGATATGACAGGCAGGTACACATGATTGAAAAACTTTCGCACAATCTTCGATATATTTTCCCCACAATTGCTTTCGCGCTGCTCGTAGCTGCTCAACTCGCCTGTCAAATCGACCTTGGCGGGCCTGAGCCTCTCGGTGCGCCAATCGGCGTCCTGGAGGGATCGGCAGAAGAACTGTCTGATTCATGGAAACAGGCTATTGATGGCGCAACCGATAGCGGTGAAATCATCGTGGTGATCAATGAGACTCAGTTGACCTCGCTTATCGCCAAACGTTTGAATGAGAGCGAAAATCCAGTCTTGATATCCCCGCAGGTTTTCCTCAGAGATCAAGCGATTCACATATACGGATTTACCGAGCAGGGTGTGGTCCGAGCGAGTGTCTTAATCACCGTCGCTCCTGTCATTGATGCAGACGGCATGATTACATTTGAACTCTCAAGTGCTGAAGTAGGACCGATTCCTGCACCAGAAGGGGTAAAAGACGCCATATCTGCTCTCCTGACGGAAGGATTCACAGGACCCATTGGAACCCTCGCCACCGGTATCCGTGTCACCTCACTTGAAATCGACAACGGTGTCATGACGATTGTCGGTGAAATCAGGTGACCTGCCAGCGGCTGATTATACCAGTGGGCCAAACGACCAGCAATGAACTTTGATATCAAACATAAACTTCGATATGCCGCATTCTCCATTGGCACCCTGACCGTCATCCTGACAGCGTCTGCATGTGCTCGACCGCAGGCTACAGCCGGGACGATCGACGTTGAAATCGTCACCGGTACCGAGAGCACCCAGCACACACTTCCCTCAGGTTCAACAGTCCAGCAAGCCCTGAATAGCGCCGGCTTTGAACTTGGGACTCTCGATCGCGTGGATCCACCTGGCTATACCGTGCTTTCAAACGAATCGGTAGTTACCATTGTTCGAGTTGTTGAAGAGTTCGAAATCGAGAATGAAACTATCCCTTTTCCGAGCCAAACAGTTCGCAATGAAGCGCTTCCTGAAGGCGAAACCCTCCTGATTCAACCTGGCGAAAATGGCGTGCAGGAGATCACGTTTCGTATCGTAATCGAAGAAGGTCAAGAGGTCGCTCGCTCCCCTGTCAAGACCGTGATTATCGAGGAAGCTATCCCAGAAATAATTATGATCGGGACACAGGCAAGCTTCACGCCGGTACCTATTGAAGGAAGCCTGGCCTACATTGCTGGTGGGAACGTCTGGTTAATCGAGGGAAACACGGGCAACCGTCGTGCCATCATCGTATCTGGCGACATAGACGGAAGGATATTGAAGATTTCACCCGACGGTCGCTGGCTTCTATTCACTCGGTCGTTGGATGATGAAGAGGGCACGATTAATTCACTATGGACTTATTCACTAGCTGATTCTGAAATTGGCGAAGTAGAACTTGATGTAGAAAACGTCATTCATTTTGCAGACTGGGTCCCAAACACATCTGTAAACACAATCACGTACTCAACCGTCGAACCCAGTCCTTCCCCTCCCGGATGGCAAGCAAATAACGATCTCAAATCTCTCACCCTGTCCGATTCTGGGCGGGTGGGGAATCGAGAGACCATCCTCGAAGCGAATTCTGGAGGACAGTACGGTTGGTGGGGCACAGATTTTGCATGGGGATGGGATAGACACGACCTCGCTTTTATGCGCGCTGATAGTATCGGTCTTGTTGATATTCCTTCGGGAGAGATCATCCCAATTTATGACATCGTTCCATTCCAAACCTTAGGCGATTGGGCTTGGGTGCCTGGTCTTTCCTGGAGCCAGGATGGTCAAAATATTTACTATGTTGACCACGGCGCACCTGTTGGGATCGAGAGCCCCCAAGCCTCACCAGTATTTAAGCTCTCTGCTGGAACGACGAGCGGAACAGAAAGTCTTGAGCTTGTCGATCGGACAGGGATGTTCGCCTATCCAAGCGTTTCACCGCGCCTTGATGTCCAGACGGCTGAAATCGCTTTTAATGTCGCATTTCTGCAAGCTATCGCCCCGCTCGAGAGCGGAGATAGTACTTATCGGCTGACTGTCATGGATCGAGATGGCAGCGATTTGCGAGCGCTCTTCCCTCCTGAAGGAGAAACAGGACTTCAGCCCGACGAGCCGGTATGGTCGCCCGATGGCCAACTCGTCGCAGTAATTTACCGTGGTGATCTCTGGATCGTTGAGGTTGGAACAGGGATTGGAAGCCGATTGACGGGTGACGCTCAAACTACAGGATTGGATTGGAACTAAGACCATAGTTCGTTATCATTGTGTCTCTAGCGCCAACTACGGCACTTGGGTGAGCAGGAGGATAATGTGAGAATACTAGTTACCGGGGGCTCAGGGTTTATCGGATCACACCTCTGTGATCTTCTCTTACGTAAAGAGCATGAAGTGGTTGTAGTCGACAACCTGATCACCGGGGATATTCAGAATATTGCACATCTAGCCGGACGTGATGACTTTAGCTTTATTAAATACGATGTATCGAACTTCATCTTTATTCCTGGTAAAAAAGTCAACGCGGTCATGCATCTCGCCTCCCCGGCAAGTCCTAATCCAGCATCCCCCTATGGCTATCCGCAATTGCCCATCCAAACCTTAAAAGTTGGCGCTCTGGGAACTCACAATGCCCTCGGGGTTGCTCGAGCGCATAATGCCTCGTTCTTACTCGCCTCCACATCTGAGGTATATGGCGATCCGCAAGAACACCCACAGAACGAATCTTACTGGGGCCACGTGGATCCCGTCGGCCCTCGATCCGTATATGATGAAGCGAAACGGTTCGCAGAGTCGATCACGATGGCCTACCACCGCTACCATGATCTCGATACGCATATCGCCAGGATCTTTAATACCTACGGTCCCCGCATGCGGCTTGACGATGGTCGGGTCGTCCCGAATTTCATATGTCAGGCTTTCGAGCAAAAACCCCTCACCATCTACGGTGATGGATCTCAGACACGCAGCTTTTGCTATGTCGACGATCTCATAGAAGGTCTTTATCTTTTGCTCACATCTTCCGAGACGCTACCTGTGAACCTTGGAAATCCCGTCGAGATGACCATCCTTGAACTTGCCGAGACCATCAATCGGCTCACCGAAAACCCCGGCGGGATAAAGTTCATCGAAGATGGACGAGCACCAGCAGATCCACAACAACGACAGCCGGATATATCTCGAGCCGACGTTATTCTCGGATGGCAGCCCAAAGTTGACCTGGAGACAGGCTTGATCAGGACAATTGATGACTTTAGAAGCAGATATTACGCAATCAACGAATAAGACAACGAGTGAAATCACACGATTTCTCAAGTTCAGTGTCGTAGGTGCGATTGGATTTGTAATTGACTTCGGGTTATTCAACCTTCTCGCCGGTACATTAGGGATGGGAAGTATACCGGCAAGCGGGATTTCCTTTGTCGCTGCGGTGACGAATAACTTCATCCTTAATCGATATTGGACATATCCAGATTCCCGCTCCAAACGCATTAGCCAACAAGCTATCCAATTCGGCATTGTAAGCGTACTTGGTGTGGGGATCAGGTTTCTCATCTTCTTCTTTTTCGAAGAGATGATGATCCGAATAGGGGCGATCCTCCTTCAACAGCTGCCCGGGACGATGGTGTCTCAGATACCTGTCATCAATGCGATCACGGCCGTAAGGCTTGGACAGAACCTGACTCTTGCGCTGGCAGTTATCGTTGTCCTCTTTTGGAACTTCTTTGTAAACCGTATTTGGACATATTCGGATGCACCCTGATGAGGTGCGTGAAATCGAAAAACCATAATCCTATCGCCATACCCGCAGCAATAGGTATAATCAAACTGGATTTTTCAACGGAGCCATAGATGTCTCACAACTCTAAAAAACGAGCTATCCCAATCTATACCACACCAGGCGACTGGGTAGCTTTGCTCGTTTTTCCGTACCTATTCAATCCAATTGGGGAGTGGATAGGTTGGGTGACCAAAGCCCGAGACGTATTCAACGTCGATGGAGTGTACGTAGGATGGCTCACGGATGAGCCGCGGATACTCCGCAAACGAATTATCGAAACTGAATTAGAGAGGCGCGAGGTCCCCGCACCGCCGAAACGACTCCGACCCCCCGCTACTGTCCCCCTCCCGCCCATGATGGCCGAGCTTCCATTTGAAATTATCGATCTTCTCGAAGAAGAACCCGAGCGCCTGCACACCACCGATACGGGCGAGTTCAAGGAAGATATGGATTGAGCCAGGAACCACTTCAACCCTCAAAGCCGAAAACCGTGCGTGCTTCCCGGGTGACATTGAGTCAATTAATGCAACCGGAGCATGCAAATTTACGGGGCGATGTCCACGGCGGGTGGATCATGAAGCTGATCGATGAAGCCGGGGCTCTTGCAGCTATGCGCCATGCCCAATGTCGAGTCGTGACTGTAGCGATAGATCAGATGTATTTTCATGAGCCCATCAGGATTGGCGATCTTGTCATCTTAAATTCCGAAGTTAGCTACGTCGGACGTACTTCTATCGAGACACGCGTGGAAGTCATCGCAGAAAACCCAATCACGGGGGAGCAGACACAAACGAACTCAGCCTATAGTGTGTATGTCGCGTTGAACGCAGAGGGTGACCCGCAGCCGGTGCCTGGTCTCATTGCAGAAACCCAGGTTGAGAAGCAACGACTTAAGGCAGGAAAAAAGCGGCAGGAATTTCGCCTTACTCAGGGGAAGAAATCACGACCGGAAAATTAGACAATGAGTGAATCCATTCGGACATTAACGGATTTGATCTCCCGCACAAGCGCAGATCGTTTCCTTCAAACCCCATCGCCTGAAGACCTGGGGCTTGCGGAACACCTTCCCTTCCCCTTCCTTGCCATCGTTGGTCAACGAGAGATGAAACTCGCCATCCTGCTCGCGCTGATCAACCCCAATATGGGAGGTGTGCTGCTCATCGGCCCTCGGGGAACCGGGAAGACCACGGCCGTGCGCGGTATCACAGAACTGCTCCCGAATGTCCCCCGAAGCCGCTGCAGCTACGGGTGTCTCCCGGAAGATATCACGGCGGGCGGGATCGAAGCGGTTTGTCCGGATTGTGCCAGACGATTTGGAGAAGGGGAAGAACTCACCTATCAAGACAAAGTCCGCTTAATTGAACTTCCATTAAATTCACGAATTGAAGATGTCGTCGGAGGAATCGACGAACGTGCTGCAACGCATAACCGCCTGCGGCTCGATAGAGGGATCCTGTCTCGAGCAGACAGGAACATTCTTTTCGTCGATGAGGTTAATTTACTGGACGATGAGATCGTAAATTCAATCCTCGATGCATCGGCGCAAGGCATATTCACGGTTCACCGGGGTCCGCTCACCGCAACTTACCGCTCACGCATTGCGCTTATTGGATCGATGAATCCGGAAGAAGGTCGTCTCCGACCACAAATCCTCGATCGCTTCGGGTTGCGCGTCATCGTCAGAGGGTTAGATGTTTCAGATGAACGTCTCAAGGCTTATAAACGATCTATCGCACATAGGAATAACCCCCATTCGGTCATTGCAGAACATCAAGACGCCACGCGAGTAGTCAGGGAAGAAATTATCCTTGCGAGAGAAAAACTTGCTGAAGTCAGCCTCACGAAAGACGCCGAGGCGTGCGGGTTAAGGTTTATTAGCGAACTTGGCATCCATTCCCTTCGAGCGGAAATAACGCTCTTTGAAGCGGCTCGAGCTCACGCAATCGCAGATGGGCGTGAGTCGGCTGAGCAGGAAGATGTACGTAAGGTAGCTCCTATGGCGCTTCGACTCCGGCGTTCAGATTTCATCGAAGCGTACTTGACCTCTCAAGTTGGAGAGGAGGAGGAAATTGAGCGCCTGGTTGCGGAAACACAGAAGAAAGACAGTAAACAGAAACGATCCAAAGAGAAACGTAAAAGTGCTTCATCCAAGTGATGAACACCGCAGCTTACTGCGGGGCATCATCCAAGGAGAAAGCCCTATTGAGGGTTGCTACACCCGTCCCCCGCTTGCCATTCAACCTTGGAGCAAGCTACAGGGTATTCTGCTTTTTCCCATAAGGGTCTTAAGCACAACAGGCCGGCGTACTGCCGGCCTTTTATTATGTGTCTCGAAAATTGGATATGGGGTTTTTAGTTATGCAGCTTTCAACCCCGTATCGATAAAGTCGACAGCCTCGCCCACTGTGGTGATTTGTTGAGCATCCTCATCCGAGATCTCTCCCCCGAATTTCTCTTCGAATGCCATGATCAATTCCACAAGATCGAGGGAATCAGCCTCAAGATCTTCACGAAAGCGAGCCTCTCGCTTAATCTTGGATTCATCAACACCTAAAAGTTCAACTATGATTTCCTTCACTTCTTCAAATGTATCCGCCATCGATCGCCTCCTAAATTATTAAGGTTAGAATCAATTAATCTTCTAATTTTATCACCGAAATTCCATGATGTTGACACAAACTCAAAGCGTCTGGTAATATGACGCTCTCTGACTAGGAACACCTCTGTATGAGCAAAGTTACGCCCACATCGCACCGAAAATCCGATCATATCCGCATCAACCTTGAAGAAGATGTGGAGACTTCGGTCGTAACCGGCCTTGCACAAATACGATTCGTCCATGAGGCAGTTCCAGAGCTGGATTACAACGATATCAAGAGTTCAACCTCCTTTCTTGGGAAACAACTGGATTCACCGTTGTTGATCTCGTCTATGACTGGCGGGACTTCTGATGCGGGTCGGATCAACCAAAGACTTGCCGCTGCCGCCCAATCGCAGCGAATCGCTTTGGGCGTGGGATCTATGCGAGCTGTCATCGAAGATCCAAACTTGGCTTCATCGTTCGATATCAGGAAGACAGCCCCCGATATCCTCTTATTCGCCAACCTTGGCGCAGTACAACTGAATTATGGCTACGATATAGATGAATGTCGGAGAGCCGTAGAGATGATCGGGGCTGATGCGCTCATTTTACACTTCAATCCTCTTCAGGAGGCACTCCAACCTGAGGGAGACACCAACTTTGCAGGATTGTTAAAGAGAATCGAATCTCTTAGCAAAAAGATGGAGGTACCGCTGATCGCCAAGGAAGTCGGCTGGGGTATATCTGGTGAGAGTGCGCAGAAGCTCATCAACGCCGGGATCCAGGTAATCGACGTTGCGGGCGCGGGAGGCACCTCCTGGTCTCAGGTCGAGATGCATCGTGCTACGACACCCGAAGATGCCACTACAGCTTCAGTGTTTCGAGATTGGGGCATCCCAACTGCAACAGCCATTCAGGAAGTGCGCAATACCCTTCCTGAGGTCCCCCTTATCGCCTCAGGTGGGATAAGGAATGGGGTTGAGATCGCAAAGTGTATCGCCCTTGGAGCAGATATCGTCGGTATGGCGGGACCATTCCTCAAAGCCGCGACAGAAGACGCGGATCACGTCGAGCGGATTATCGTTCGTGTCACCAAGGAAATACGCGTGGCAATGTTTGCGACCGGCTCGAGAGATTTGAAAGCTCTGCGTAAAGCGAAATTCCGGGCCCTCTCATGACCAACTCTCATCGCAGCGCCGATCTCCTTCAAAGCATGAGAATCGAAATTAATCACGATCTGGAGATGGCTCTTGATCGAATGGCGTTTGAGAAATCCCCGATTCTAAATGACATGTTTCGATATCAACTCGGCATAGGGACTACGAAGAAGAGACAGGGTAAACGCGTACGACCGTTGTTTGTCCTGACAGCATGTGGAGCGACGGGCGGAAAATGGCAGCAGGCCCTTCCCGCGGCCAGTGCGGTAGAGCTCATTCACAATTTCTCGCTTATCCATGATGATATCGAAGATAACAGCGCTACCCGACGGGGAAGAGCGACGATTTGGAAAAAATGGGGTGTCCCGCAAGCAATCAACACGGGCGATGCCATGTTCGCGCTCGCTCGTCTAACCACAAAGAATCTGAGGGATGATGATTTTCCTCCGGAGATCACATTGGATGTACATCACATGCTGGATGAAGCCTGCCTTCAGCTTACCAGGGGGCAGCATCTAGACCTGGTTTTTGAATCGGAGGAACGTATCAGCACCGATCAATATCTCGATATGATTTTTGGAAAAACAGCCGCCCTTTTTGCCGCTGCCTGTGCTATCGGTGCTCGATTGGGTGGTGCGACAGATGAGATTGTCCAGACGTATAGAGCATTCGGGGAATACGCTGGAAGAGCGTTTCAAATCATCGATGACATCCTTGGAATATGGGGTGTCCCTGAAAAAACCGGAAAACCTGTTGGGGACGATCTTCGATCGCATAAAATGACATTACCTGTGATTTACGCGCTCGAGACATCCGAAGAATTTGCAAACCTCTGGGCATCTCATAATACGGAGAATGCACGCATTAAGCAGATGATCACGTTGCTAGATCGCATCCAGGCCAGGGAATATACTCAGAAGTACGCTGAAGACTACGCAAACCTGGCAAAAGCTGCTCATAACTCCTCAAATCATGATTCTCCTGAGGGGATCGCTTTATGGAGCCTTGCTGAAGGTTTGATCACACGCCAATCTTGAGCTGGCTCCGTACCTTACACAGAACTTACATAACCGCCGGTGTATTGTCGGCTATCTTACTCATGCTATAATCCCACCAAACACACATAAACCTATGCGAAGAACCACACGTCCTCTTGGTGATCAACCCGATAGCGATGGGTTGGAAAAATTACAGCCCGGAATTACCCTCCAAGAGCGGTATCTCATTCTTGGGATGCTCGGCTCTGGTGGGATGAGTTCCGTCTATAAAGGTCGTGACCTGCACTTCCCCAACGTCACGAGGCTCGTGGCCATCAAAGAAATGGTGAACCTTATCGCCGACCAATCGATGTATGAGATGGTTGTGCGAAATTTTGAGCGGGAAGCAGACCTGCTCGCCACCCTCTCGCATCCCTCAATCCCCACAATTTACGATAACTTCACACATAAGAATCGTTCATACCTCGTGATGGAACACATCGACGGTGATGACCTCGAAGCGATATTGAGTGAAACCGGAGGACCCATCTCTGAAGAGCGGGTTGTATCATGGGCTATCGAATTATGCGACGTGATGAGTTACCTGCACAACCAACACCCAGAACCAGTTATTTTCCGTGATATTAAACCTTCGAATGTGATGATCGACCATCATAATCATGTCCGGCTCATCGACTTCGGCATTGCGCGCGTCTTCCAATCCGGACAAAAAGGTACCATGATCGGTACCGAGGGTTACTCACCTCCCGAACAGTATCGTGGTGAAGCTTCACCTGCAGGCGATATCTACGCCCTTGGTGCAACAATACACCATCTACTATCGGGTCGGGATCCTCGCATCGAGCCTCCATTCTCGTTTGCCGAGCGGTCCATCACAGATAGCAACCCCATGGTTTCACCTGAACTTGAAATTGTAGCGAATCGCGCACTCGAGTACGATCCAAAAGACCGCTACACAAGCGCCAGCAATATGAAAGAAGCGCTAATCTCAACAGCAAAGAGGACCGGGCTGCTCAGCAAACCAAGCGTGGCTGCAGTCATTGCCCACAGCGATAAAATAGAAGAACTCTGGTCGTTTGAATGCGAGGACGAAATTCGTGGAACGCCTCTTATCTATGAGGGGCAGGTTTTTGTCGGATGCTATGACAACAACCTATACGCCCTGGATGAGAAAACCGGAGAATTCAAGTGGAAGTATGCTGCAGAGGGTGGTATCACCGGGAAACCCGCTGCAGAGGATGGCGTCCTTTTCGTGGGCTCTGAGGATCAACGTCTTCACGCTGTTGCAGCCAATCGCGGCACGCTGGTTTGGACATACTACACTGAGGGACCCATCCGCTCCTCGCCATCGGTCTCAGACGGGCATGTCTTCGTCGGTGCCGATGACAACCGTCTTCACGTGGTGAACATGATAAACGGTCGACGTGCATGGCGCGTGCAGGCTTCTGCACCGATTTGGTCATCCCCATTGGTCATGGATGAACGGGTCTATTTTGGCTGTGAGAGTGGTGATTTCTACTGCTACGATTTTAAAGCCGAGATGAAATGGCGTAAAAAAGTAAAGCGCGCTATCACCTCCTCCCCGCTGCTTGTGGATGGGATGGTCTACGTTGGCGCCAAAGATTGGACTCTATATGCGCTCGAGTCGGAGAACGGTTGGCAGGTCTGGCGATTCCGCATGGGTGGGCCAACTATGTCCACGCCAACTTACGCAGAGGGGAAAATATTTATTGGATGCGGGGATAAAAATATATACGCCATCGACGCTCGACATGCACGCGAATCGTGGCGCTTCGAAACCGATCATCAAGTGACTGGATCACCACTCGTGCACGAAGATTCTCTATACTGCGGATCTGTGGATGGTGGATTATACTGTTTGGATATCCGCAGCGGTCGCCTGAGGTGGAAATTCCATACAGGTGGGCCGATCACAGGAAGTCCGGTAATCTCAGATAATGTCATAATTTTTGGTTCGACCGATCATAAGGTCTATGCTCTGATTGCGTGATAATAGGAGAAATTCTAATCTAGGTAGGAATCCGGGTAAATATGAATTTTCTTAGAAAACTTTTTGCGCCATTCTCAAAGTTGTCAAACTCAGCCGATGTAAACCAGGTTGGCACCCCATATAAAGATTCTAAGCATGCATACTTTGGCCATGACGGTATGCACGAGATTTTAGTGGGTACCGGTCAATCCACAGGCATTGAGCGTAGCCACAACGAAGATGCGCTTCTTGTTCTAACAGGACGCTCGGCTGGCGAAACGCCTCTTCCCGAATTTGGATTGTTCGTAGTGGCAGACGGTATGGGAGGTCATCGAGCTGGCGAAGTTGCCAGCGCAGTCTCTGTCCGCACTGTGGCACGGAAACTTACCGAAGGAGCGATCTTACAGATCTTCGACACAGGGGACGACAAAGAGTCCGCGCCGCTCCAAGAATTGCTCCGAGAGGCTATGGAGGAGGCAAATCAGGCGGTCGTCGATCTCGTTCCGGGGGGTGGGACAACATTGACCACCGCAGTTCTTCTCGGCCATCAAGTCACGATCGGACACGTGGGTGACAGCCGGATATACTTTATCGACGATGGTAAAACCGAGGTCGTCACTCGAGATCACTCCCTGGTTGAAAGACTTCGGGAGCTTGGACAACTTACACCAGAAGAAGCCGAAAATCATCCCCAGAGGAACGTCCTGTATCGCGCCATTGGTCAGGGAGCGAACCTCGAGGTGGATGTGCTCACGCTGCCTGCCCCAAGAGGTGGTCACCTGCTCATATGTTCAGACGGACTCTGGGGGGTTGTGACCGATCCAGATATCCTCGCAATTGTAAATGGAGCGAATCATCCACAAACTGCATGTGAGGAACTCGTGAGAGCGGCCAACGCCGCAGGTGGACCTGACAACATCACTGCTGTTCTCATCCGTTTTCCACCAGGCTGATAAGGGGATCGTGTGCCGATCGAGAAGGATTACTACTCTCTCCTAGGAGTACCGAGGAATGCTTCGACGGACCAGCTCAGACGGGCTTATCGCGAGGCCGCCCATCGATTACACCCGGATAAAAATGTCTCCGCTGGTGATACCGAACTCTTCCTTGATGTCGGTCAGGCCTACGAAACACTCATTGACCCCACTGCACGTGCTGCTTACGATGAGCAGCTGGCGCAGGTTGAAGAGGAGTTGCTCGCATCTTCTCCATTCCGCAGCAACATTCAGCAAAGTCGCGATGCCATCCTCGAGCTGGACGAACCTCAGGTGCACTATATCTTGCTCGATATTAGCCCCGCAGAAGATCTCCCGGATAGTCGGCCACCTGTCAATCTTTGCCTCGTAATCGATCGCTCCACTTCTATGCAAGGTCCTCGTTTGGACCAGGTTCGCTCATCTGTCTTGACCATCCTTCAGGATATGCAGCCTGGTGATACCACCTCCATCGTTGCCTTCAGCGACAAAGCCGAGGTTATTGTTTCACCTGAACAGGCCGTCGATCTCGCTGTCGCCCGTGCCCGGATGAGCCTTCTCCAAGCAGGAGGAGGCACCGAAATTGGTCAAGGTTTGACGGTCGGCCTGGATGAAATCCACCGCAATTTCACACGTGAGGGGGTTAATCACCTTGTCTTACTGACAGACGGCCGAACCTATGGAGACGAAGAGCTTTGCCTCGAGCTTGCGGATCAGGCATCAACCTATGGCATTTCGATCAATGGTGTTGGCATCGGTTCTGATTGGAGCGATCGACTCCTCGACGATCTCGCCAGTCGAACAGGTGGAAATGTACTCTTCCTGAATACTCCGCGGGCGGTTACCGATCTGCTCCATGGCATCCATGACAGCCTCACCCAGATTGTGGCTAATCGGGTGCGTCTGGAGGGAGCTTTAGGACAGCAAGTCGATCTGCGATCTGCATTTCGAATACTTCCAGACCCAATTCCATTAGGCGACAGCCTTCCCATGGTCCTGGGTCATTTGCCGCGTGACGGTCTCATTCGTCTGCTCCTGGAACTTGTCATTCATCCGGTCGGATCAGCAGATGAGCTCACGCTTGCACATTTCAATGTGAGTGGAGATATCCTGGGTTCGGATTTGGAGGGAACGATTCTCCCCATTGTAATTAAGGCAAACATCACTAGCGACCCAGATACCAATCCTCCACCAGATCAAATCGTATCTGCGCTAAACCACGTCGCACTGTACCGCATGCAGGAGAAAGCACGGCATGAAGCTGAGCTTGGTCAAGTAGCGCAAGCAGCCAGGCGACTGGAGAACTTAGCTACCCATCTGCTTGCAGAAGGTGAGCGTGATTTGGCCAAGATCGCGCTCAATGAAGCAGTTCAACTTACACAAGCTCGACGACTGAGTCCGGAGGGGGAGAAATCCCTTAAATACGGAACTCGGGCGCTTCTCCTCCAAAACCCAACAGGTGAGCCATGATCGAATGCCCAGCGTGTACGCATCGCGAATTCGTAGGCACGTTGTATTGCAGCGAATGCGGCACCCGGCTTGTTCATGCCAACCCCGTCCCTACGATGGCAATTTCATCTGATGCCATTGCAAAAGAGTCCGCGGCTACAAAACCCTCTCCCCCAGAGCCTCAACTCTCCTCGGGTGCACACTTCGGACTGCGTGTAATCTCGACAGGCGATATCATTTCTCTCATTGGTCGAGATAATTTCACGCTTGGTCGTTCTGCAGATTCACAAGCCGTGATCCCCGATGTAGATCTGAGTGTCTATGAAGCCTACGATCACGGGATTTCAAGAATGCATGCCGAGGTACGTATTCAAGAAGATGGAATTTACGTCGTCGACCTTGAAAGCGCGAATGGAACAATCGTGAATGGAACCCGCATCCCTCCTCAATCCGCACAGCGCCTTGGACATGGGGACATCATCCAATTGGGAAGAATGAGACTTCAACTCATCTCACACCAGAAGAAGTAGAGGGTAACTATGTCAGTCACAATACTTGCACATATTTCAGGCGAAGACCCCGTTTTGGGAGAGATCGACGAGCTGCCAAGTCCTTCGGATACAACCATAACCATCAACAACCCACGTCGTCGTGATGAGAAAGATCTCCCCTACCTTCACGAGACAGTTGTGAAGGTCCTTTGGCCGATGCACCGCATCATGTTCCTTGAAGTCCTCCCCTCCAAAGCAGAAGAAGATCTTATCGGCTTTGTCCGGGAGTAAGATGAGCGCAAAACCCCTGCAGCATCGTAAGGTTCTCGTCGTAGACGATGAACCCAGGATGATCCATTTCATCCGCTTAAATCTCGAACATGATGGCTTCGAGGTTTATGAAGCTAACTCCGGCTCATCCGCGCTGGATAAGCTTCGAGATATGCTCCCCGACCTCATTCTCCTGGATATCATGATGCCTGATCTCGATGGATTTGAAACATTGAGACTCATTCGTGAAATATCGACTGTCCCTGTCATCATGCTCACCGCAAAAGGGGAAGAAGATGATCGAGTGCGTGGGTTGGAACTTGGTGCTGATGATTACGTCACTAAACCCTTCAGCCCACGAGAGCTTGTCAGCCGGGTTCGCGCGGTTCTACGCAGAACCGAGATGCCCGGCCAGCCTCAGCATGATGTCATCGAGGTGGATGACAGATTGAAGATCGACTTCGATCGGAGAGAAGTGTGGGTTGAAGGTGAACTGGTGAAACTAAGACCGACAGAGTACAGGTTGCTGTACCATCTCGTTCAAAATGCCGGCTGGGTCGTCCCACACGAGCAGCTTCTCGCAAAAGTCTGGGGTTATGAATATCGAGATGAGACTCACTATCTTCGTCTGTATATTAATTATCTGCGGCAGAAACTCGAGATCGATCCCTCCGATCCGCAGTACATCCTGACTGAAAGAGGCGTAGGCTACCGGTTTGTGGATTATCGCCGCAATGCCGATGACGCCTGAAAATTTTCCCCAAATTGCCTACATGCACTCCCAATGGATCGTCCCATATTAATCAGTCAGCAATCCACATCACGGTTAGATTGAATTGATGTTCCATCTTGTCTGACAGCATGCCCTCGATTAGAATCCCGTTGGAGGTATGGTGACACGTCAAAGAATATTGCTCGTCGATGACCATGAAGTCGTTCGTGTGGGTTTGAAGGCGCTTCTGGAAAAACATCCTGATTTCGAGGTTGTTGCAGAAGCCGGAACTGCGCGTGATGCAGTAGAAAAAACAGATTCCTACAAACCTGATGTGGTCGTCATGGACATCCGGTTAAAGGGTGGATCTGGTATTGAAGCCTGCGAGGAAATTACCGAGTCATCTCCAGATACGCAAGTCATCATGCTCACGTCCTACGCGGAGGACGAGATGTTGTTCTCCGCAATTCGTGCTGGCGCGGCCGGATATGTTCTTAAACAAATTGGTGGCGACGATCTCGTCAGAGCGATTGAAGCCGTCGGTCGCGGGGAGGCACTTCTTGATCCTGCCGTCACGCAGCGTGTTTTTCAAGAGGTTCGCAAAGCTGCCAGAGAAGAAGAAGCCTCTGCTTTTGCCGAACTTACACAGCAGGAGATGCATGTTCTCCAGTTGGTTTCAGAAGGTCAGACCAATCGGCAAATTGCCGAAATGCTGTTTCTCGGCGAAGGAACTGTCCGAAATTACGTCAGCAGTATTCTCTCAAAATTGAATGTTCGGAATCGTGCAGAAGCTGCGGCATATGCGGTGGAACACAACCTCAAAGACTATATCTAATTCGGTCTTTTTTTTCTCCCCTAACTTGTATGGGTGATTAATTGGATTAAAGCCCCCTGCTCCACCTGGAGCCAAATTTCTGAGCTCGGATCGTAGACGTATTAAACTCAGCCAAGGTTGAATCCGACGCATAGAGATAAATCACATGTAGTACGATCAGCTGGTTCCAACCTGTAGATGATGGAGAAGTGATATTAAATTTCCCGCGGGTTCAAAACCTGCGGGAAGTTTGGGTTCAGACAACAAGGTGCGGGCTGCGCCTTTGAGCGAAAGGGGAGCACCCTGATTCCAAAGGTTTGAGAAAGTCCCTGGTTCGTTCAAGCGGAGGAGCTTTTAGGTTCAGCCATGTTTTGGATGAAGTAGTACCAGCGAGCATGAGCTTCCAAGGCTGAACGTAGACGCGTTTATGTCAAACTTTCTATAGTATTTGGAGGAGGACCAATTTTTAATATTCTAATTCCAATCACTGAAGCATGGGATTCCAGTTAAACCACTCTGCGGATTGCGGTGCGTGAACCACTTCATAGGCCAGCCCTTTCATCCAGTCCATAACAGAATTCTCAAAACCCATCAAGATGCTCATACCGCGTGCGATCGAAGTTACACGCTCGCTTGCTTCGGTGCAAATTTCGTCCAACAAATCTTCATCCTCAATCGCCAGTTTGCTCGCCATTTCGCTGATCTGGATTCTGAGCCCCTGACTACAAATCTGGCGAAAGGATTCCGGGGCATCGACGGAAAGCAGCTGCGGAAGGAAGAGGCCGAACTCAGCCATCGCATCCATAAGATCTTGCCGGACACTCAAGCCTTCCTGACTGAGATCGGACATAATCGAGCGAATTGTCTCGAGGATTTCTCGTAATACGAGTAGAGAATGTGATCCAGCGATCACCAGCTCTTCCAGCAATCTGTTAAACGCACTTGGATCGCCCTGGTCCATACAATCCCGAATAAGCTGCTCGGCTTCCAGCCGAAGATAGGATCTTTCCGCATATGTAAGCAGCTCGTCGAGAGGATCCGTCAATTCAAACTCCCTTCCCAGAACATACATCACATGGGCACAATTCTCGTAGATAATCCCAGGAATAAATTCCGAAGCTATGGCCATCCTTCCAGGTAATTTGTAGCGCGTAATTTCCAACTTTCTCCAATTTCTCAAGTTCAGCAGATTGAACTGGCTGCAAAGGAATCTCAAGCAAGTCCGCGGATCCGGGTTGTCCCATATTGGCATGTCCACCACGACAATCTGCACAAGGACAAGCTGCGCGCAGTCCGGCAAATGGGTACGCGCTAAAATGTCCATCATCCCACTCGATGGACAGTACTCCCTGGGAACGAGATGCAGAGATTTTTTTGGGTTTTGGCACGTCAGCACTCCTATATCGCGCAAATCATAGTCTAACGTCTGGAGTTGGGCAAATTAGGAATCAATCGCTCTGAGAAAAACCCCGACTGCCCAACCAGCTCTCGCCTCATTATATGGGCTTTGCAACAACCACCACTCGTACTCATCTAAGGTCAAGGGGCCATCGAGGATCTCAAACACTTCATTATCTATCCCCAGGTAAATGACCTTCGAGGCGAGGCCCGGTTCTTCCCTGACACGTAAACCATCTCCCTCTGTCCCAAAGATCTCAACGAGTTCGCCTATCTTAAATGTTGGAGCTTCGAGTAAAGGCGTACGAGTTCCTGCGACCCTGGTAACCTCAAGTGTATCCGTGGGTACCGGAGAGGGTATTTGCGGTGCCAGCGCGACGATGGTTAATACTGGCGATGCATCAGAAACGGACCCGGAGTTTGCGCGGTGGGTTCCGCCAAGAATGACTACACCAAAGCATAACACCACACCTACTACGACCCCGGAGAGGATCAATATGCTCCATTTGTTCTTGCTGGAATTGTTCGAGAAGGGATTCGGCATCATTGAAGTTAGAGAAAAAAGAATGCCAGTGCAATAATGAGATAGAGGCAAATGAGAACCGCCCCCTCAAGCCAATTCGACTTACCATCTCCTGCTACGAGCGCGGCGATCCAGACCGTCGCAATAAGTGCAATTAACTCAAAAGGGACAAAGACAAGCGTCATATGATTGCTGAAGAGCAGGCTGATGAAGACCAGCACCGGCGTAACGAATAGCGCGATTTGCAGGCTTGAACTGACAGATATTTCAACAGACAGAGTCATCCTGTTCTTCATGGCTACGGTTACAGCCACGAGATGCTCCGACACGTTACCGACAAGGGGCACCAAGATGACACCAAGGAAGAACTCTGAAATTCCTAAGCTCGCCACTGTGGGTTCAACCTGTACCACGAGAATCTCACTCAGGATTACGATGAGCACTGTGCTGAATAAGAGTATGACGATCGCGGCCCCCATCGGCCATCTCTTTTCATGGATGATTCCCTCGACTGAATCTCTTTCAAACGGTCCTGTCTTCTCGATCCTGAATCCGTAAAATAATCCGAGGACATAAATCACCATCATTAGTGCTGCTACGCCAATGCTCAGAGTTTCAATCTCGCGGATACTATCGATCCCTCCGGCTGTTTGGGTAAATAACGAAGGAATAGCCAGCGCTGTCACGGCCAGCACCAGTAGGATCGTATCGCTTGTCACTTTCTCTTTATCAAACCTCTGAATCCCATGCTTCAAACCGCCGGCCAACATGCTGAGTCCCAGAACGATGAGGAGGTTGCCGATGATCGAGCCCGTAATGGAAGCTTTAACCAGCTCAAGCAATCCTGCGCGTAATGCCGTGATGGTTATAATTAATTCTGCCGCATTTCCGAAAGTGGCGTTTAACAGCCCACTCAAGCGTGGACCTGAATGAGCAGCGATGGCCTCTGTTCCCTCTCCAATCAACCCTGCAGCAGGTATGATTGCGATAGCAGCTGCTCCCAGAATTACCGGTGGAGGGGCACCGAAATAATCCAGAAGGATTGCGATAACGAAGAATGGAAGAAGGTAGTAAAGAGGATTCTTGAACAGATCCTTCACTGTTTGTCTGATCATAAGTGGTCCAGGCTTTCGACTTCTTGCGTCATGAATAGTCCCGATTCAAGCTCACGCGGTACAAGGATTTTTAAAACCTGTTTATGGACTTTAAATTCTAAAGGCGACTGCATCTCCATTGTCTCCCCATCCAGCAGGACTGGAACATTTGCGAATGTATGGAATATCGCATGATCTGATTGTAGATGATCAACACTCGATGATCTCTTATGCGAACCCCGCAGAAGCGAATACGTCTGGGAAATCACATCACGGAAATTATCACCCTGAATAAGCCAAAAATCTAATAAACCATCATCGATCTTTGCTTCTTCTGCAAGGTCGATAAGACCACCCGCATAGGAAGGAATATTGCTGGCGATCGCGATCATGTAGCGACCTTCGAACCTAACCCCTCCTATCTCTACTCGTAGTTCAATTCCCCGCCAACCAAACGCTATGTATAACGCTGCACCCGTATAGAACGGGATCGCAAGAGCCTTTTGCCATCGCTCTCTTGGTTCGACCCGACTTACAACGGCGGCATCCAAACCCACCCCGCCCCACAGTAAAAACTTCCTCCCGTTAATCTCACCCCCGTCGATTAATCTAACATCCGGTTCTGCGAGACCAGCAGCTGCACCATCGAGCGCCTGTCGGTGAAACCAATCCACGCCACGCAACCCAAGTTCTTTTGCCCAAACATTCGCTGTCCCTGCTGGAAGGACACTAAGAGCAGTATCAGATCCTGAAAGACTTGCTGCGATAGTGCCCACCGACCCATCGCCTCCAATCACAAACACCGCACTTTGTCCCTCATCGATCGCTTCTTCAGATAGGCGTTCCAAGTCATCCCGGACGTAGACATACTTCACCTTTGTCGTCCAACCGGCCTTGTTAAGTAAACAGGCTGCCCCTTCAATCAGGGGCTCGGCAGGAAATCTACCTGCAGCTGAGTTATAGATTTGCGTTGCTGATCTCATCGTCGAATTCCAGACCCCATTATAGCAAGGATGAGATTTGGATCCTTGTTGTCAGTTTGAGAGATGAAGATTAAAATGATTGCCATGAATGATCTTCCATCTTCACTACTTGGTGGGCGTTATGAAATGCTAGGCCGAATTGGATCTGGGGGTATGGCCTACGTTTATCGTGCTCGAGATCTTAATCTCCAACGTGATGTTGCAATCAAGGTGTTGCGTGATAACTACATTCAGGATCCCACCTTCCTCCAGAGATTCTTGCAGGAAGCTCGCTCCGTGGCAAATCTCTCTCACCCGAATATCGTCACTGTATTCGACTTTGGCCACGACGAGAGCCGATACTTTATCGTCATGGAATACATTTCCGGGACAGACCTTAAAACCATCGTTCGTAGGCTTAAGCAGCTCTCTGTGGCGGAAACGCTTGAGTTCATGACCAAGATATGTGCAGGTGTTGGCTATGCGCATCGAGCCGGTATTGTTCATTGTGACCTGAAACCACAAAATATTCTCGTTACCGCGGATGAACAGGTGCGCGTCACAGATTTCGGAATCTCGCGCGCGCTGGCATCGATCGACCCATTGGAACGTTCAGAAATTGTCTGGGGAAGCCCCCTTTATCTCGCCCCCGAACAATCTGCGGGCTACCCTCCCTCACCCGCGAGTGATGTATATTCGCTCGGCGTAATGATGTTTGAGATGCTCACCGGACAGCTCCCATTCCAGGCTGAGAATGCCGTTGAACTGGCAGAATTGCATCAAACCACACCCCCACCCTCCATGAGAACCCTCAATCCAAATATCCCACCTCAGCTCGAACAAGTTGTTGTGAAAGTGCTATCCAAAGAGCCCTCTGCTCGTTATCGAACCGCAGACCAACTCGGTCGCGTTCTCGCTAATCTAAACATCGTCGAAGACGATAATATTCATAGTCAGGCTCCGCTCCTTGATCCCGAGGGGGGCACAATCGCGATGCCCGTCTCCGCACAGGACACCATCGATTGGGCCGCCATTGCGCTAGCGCTTCTCGCATTCCTGGCTATTGGCGGTCTGATCCCCCTTTGGCTCATGGTGTGTTTGCTTTATCCGAGCTGCCCGATCAACATCGGGTAAGCTTGCGTACTGGTCGCGGCCTACTGGGCGCGGTATAATCCCAACGATAGTTGTTCAAATTCAGGAATGGATTGGTTTTTACCGGGAGGTATACGTGAACTCACCGCGAGGAAGAAACTCGCTGGTTTTTCTCATTCTCCTCATGATCATCGCAGTTCTTTTCTTTCAGTTTCGCAATGAAACTACGAAAACTGAACCTCTTTTGTTTAATGAACTCGCAGCGAAGATCAAAGCAGGAGAAGTAGCTCGTATCATCGTGGACGAAAACGACCTCGAAGTCATCTACCACGATGGAACACAGGGCATTTCAAGGAAGGAACCCACAAAGACCACTGTAGAACAGCTCAAGGATCTCGGTGTTACCTTTGAGGAGCTGACGCTTAGAAACGTTGAACTCGAAATTAAGGAACCAAGTGATCTCGGCACTGTAATCAGCCTGGTGACTTACATCTTGCCTGCGTTACTCGTTGTCGGCCTGATCTGGTTCATGCTTCGTCAAGCGCAAGGTTCGAACAATCAGGCGCTCTCATTCGGTAAGAGCCGGGCGAGGCTGTTCACCGGAGATCAGCCTACCGTGACTTTCGACGATGTCGCCGGTGTGGAAGAGGCCAAAGAAGAGCTGTACGAAGTGGTCGAATTTCTCAAAGAACCTGAAAAATTCATCACACTCGGCGCACGAATTCCAAAGGGCGTGCTCCTCATGGGTAAGCCGGGGACCGGCAAGACCCTCATGGCAAAGGCTGTGTCTGGAGAAGCGGCCGTGCCGTTCTTCTCCATCTCGGGCTCTGAATTTGTGGAAATGTTTGTCGGAGTTGGGGCCAGTCGAGTTCGAGACCTCTTCGACCAGGCAAAACGCCATTCCCCATGTATTGTATTCGTAGATGAAATAGACGCCGTCGGTCGGCAACGAGGAGCAGGCCTTGGCGGTAGCCATGATGAACGCGAGCAAACCTTGAACCAGATGCTCGTTGAGATGGACGGATTTGATACCGACACGAATGTCATCATTGTTGCGGCGACCAACCGCCCAGACATCCTCGACCCCGCCCTCCTTCGTCCAGGCCGATTTGATCGACGCGTCATCCTGGATCCTCCAGATATGCGTGGACGAGAAGCGATTCTCGATGTCCATGTGAAAGGTAAACCGCTGGAGCCCGAAGTAAACCTCGGGACCATCGCGAAAGCAACACCTGGTTTCGTCGGCGCAGACCTCGAAAACTTAGTGAACGAGGCGGCTATTCTCGCAGCACGGCGAGATAAACGCACGATCGGGCAATCCGAATTTGAGGAGTCCGTCGAACGTGTGCTCGCAGGACCGGAGCGCAAGAGCCGCATCATCAGTGAAGAGGAAAAACAAATCGTAGCCTACCACGAAGCCGGACATGCTGTCGTCGGCCATGTCATCGCCGAAGCAGACCCGGTTCATAAGGTAAGCATCATTGCCCGCGGGATGATGGGTGGATTTACAATGGCGCTGCCGGAGGAAGATCGAACACTTATTTCACGAAATAAAATGAAAGCGGATCTGGCATTCCTTCTCGGGGGTCGAGCATCTGAGGAATTGGTGTTCAACGACATCACTTCAGGCGCCTCGAATGACCTGGAGCGCGTCACAAAGATCGCCAGATCCATGGTGACCAGGATGGGGATGAGCGACAATTTGGGACCGATGGTCTACGGCCAAAAGGAAGAGTTGATTTTTCTTGGCCGCGAAATATCTGAACAACGGGACTACTCCGAGAAGGTCGCTGAGCGGATTGACGCAGAGGTTAAAGTGCTTGTCTCGGAGGCATATGACCGAGCCAGGGATATCCTCACCAAATACCGCGTTCAACTTGACAACATAGCCAACCGCCTCATTGAGATCGAGTCCATCGATCGTGCAGAATTCGAGAAGGTTTTTGCCGAACCGGTGCCGGTCAAGAATGGAGGAACCCCCGTACAAGCAGCAAGCTGATCCACACTAGCTTTTGACACTACAAAACAGCCCCCAGATTGGGGGCTGTTTATTGTTCATCTCCTTAAATTGCTATTGACCCATGCCTTAACTCGCTGAAGATTCCCGATCCTGCCGGACAAGCTCGCGTCGCAGAACCTTCCCAACGGTCGTCTTCGGCAGCTCATCTCGGAACTCCACCTGGGTCGGCACTTTGTAAGCTGCTAACCGTTCCTTACACCATGCTCGAATCTCATCTGAACTGGCACTGACACCAGGTTTTAGGACAACCCAAGCCTTTACGGATTCACCGCGGTATGCATCTGGTATGCCGGCCACGCCGACCTCAAGAACCTTCGGATTCTCCGCGATGACTTCTTCAACCTCCCGGGGCCATACCTGGAAACCACCTGGTTTGATGAGCTCCTTCTTGCGGTCCACGATGAAGAAGTAGCCATCCTCATCCATGCGAGCAATATCACCTGTATAGAGCCAACCATCCCGCAATGAGTTCGATGTCTCGGTTGGCATATTGTGGTAGCCCTTCATCACGTTTGGTCCCTTGATTACGAGCTCGCCGATTTCGTCCACGCCCAGGACGGTAACTTCGTCATCCAGTGAGATGATTCGACATTCGACATCCGGGAAGGGAACCCCGATGGAACCTTCCTTGTTGACGCCAAAAATGGGGTTGCAGTGCGTGGCTGTGGGAGCCTCCGACAAGCCATAACCTTCTACGAGCTTGCCCCCTGTCAGTTCCTCGAAGGTGTCTTTTGTCTCACGCAACAGAGGCGCCGATCCTGAAATGCACGCCACGATCGAACTCACATCGATCTTTCCTGCCTTCACATCAGGGTTGTTGTTGATCGCATTGTACATCGTTGGCACACCTGGATAATACGTCGGACGGTACTTCTGGAGAGAACCCAGGACGTCGTCCATGTCTCTCGGGTTGGGGATGAGTATCAATGTAGCTGCTGCAGAAACGCCATAACTCATACCAGCAACGAGACCGTAAACATGAAACATCGGAATCGCCATCATGACGATTTCTTCTGCCCGACGGAAGGTCGGCCACCAGGCACGTATCTGGAGTGTGTTCGCGACAAGCGTGCGGTGCATAGAGACCGCAGCTTTTGAGACACCCGTTGTTCCCCCGCTATATTGGTAAACAGCCTCATCGTTACTACCCACTTCAATATCAGGGCGATCTTCCGGGGCAAATTTACCAACCAGGTCCTGGAACCAAACATCGCCCTCTTCGAGATCTACGGAATGCCCCCCCTTCTTCTCTTTTGCGATTGTGAAAAGAATGCGCTTTAGACCCGGCAGATATTCCTTTACATTCGTCACGACAATCGTCTTGAGCTTTGTTGAAGGTTGCACTTCCTTGAGCAAGTGATAGTAGCTGCTCATGACGATCATGATTTCCATCCCCGCGTCATTAACCTGATGCACAATTTCGCGGGCTGTATAGAGTGGATTCGTCGCTACGACCACCCCTCCAGCCTTGAGAATGGCATAGAAGGAGATCACGAACTGCGGAATATTGGGCATGAAAAGACCCACAGGTGTTCCCTTCTTCACTCCCAGGGAGGCCAGACCAGCAGCAAGCTGATCAGACAGTGCATCCATCTCACCATATGTGATGGACGCTCCATTGAATATCGTACAAACTTTATCGGGGAAGGTCTTCGCCGCCTCCTCTAAGAAATGGAAAAGGGGTATCTCCGGATAATCTACACTCGTCGGTACCCCTTCATCGTAATGCTTTGTCCAGGGACGCTCTTCCATAGCTTCTTCTCCTTCTTGGTGTTAGGCTGGGCGTTCCATCTTTTCTTATATATTTTATACAACGGATTGTGTTTTCCTCATAGCATGAATGTTATAATCACGTTTCGAAGACTTACTTTGGAAAGTCATGTGTGACACCCAACCCGGAGCAAGTGGCATTATGATGCTCGCAGAAATGGTTTATGGCGTTTGGTCATTTCATTGACCTTCAATTTCACCGTCAGGCTTTACGCAACCAGGAGGCTCCGACAACATGGAAAAGAAATCACTGCCAGGGAAGAATGCAAAAGCTGTTCTCGCTCGTGACGCCGCAGTCGTCTCACCCTCTTATCCACGTGCATCCCCGTTTGTGATGGATCACGGATCGGGATCTGAAGTTTGGGACGTCGATGGAAATCGATTTATTGATTTTGCTTCCGGGATCGCTGTTTGTTCTACGGGTCACTCGCATCCAAAAGTCGTGGAAGCCGTCAAAGCTCAGGCCGATCGATTCTTACATATCTCGTCCGACTTCTATCACCCCATCTGGGTTGACTTTTCTGAAAGAATAGCAGGGACTGCACCGTTTAAGGAAAAAGCACGGGTTTTCCTCTGTAATTCTGGCACTGAAGCTGTTGAAGCCGCAGTGAAACTCGCTCGACACCATACAGGACGGCAGCAGTTTATCGGTTTCTACGGTGGGTTCCATGGACGCACGATGGGATCCCTCGCATTTACCGCAAGCAAGCCCGTCTACCGACATGGATTTTTGCCACTAATGAACGGGGTCACGCACGTCCCCTATCCCTATACCTACCGACCTGTCCTGGCACAAAATGGTGCGGACTATGGAGAGACCGTCGTAAGATTTATTGAAGAGGTCGTCTTCGCCAGAACCTTACCCGCGGAGGATTGCGCCGGGATCCTCGTAGAGCCAATTCAAGGCGAGGGTGGCTATGTTGTCCCCCCGGATGGCTTCTTTCCAGCGCTGCGGGAATTATGTGATAAATATGGCATTCTGCTCATTGCAGATGAGGTGCAGTCTGGTGTTGGACGGACAGGAAAGTGGTGGGCGATCGAGAACTGGAATGTGGAGCCCGATATCGTGTGCTTTGCGAAGGGCATTGCCTCAGGTCTACCTCTGGGGGGGATCCTCGCACGCGAGAGCGTCATGGATTGGCCTGTGGGAGCGCATGGAAATACCTATGGGGGAAATCCCATCGCTTGCAGCGCCGGTCTGGCCACCCTAGAACTCGTCGAAAGCGGGATGATGGCCAACGCTGCCGAAATTGGCGAGTACACGCTCGATGCTCTCCAGGAAATCCAAACTCGACACAAGACAATTGGAGATGTGCGCGGGATCGGATTGATGATTGGCGTCGAATTCGTCAAAGACAAGAATTCAAAAGAGCCCGGAGCTGAAATTCGGGAACGGATCGTCGAGAGTTCGTTCGAACGCGGTTTGATCACACTTGGATGTGGTAAGAACACGATCCGCATCGCCCCACCCCTGAACATTACGCGAGAGCTGATGGATGAAGGCCTGCAAATCTTCGAGGCCGCCATAACTGAAGTAGAAGGGTAGCAAACACACTCTTTATGCTTCCAGATTTCCGTGTTCGGCAGAGAGACTATCTGCTCGAGATCAACCGGGCGATTACCGAGGAACTGGATCTCGAACGAGTACTAACACGCATTGTGAAAGTATCTGCCGAGCTCCTGGGTGGACATGCGGGGTTGATAGCCTTAAGAGAGGAAGTCGGGGGTTGGCGTATCGCCTCGACGGACGGGATCAACACATCGTTTCTGTCGTCCCTCGAGCCCTTGCTCTCGGATATCCCGGATCACTCTGATCCAGCCCAATTCGAGATTCTAGAAGTCAACCGAAGGCTGCAGAGAATCGCGAAATCTGCGTCAGTCGGGCTGATGACCGGTGTGGGACTCCCTATGATCGTACATGGTGAGGTCATCGGTGTCATCTTCGTCTTCAGAGCCTATCGGGCGAGATTCTCGAACGAGGACCGCAATCTACTGAGCATCTTTGCATCGCAGGCGGCGATTGCCGCACACAATGCCCGGTTATTCACCGAGGTCACACAGCAAAAACAGCATATGGACGCTGTGCTCGAATCTGCTGCGGATGGAATTTTCATCCTCGATCCAGCTTATCGCTTCATCCGATTTAACCGTGCGTGTGCGCGCATCTCAGGGTACAAACCCGAGGATGTCATGGGCAAGAGGCACACGGAAATCATACGTTGGTTGTGCCGCGAACCAGGATTGTCGCTCGAGGAGGCCGAAGCCGATGGATGGCCACTTTCCTCGCAAGCTACCCTATACGTTGAAGGTGATATGTTCACAGAGAACGCGGAAGCGGTCAGCGTGGGGATCACCTATGCCCCTGCACTTGGGGAGGATGGTCGTTTACTCAGCATTGTTGCAAATTTGCGCGACATCACCAAATTCCGCGAAGCCGATGAACTAAAGAGCACCTTTATCTCCATCATCAGCCACGAGCTGCGTACACCAGTGGCGCTTATCAAGGGTTATGTTGGAACTTTACGCCGCGAGGACGCGGACTGGGACCCTGATGTCATCCATGAAAGTCTCGAGGTTATCGAGGAAGAAGCCGACCACCTGGCAGCACTAATTGAGGATCTTCTGGATGCTTCAAGGCTTCAGGCCGGCGCACTTTCGCTTCGGAAGTCAGACCTCGACCTCGAGAATCTAGCCAACACTTTGGCTGTTCGTTTTCAGACCCAATCAGAGCTGCATACATTCAAGGTCATCTTCCCCAAAGACTGTCCTACTGTGCTCGCAGACGAAGCCAGGTTAACACAAGCCATCAGCAATCTGCTATCCAACGCCGTGAAGTACTCTCCCGAAGGTGGCGAAATCACCATAACTGGACGAGTCGAAAAAGAAGACATAGTGATGTGTATCTCGGATGAAGGCCCTGGGATCGCCCTCGAGGACGTGCCACGAATTTTCGATCTATTTTATCGGTCGAACGAAGTCTCACGAAAAACAAAGGGTGCAGGGCTGGGACTCTTCCTCGCAAAAGCCGTCATCGAGGCACATGGTGGTCATATCTGGGTGGATAACCGGGCGAAAGAAGGCGCTAGAATCTGCTTCACCATTCCACAAAATCTAAACTAGTAGAGGTATCTAAAACTCAAAATGGCTCAACCAATGACACAGATCGCATGCCCCAACTGCAGGACACCAATTCAAGCGAATGTCGAGCAACTCATCGACATAAGTGTAGATCCATCTGCCAAAGCACAGTTACTCTCAGGAAGTCTGAACTCAGCCCACTGCACGACATGTGGATTTGAAGGGATGCTTTCCACGCTGCTGGTGTACCATGATCCCGAAAAAGAACTGCTCCTCACCTACGTACCCGTCGAAATAAACATTCCCAAGGATGAACAGGAAAAAGTCATCGGTCAGCTGATCAACCGGGTTCTTGATCGACTTCCACCAGAAGACAGAAAGGCCTATCTGCTTCAGCCGCAATCCATCCTCACTTTGCAGGGGTTGATCGAGCGGATTCTCGAAGCGGATGGCATTACGAAAGAGGAGATTGAAACCCAGCGGGAAAAAATGCGCCTCTTCGAAGAGCTGCTCAGACAGCCGGAGGAGCACCTCCGACTATTTGTAGAGGAACACGATGACGAATTCGATGCGACATTTTTTCAATTAGCGACTTTGACCATCCAGGCAACAAACGATCAAAGAGCGAGTGAAATGCTGGCGCATAGGCTAAATCAAGCACTCGAGTTCAGTACATTTGGTAAAAAGATTCAGGCTCAAGAAGACGAGCTTCAGGCAGCCATGGATAGCCTGCGAGAGGAAGGGGAGGAATTGTCCCGCGAGAGGATCCTCGAACTGCTCATTGAGGCGCCAAATGATGATCGAGTTGTGGCTCTCATAAACCTTACCCGCCCGGCGCTTGACTATGCATTTTTTCAGCTGCTAACCGAGAAAATCGATGCCGCTGAAGGCGATGAGAAAGAACGTCTCAGCACGCTTCGTCAGACAGCGCTTGAGGTAACTCAACAGATCGACGCGATGCAGCAAGCGCGCGCAGCTCAGGCGGCTGAACTGCTTAAGACAATTGCCGAAGCTGAAGATCTTGAAGCTGCTGTCGAGGCCGCTCTGCCTGCTGTGGACGAACTATTTCTGGGTACACTCCAGGCGAATATCCGAGTCGCTCAGGAACGCGGCGATGAGGACGCAATAAACAAGCTTAACGAGATCGATGCCCTCCTCCAGAAAAATATCGCACAGGCCCTTCCCAAGGGCATTATGCTTGCCCAGGAAGTTATGAGGGCGGAAGATGCAGAAGCAGCCAACACCATGATGGAAACAAACATAGAAAATATTGATTCGGATTTCTTGAACAGCCTTATGGTAGGAATACAAACTGCTGAAGAGAGTGGGGATGAAGAGACCGCGGAGCGCCTGCGAGTGTCCTATAAGTACGGGTTGCACGTCTCCATGAGTGCGAAAAAGAGCTAACTGTCCGGATCGACTCGCCTGCGTCTGTACACGCCCGTTTTCTGCGTCACCTTGTAGGGTTCATCAAGAATTTTCACACATCTATCAGAGACACTAGGTCACTTGGACCACAAATCCTTTCAGGTATCTCGATTCTGGAAAACTTAGTTTAATGGGATGATCCTCAGCTTGACCAAGTGTTGTCAAGATGGACGCTTCCACTCCGGCATCTAGAGCAGCATCAGCCACAATTTTCTGAAACAGTTCCAAGCTCAACCCACCGGAACACGAGAAGGTTACAAGTACTCCGCCTGGTCGCAGAAGCTTGAATGCGAGCAGGTTGATATCTTTATATCCTCGCGACGCCTTGGCAACATGTTTTACAGTCGGAGCAAAACGAGGAGGGTCCAGAATAACCGCGTCAAACGTCCGTCCTTGGTCTCGGAAACTTCTCAATGCTTCGAAAACATCCTCTCGCTTTAGGAAGAGGCGCTCCAAATCCAGACCGTTCTCGCGCACATTCTTGCCAGCTAATTCTAAGGCAGATGCGGATGAGTCAATCGCAACCACGTTCGCAGCACCTGCCTGTAGGGCTGCCACACTAAACGAACCTGTATAGCAAAAACAATCCAATACCTCCCTGCCACCCATAAAGCGGCTTATGATTCTGCGGTTATCTCTCTGATCGAGGTAGAAACCCGTCTTGTGCCCTTCGCGGATGTCTACGACGTAACTGGCAGTATCCTGCTGGATACACATCTCGCTAGGAGGTTCTGAACCAAGGATCAAGCCCACTTGCATGGCTAACCCCTCACGCTCGCGCGCATCCGTATCTGAGCGTTCGAATATTCCAGAGGAATCTCCCAATCCCTCCAAGACTCCTACTATCGTCGCTCGCCAACGCTCAACTCCTACGGTTAGAAATTGCACGACTCGAATATC
>JBGUDT010000002.1:98147-109768 GCA_041821665.1 Anaerolineales bacterium
CATCCGCGAGGAGATCAATCGGATCGTACACATTCGCCATAACCCCGAACCCGTCGGTAACTTCGAAGATTCCAACAATGAACATCGCCACGGCTGCGCTCAGAATCTTGTGGAACCTTCCATCAGTGGCCAGTTGAACGATGAAGTAGACCGAAAATGAAACAGCAAGATTACCAGTGTAACTGAGGACGAATTCAGGTAGGTCACCCGACAACCAACCCTTTGCCAGGAGCCCTACAACACCAAGCAAGACAAATAGGACATAACGAACACGTTTGGCGTTGCCGATACGTCCGCTTCTAATTAGCATGACAATAGTGTAGAACTGATATTCTTCGAAAAGTTAAGCGTCGATCAATTGTTGTAACCCTGCTTCATCAAGGATGGAGACGCCCAATTCCTCCGCTCGCTGAAGCTTCGATCCTGCTTTATCGCCGGCGAGAACATAATCCGTCTTTCGACTCACACTTCCTGTCACTTTACCACCGTGACGTTCTATAAGCGCCTTTGCCTCCTGACGAGATGTGGACGCTAGCGTACCGGTGATGACGAACGTTAGACCTGCCAGACTCTGGGCTCCCTCTTGTTTTTGCGCCGAAACCATTTCGGGCCAGACACCTGCCCTGTTAAGTTTGGCTAAAATAATACGGTTCGAGCTTTGCGACATCCAATCGACAATTGTCCCGGCAACCTTCGGGCCAATACCTTCAAGGTCTTCCAATTGTGCAGTATCCGCAGATTTTAATGCCTCGAGGTTTTTAAAAGCCCTGGCTAGATCTAAGGCGACGGTTTCGCCGACATTGCGGATCCCCAGAGCATTAATCACGCGGTCGAGTGGTTGGGATCGGGAGGCGTCGATTGCACTGATTATGTTCTCTGCTTTCTTTTCGCCAAACCCCTCCAACTCCAGGAGATCGTGCGATGAAATTGTAAACAAATCCGCGACATCACCGATGAGCTCTTTATCGACCAGTTGCTGCGCGATTTTGATCCCAAGACCTTCGATGTCCATTGCACCTCTAGATGCGAAATGCTCAATATTACGCACCAGTTGGGCTGGGCAAGCCGCATTATCACAATAGAGGGCAACCTCACCCTCCACATGTTCAAGTGGGACGCTGCAGGAGGGACATTTTTTGGGGATTTTGAATTTGACTTCTTTCCCCGTTCTCGCCTCCAGGACGGGACCGATAACGTAAGGGATCACGTCTCCAGCTCGCTTAAGAAGAACCCGATCGCCGACTCGAATGTCCTTTTCCTTGATGAAATCGAAATTGTGCAATGTCGCTTGTCGTACGGTTACCCCTCCTACTTCTACCGGTTCCAAGACCGCGTATGGGGTAATCACGCCCGTTCTTCCCACGTTTATCCTGATATCTTCAAGTCGTGTAGTTACGACCTGCGCGGGAAACTTATACGCAATAGCGGCTCGCGGGTCTTTCCCGACTACGCCGAGATCGTTATACAGTTCTAAATCGTTGATCTTGATCACCGCGCCGTCGGCTTCATACGGGAGCGAGTCCCTTTTATCGATCCACTTTTTTGAGGCCTCTATCGCCTCCTGAATATTGGAAGCGTGCGTAATCCCATCCACGATGGGAAAACCCATCACTGCCAGGTGTTCCAATGCTGCTTTTTGTGTACTGATTTGTGTCCCATCTACTGCGACAATTGAATAGCACATGAGGCTGATCGGACGTGATGCTGTCAAACTGGGATCGAGCTGCCTCAGCGCTCCGGATGCAGTATTGCGTGGATTGACATAGGTTTTTTCGCCTTCTTCTGTGAGACGCCTGTTCATCTCGGAAAAATCATCCAGAAGAATGAGGGCTTCCCCTCTCACAACCAGGCGACTCGGCGGCGAAATACCCGTTGGCTTAACTGGAATGTGGAGGGGTAGACTGCGAATGGTTCGCAGGTTCGGTGTGATATCCTCGCCAACCTCACCATCCCCGCGCGTCGCTCCTTGCGTGAAGACGCCGTTCTCATAGTGAAGCACAACCGTGAGGCCATCTAGTTTAGGCTCTACGATGAAATCAGTATCTAGTACTCGTTCATCAAGTCTTACGATGCGTTCATACCACGCGAGAATTTCTTCTTCATCAAAGGCATTGCCTAAGCTTAAGATAGGAGTGGGATGTGGAACGCGGTTGAAGCGCTCCGATATTTCTCCTCCAACTCTTTGAGAAGGCGATGAAGTGGAGACATATTCTGGATGCTTCGCTTCAAGATCAAGCAATTCCCGGAACAATTTGTCGTATTCAACATCACTGATCACCGGTGCGTCCAAGACGTGGTAATTGTAGTTATGGAGACGTATCTCGGTCCGTAATTCCTCGATTCTCATCGACACATCATCGCTACGCATGCATCCAACCCTTTCTCACCTAATCCATACAATGACAGAGAAATTAATTTTCCTGAGGTGGAATTTCTTCTGGCCACAATGGAAAATACATGACCCACTCCTCCGGTCGATCCCGAATGTAGCCCTCCAATTTATCAACGATCTGTTGGGCAAGGCGAAGCGAATCTGCCTTCACATCACCCGTAATTTCAGGTCGAATGATGGGCGGACCGGTGATGATGTATTTACCCTCATCTACCATTGTACAAACCCCCACGATCACATCGGCGCCTGTCATGACAGCCATGCGAGCATGTCCTACAGCTATTTCGGTTGGTCTACCAAAGAAGTTTAGTTTTTCACCACCGACATCGGGGCGATCGACGGCGGTCATCACAAGGCCGTTATTTTTAAGTCTCCGCACTGCCTCACGAAGAGATTGTGTCGTGATAGGTGTAACATGTGCGCCATATCGTCGGCGTATGTAATTATCGGATTTATACCCACCACCTGGGTTTGCAAAAGAAAGGACCTGAACTTCAACACCGAACTTCACCAAATCAAGAAGGATGAGGTTGAAGCTGCTCATATGCAAACCACACAACATAATACCTTTACCTTCGGAGTGCGAGCGTTTTGCGTCTTCAATAAGATGGTCTTCTATCGATATGGTTTCGGGGTATTTTTCAAGTCCACCTCCCAGCGCAGTAAAAAAGTCCGCGAGCCCACGACCGGCTCGTTGGAGCACTCGTTCCACAACCCCGTCAAGTTCAGGAGATTCATAGGGAAGGTCCTGGACAACCGCTTGATTGGAACGAATGGCGCGGTAGATATTCGAATTCTCACGAGAGGCAGCATGTCTGGTGAGAAAGTCTGAGAGTCGGTAAGCTTGTGGTCTGCTGAGTAACTTGCCGATCAAAGCGCCTAGAAATGGACCAATGGTGCTGTTTGCGATGGCGGTAATATTCATTTTGCTCCTGAATGTGTGCCTTGTCTGAGATCAATGATTGGTTCTATCCATTATAACTTTTCACTTCCAATTATGGTTCTTCGGAGCCCCCTCTTTCCTGCGAGCATATGCATTGAGCCCGGCCCTTTACCTCGGTCGATTCATTCGATAACCCTTCCTCAATTGATGCCCACGCGATCGTTACGCCATCATCCGTCGTACCAATACGCCCTTCAACTCGCGTACATCCTTGGTGAGAAACGATTCCCGACACACATACGGCAGTACGCCCAAGCTGTCAAAACTAACTATTCCGTTGGCAGGTCAAGTTCACCTTAAAGTCAGGTGAAGGATTACATTCAATTCTAATCTAGCAATGATGAGATCCAAGCACCGACTTTACCATAAAGAGGGATCCATCAACAATGGAAACACCTTCGCTGGGTGATTTGGTCAATTTGTGAGTGTGGAACCATTTTGCTACACTAGGATGGACATTTCACAAACGGGAGGTTGTATGAGCGGGGTGAAAATTATTGCCTACATCGCAGCTGCGATCTTGATATTCTTCGGCGTACTATTTGTGTGGGGCGCGTTTGGTGAGGGTGGGTCTCCTGGGTGGATCATCGTTGGCGCCATCAGTATAGCCGCTGGATTCGGATTGATTTGGTTCGCAAGCAAACGAGTAAAGAGCGAGTCGGTGGAAGTTATCCAGAAGATCGATCTATCCGGCGATATCAATCTTGAATCGCTCACCTGTGAACAGTGTGGGGGCACGCTCTCATCCGACAATATCAAGGTGGTCGCTGGCGCACCTGTCGTAAGCTGTCCATATTGCAATGCCTCTTATCAAGTGACAGAGGAGCCGAAGTGGTAGATTTTGACGTAGTTTCACGTTAATTCCTGACCCTGGTCGGACCTGGTATGGTGACCTTGAGCTAAACCCATAGAAGATAGAAAAGAACGAAGGACAGGTAAAAGATGAACAGAAAATCATCTCGACGTCTCATCTCTCTCGGCCTGATCTTGACTCTGGCGATGCTGATAACTGCATTGCCCGTATTAGCCCAGAGTTATTCATTCACGCTCGATGAGGAAGTGGTACACGCGTTCTGGCAGGAAGATGGCACACTTCAATTGGAGTACGTCTTCGTCTTCACGAATGATCCCGGTGCTCCACCAATCGAGTTCGTTGACGTGGGTATGCACAACAATGCATACAACCTCTCAAATATTGTCGCAACCGTCAATGGTCAACCGATCACGCATATCGCTGATTCCGAGTACGTGGATGATGCGTTTGAGCTGGGTCTGGGGACAAACTCGATACAACCCGGCGAGACCGGTACCGTCGCAGTGACCATCTGGGGAATCCCGAATGTACTATACGAAGACACACAGGAAGACGAATACGCAAGCGCGCGCTTTTCCCCAACATGGTTTGATTCGAGTTCTGTTCATGGAAATTCCGATATCACCATGGTGTACCATCTTCCACCGGGCGTCCAACCCGAAGAACCCCGCTGGCATGCATCCCCTTCAGGTTGGCCCGAATCGCCAAGCACGGGCTTGGACGACGATGGACGAGTCGTCTACGCATGGCGGAATCCAACCGCTAGCGGATCGAAACAATACGAATTCGGCGCCTCATTTCCTCTCGCCTACGTACCTGAAGGTTCCATCGTTCGAGCGCCGGCTTTTACCATCGATACGGATGCTCTTTTCTCCATTTGCTGCATGGGAGGCGTGCTCGCTGGCATCATCGGTCTGATCGGTCTCGGGACCTGGTCGAGCCGCAGGCGAAAACTGGACTATTTACCTCCGAAGATTTCAATTGAAGGACACGGCATCAAGCGAGGGCTCACCGCCATTGAAGCTGCGGTCTTGCTTGAGAGACCCCTAGATCGTGTTCTCACCATGATCCTATTTTCACTCATAAAAAAGGAAGCCACTCGTGTGGTCAAAGAGGATCCATTGACTATCGAAACCATCGAACCGCTGCCAAAAAAGATGAAGGAGTACGAGAAGGAATTTCTTACTGTCATGACAAAAGTTCCGAAAAACAAACGACGAAGTGGACTCCAAAAAGTCATGATTGCGCTCGTCAAGTCGGTTCAGAAGAAGATGGAAGGGTTCAGCCTCAAGGAAACTCGTGAATACTATAAATCCATCACCGAGAAAGCCTGGGCTCAGGTCGAATCCGCCGATACGCCTGAAGTTAAATCTGAGAAGTACGGCGAATCGATCGAGTGGACGATGCTTGACGATGAGTTCGACGATCGCACACGTCGTACATTCGGAACAGGCCCGATGTATCTCCCACTATGGTGGTGGAGCTATGCACCCTCTACGCCACGACCAAGCATGCCATCTACTAAAGTTGCTGCGCCATCAGGTGGCAGCCGGACGATCTCGATGCCCTCACTTCCTGGTGCTACGGCGGCCGCAAATGTGGTGAACGGCGTTCAAAACACGGCATCCAACATGGTTTCAAACGTTGTTGGTTTTACGAACGGCGTCACGAAGACGACAAACCCCCCACCCGTGCGGACTAGCAGTGGTGGGTTTTCTTCTGGCGGTGGGGGTTGTGCCTGTGCTTGTGCGTGTGCAGGTTGTGCCTGTGCCTGTGCTGGAGGGGGACGGTGAGTGTAAGTCACCTCCAAAGAGCTGTTCCGAACGAATTCAAGGTGGGACTTTTCGCCTATGAAAAAACGTTCGGACCTGAGGATCGCGCCCAGCTCCATTTACGTGTGGAAGAGGATGGACGAGGCCTTTTGCTCATCAACGCTAATCGCGCCCTACACCTTAATCCAACAGCAGCATATATGGCATGGCTCATACTTGAAGGACGGTCAAAAAAAGACGCTCTCCGTGATCTTCGCAAACGGTACCGTGTCTCAGTAAAAACTGCAGAGATGGATTTTGATGACCTGCAAGATAAGATCGAAGGTATTTCGCGGCCGAATAACGCATGCCCGATTCACGACCTTAATTTTGAGGTGCTCCCCCCGCTCTCACGCATCCCGACCGCCCCTTATCGAATGGATCTCGCGCTCACTTACCGCTGCAACGCAAATTGCTCACATTGCTACAACGCGCGACCCAGATCGTTCCCGGAACTCAATCATCAATCCTGGATCCGCGTGCTCGACATCCTCCGTGAGATTGGTGTTCCCCATATTTGCTTCACGGGCGGGGAAGCCACGCTGCGAGAAGATCTCCCTGACCTTATCCGCCATGCAGATTCGCTAGGACAGATTACCGGGCTGCTCTCCAATGGACGTCGACTTTCAAATCGGGACTATGTGGATCGACTGGTCTCGGCTGGTCTCGAACATATGCAAATCACGCTTGAGTCTCACGATGAAACCATTCATGATCGCATGGTCGCAGCAAAAGGTGCGTGGCAGGAGACAGTTGAAGGAATCAAGAATTGCCTGGAGGCTGGATTGTTCGTGATGACGAACACCACTCTCCTTTCAGAAAATGCATCGAGCATTGGCGAGACCATCGACTTTCTCTCCGAACTTGGCGTGCCTACTGTGGGTTGTAATGCGTTAATTTATGCAGGGCGGGGTTCATCTGTCGGATCCGGTCTGACTGAAGATGCCCTCCACCCCCTGTTGAACATCGTTCGGGAGAAGACGTCGGCATACCAGCAGCGTCTTATCTGGTACACACCTACCCAGTACTGTCACTTCGATCCGACGCAGATGGAGTTAGGCGTTAAAACTTGTACGGCAGCCATGTACAACATGTGCGTTGAACCAGATGGAAGCGTCATCCCATGTCAGTCCTACTACGAAAGTCTGGGGAACATTCTCGAAGAGCCCTGGGATGCGATTTGGAACCATGATCTCTCATTGTGGCTTCGAGAACGAAAGTATGTGCCCGACTCCTGCAACGACTGCGAGGCATTAGCAGAATGTGGTGGGGGATGCCCGCTCACGTTGAAGAACCAACCCGATCAAAAACCAATCACAATTGAGGCACTTCCGCAGATCGCCTGAGCTAGCGAAGGATGGAATTATGATTACATCTCTTACACGAAGATTTATCCCGGAAGAGCGTCCAGAGTTGCTTAAACCGGGCATGTACTCCTGGATGTCGGCCGAGGACATTACGCCACATTACAGGCTTCATCTGCGTATCGAAAGGGATGGTACAGGTGTGCTGATCGTCAACGCATCGACCGTCCTACACCTCAATCAGACTGCAGCGGAGTATGCAAAACTCGTCGTTGAAGATGCCAATGTTGAAACCGCTGGAAAAACTATCTCGAGCAGATATCGGATTAAGCAAAAAGATGCGGAGGAAGATTATCGAGCGTTCCACGATCATGTGACCACGCTCGCCACAAACCCAGATCTAGACCCCGTACTCTATCTGGACATGGATCGCACTGAACCCTACACCGACCAACCATCTGCGCCCTATCGTCTTGATTGCGCGCTGACCTACATGATCGATCAAGACGGCACTATGGATCCTCTAGCAGGGAAGCGCGTCGATAGAGAGCTAACCACAAGTGAGTGGATTCAAATACTCGATAAGGCCTGGGAGGCAGGTATCCCTCACGTGACTTTTACGGGAGGAGAACCCACGCTCCGGGAAGATCTCATCGACCTCATCCGGCACGCGGAAAATATCGGTCAGGTAGCTGGATTACTTACAAATGCCAGGCGGTTAGTAGAGAGAGAGTATGTCGAAGCTCTCGAACAGACGGGTCTGGATCATTTCCTCGTCGTCTACCACCCCAATTTTCCGGAGGGACGTGAGGGGCTGATCCATGCTCTCGACTCTGATGTGTACACCGCAGTCCACCTGACCCTCACCCCTGAATGGCATGAGCAAGTATTCGATGTCTTGAAGGATCTCGCTGAACTAGGCGTTCCGGCCGTGTCATTGTCCGCGAGCGAGAGGAATCCTACTCTCGCGAAAGCGCTTTCTTCAGCAAGGGATCATGCTGCTGAGCTGGATCTCCGCCTCGTCTGGGATGTCCCGGCGCCCTATTCGGCTTCGAACCCAATCGCCCTCGTCATCGATGAACCCAAAGATGGCGCCGGTCTCGCATGGATGTACGTCGAGCCAGATGGGGACGTCCTTCCCGCTCAAGAGATCAACCGTGTGCTAGGAAACATGCTCACGACTCCCTGGGAGGAGATTGAGAAGAACGCGCGAGCATGAAGATCTCCCGCGGTAAGATGTGGGACATCTTCCAAGGAAATAGCCATAATGGAGGTTGCCAACACCATACCCCGCTGGTCATTTTTCTCTACAACAAACTACAAAGTATTCTGGCTTCTTACCATAATCCAATTTCGCTTTCTGCGAGGATGATTCAACCTCCCTGTACTTCCTATCGACAGGGAGGCATTCATTCAACATGATGCAATTCGGAGAGAGTTCCTTAGAACGCTATCGTGAATAGACTTGAGGATCTTCACCAACGGTACCAAATACAAGCTGCCTGGACGAAGACAATCCGCTCTCGCTTGCTGGAGCGGGTACAGATTGAAGCCAACGATCGTCTACTGGAAGTCGGGGTTGGGACAGGGGCGATACTCTCGACGACGCTTATAGAATCCGAATGTCGTGGATATGGGTTGGATATCGATCATCAAGTGACTCAATTTGCCGCCGATCTCATCCCGGATGCCGCGTTCACCACCGCTGATGGCAACTGGCTGCCTTTTGTATCGGAAGCTTTCGAGACTGTGTATTGCCACTTTCTGCTGCTGTGGATCGCTGACCCGGAACTCGTTTTGCACGAGATGACACGCGTGACAAAACAAGGGGGAAGTGTGATCGTCTTCGCTGAGCCAGATTATGGTGGTCGAATCTTTTACCCCCAACACATGGATAAAATCGGAATGCTCCAGACGAACGCCCTTCAACAACAGGGCGCTGATCCGTTTATTGGTCGGGAACTTCGTGCTCTTTTAAACCACACAGCATTGGTGGATGTGGAAATAGGGATTCTCGGCGGAGAATGGCATGACGCTATGATAGAAGAGCATTGGAAATCCGAATGGATGATGCTCGAATCTGATCTGGCAGGAACGCTCTCTCCAGAGGAGATTATTAGAGCAAAGGAGCTGGATCGTATTACCTGGAAGGAAAGAAAACGCCTCGTCTATGTCCCCACCTTTTATGGTTGTGGTAAAAAGCGATAAGCAGACCTATATCATCTTATTCTGATTTGATATCCTAACGCTTGGATCTAATGTGATCCATACCGGGCGAACACCAATGTAAAGACGCCCTGGTCTCTACTGTGCCCTTCATTGCCTCGGCAACCTCAATCGCCCCAACGGCTTTCTTCCCTTGCTGGTCTCATCATCATTGTTGCCTGCGGCTGGCGCATCGTCGGATCAACGTCCGCGGAAGATTGTCACCTCCTGGTTATCACCCTTGCTGGACGTATCAAAAAGAAGGGCTGCCCTTTTGGGACAGCCCCTCTTTCATCATATACCTTATCGGCAGGTGCTAGAACAAGCCAGTGATCTTGCCTGTTTCCAGATCCAGGTCGATATCCATGAACGCGGCATGCGTGGCGAGACCGGGCATCGTGCTCATCTTTCCCAGAATTGGGTAGATGAATCCCGCTCCTACGCTCGCACGCACCTCCCGGACTGGCACCGTGAAGCCGGTGGGTACGCCTTTTAATAACGGGTCATGGCTCAAGCTGAGATGCGTCTTCGCCATGCACATCGGCAGACCTCCGAAACCCGCCTTCTCGTAAGTTGCAATCTGCTCTTCAGCCAACGGCTCGTAGGTTACCCCATCGGCGCCATAGAACTCTTTGCAGATAAACTCGATCTTTTTCTTGATCGGCCAATCGAGCGGGTAGAGAAATTCAAAGTTGCTCGGTTGCTCGCAGGCATCGACGACCGCTTGGGCGAATTCCACAGAGCCTGCGCCGCCATCGGCCCAATGCGTGCTCTTGACAGCCGCAAAGGCACCCTGTTCCTCAGAGTATTTACGCACCATCTCCATTTCGGCGTCGGTGTCATCTTTGAAACCATTGACACAGACGACAACGGGGATGCCAAAACGGATGGCGTTCTTGATATGGAAGCCGAGATTCGGCAGACCGGCTTCCAGCAGTTCAAGGTTCTCCGAGGTATACGCCTCATCCAGAGGTGCGCCGGGGGACACCTTCGGTCCACCGCCATGCATCTTCAGGGCGCGAACCGTCGCAACCAACACAACGGCATTTGGAATTAGACCTGAGTAGCGGCACTTAATATCGAAGAATTTCTCCATGCCGATATCCGCACCAAAACCGCTCTCAGTGACGACGTAGTCTGCAAGCTTCAGCGCTATTTGATCGGCGATGATCGAGGAATTACCATGGGCGATGTTTGCGAAGGGTCCTGCGTGTACTAATGCCGGCTGACCCTCGATCGTCTGCATGAGGTTAGGCATGAGTGCGTCTTTCAGCAAGACCGTCACAGCACCGGCGACTCCAAGATCTTCAAGCGTGACTGGATCGCCTTTCTTGTTCAATCCGACGACAGCCCTTCCTACTCGCTCACGTAAGTCGCGTAAGCTCGTTGCGAGGGCAAGTATCGCCATCAGCTCCGAGGCTACCGAGATGTCATAGCCGGTCGATCGCGCGAAGACTGGGTTTGGCGAGCCGTCCTTCAGCTTGTCATCATTGAAGCCGACTTTTATCTCGCGTAAGCTTCGGTCGCATACATCGACCACGCGGTTCCACGTGATCGAATCCGGGTCGAAATCGATGCGTGTCACACCTCGACGTTCGAGTGCTTCATCCGATTGCCGGCTCTCATGATACATACGAGTATCAAGCGCTGCAGCGACCAGGTTATGCGCGACGGTGATCGCATGGATGTCGCCGGTGAGGTGGAGGTTGAAATCCTCCATGGGGATAATCTGGCTGTAGCCCCCTCCCGCCGCCCCACCCTTAATGTTAAAGGTTGGTCCCATGCTCGGTTGGCGGATGCAGCACATCACATTCTTCCCCAAATGTGTGCCCATCGCCTGGGTAAGCCCAAGAGTCGTTGTTGTCTTCCCTTCACCAAGCGGCGTCGGCGTGATGGCGGTAACGTCGATATATTTACCCTGGGGACGATCTGCCAACTTCTCAAGCACATCGAGATGGACTTTCGCCTTATATTGGCCGTAGAGATCAAGGTCGTCCATCGTTAGATCGATTTTTTCTGCTATTTCCAATATTGGTCTTAAATCTGCCTCCTGTGCAATGTCGATGTCCGAGGGGACGGGACGCTTCGGCTTCAGAACCATGTGGTATTGCCTCCTTGTAGTGTTGAAGCGAGTCGATGATCTACGTGGATT
>JBGUDT010000002.1:109868-118809 GCA_041821665.1 Anaerolineales bacterium
CCATCACACCGTTCTGGGCGAATTTCTTCCATTTGGCGTTGCTACACCCTGTCCCCGGTAGTCAATACTACCTACGTCTGTCCATAAGGACCCTGTCCCTTATATCGCGCACGTTTTGCTTTTTGAAATACTATTTATTACACTTAAGGATGAGTTGACGTTAATCCAGCACATCTGGGCTATCTGTCACTACTCTAATTATGAGAAAAATCACATACTTTACAATAGTTACAAAAATCACAATGCCTTGGACGTGCGAGACGTCTCAAGGATAAATACTGATGGAGAGTTGACATGATTCCATGTCACTCAACCGAGTCCCGGCGACCTCGTATCGTCCGTAGCTGACACCTCACGCACGGAAGCATGCGAGGTTATTCTTTCAGAGGATGGGGCGTGTGCTAATGGAAACGAAAATGATCGATACATCCACAGAGTTCATCTATCAATTCGTCGAGACAGTACCGGAAGGCGAGCGCATTCGCTTATGCCTGCAATGCGGAGCTTGTAGCGGAGCATGCCCCTTCGGATTCGCGATGGATTTTCCGCCGCATGGGATGATCGCCATGCTACGCGCTGGACTACTTGACGACATGCTGAAGAGCGAAACTGCGTGGATGTGCGTTTCCTGTTATGCATGCACAGAGGTCTGCCCTGCCAAGATACCTGTAACTGCCGGTCTCACCACACGGGTGAAAGAGGAGATGATCCTGGCCGGCAATGTCCCGACGGAATTACAGGATGCTCTTGAGAAGTCTCAACGTTATTTCAACCCCCTCGGTGAATCACCACGCAAACGGGCAGAATGGGCCTCTGGTCTTGAACCTGAAGTACCTATTTTAGCCAAAGCAAAGAGACCAGTGGACGTCCTGTGGTTTGTCGGGGATTACGCCTCCTATCACCCTGGCGTTAGATCGGCCACACTCGCCCTTTTCCGAATTCTCAACGCTTTGAAAGTGGATTTCGGTATTCTCGGACCGGAAGAGGTCAGTGATGGCGACTCGTTACGATTGGCCGGAGAGAGTGGGCTTTTTGAGATGATGGCAGAAAAGAACGCGCAAGCATTCGAGAAATATGAATTCAATGAGATCCTCACGAGTGATCCGCATGCCTTCAATGCCATCAAAAATGAATACCCTCGTCTGGATATCTCCTACCCGATCCGCCACTACACCCAGTTCTTCGCTGATCGCATGGACCAGATCCAGCCTTTGCTGAAGCATGAAATCGACGCAACTGTTGCGTTCCACGATCCGTGCTACCTGGGTCGAGCCAACGACATCTACAACGAACCCCGCCTTTTGCTCCAAAGCATTCCGGGCGTGGAACTTGTGGAAATGTCCCACAATCATGCCAATAGCCTATGCTGCGGGGGTGGCGGTGGTGGTATGTGGCTCGATGGTTTTCGTTGGGAAAAGGCCGAGGTTCGCATCTCGGAGTGGCGTGTGAGAGAAGCCATTTCTGCCCTGGGCACAACAGAGAGCACAGAGAACGGCAAGAAAGCACGCATACTCGCCGTGGCTTGTCCTTACGAACCTCCTCGCTTTGAAGATGCTGCCAAGACGGTTCCCGGAGCGGAGGGGCTGATCGTGAAAGATATTGCTGAGCTGCTTGCCGAAGCCATGGGAGTTTAGGAGTAAGACGATGAAAATTGTTGTCCTATTAAAACTTGTGCCTGACCTGGTCGAAGAAGTTGAAATCGACTCGAGCGGCAAAACCGTGGATACGACCTTCATGCGTCTCATTATCAATGAACCTGATGACCACGCCCTGGAACAGGCGATCCTTTTAAAGGAACGAGAAGGGGGAGAAGTTGTAGTCATCGGTCCTGACGTTGAAGACATCGACGGCGTGCTTTTCACCGCGGCGGCCAAAGGTACCGACCGCCAGATCAAGCTTATTGGCGACTTCGATGTTGAGGTCAACAATCACGCCTTAGCCCGCGCATTCGCGGCAACAGTCCGTGACTTACAGCCCGATGTGATCCTTACGGGAGTTCAAGCTCATAACGACCTGGATGGAGCTCTAGGACCCTTGTTGGCCGAATGCCTCGAGATGCCCTACGTTGGTTACGTGTCCGGGGTAACCATGGATGGTGAAATGTGCATTGTACGCAAAGAGTATCCTGGCGGCTTGATGGGTGAAATCCAAATGGGTCTGCCTGCGGTCTTGGGGATACAGTCTGCGGAATCACCACCCCGCTATGTAGCAGTGAGTAAAGTCCGGCAAGCCATGAAAGCAGTTACGCTCGACGAACAAACCAGTCCTGCGCTGGACGCCAGTGGCGGGCCATCCGTATCTCGCATGTATCAACCCGAAAGTGGTGAACGTGCGGAGATGATTGAGGGGGATATCGACAGCATTGCCGAGAAGCTCGTCGAGCTATTAGGCACCTCGGATGTACTTTGATCCTTGAACACAACGACTGAGGGAGGTCGTGATGAACGGTGACATCTATGTCCTTATCGAGCACCTGCAGGGCCAGGTGAGTGACATTTCCTATATGATGCTAGCCACTGGTCGCCCGCTTGCGGAATCTTCGGGTGGGAGTTTGGTGGCGATTTTGTTAGGTCAGGACGCCCAGGAATTGGCGGGGAACTTGAACGCGGATCGGGTGATGTATGTGGAACATCCAGCACTTACTGAATTCAGTCCTGAGGCGTATACCAGAGTTCTTGCTGAGCTTATCCATGAAGGAACACCTAGAGCGGTGCTTTTGGGAGAAACAGCCATAGGCGCAGACTTGGCTGGTACCTTGTCTGTCCGCCTGGACCTGCCCATCGTGAGCTTGTGTCGCAGCGCATTTGCAGATAATGGTTCCCTAAGATATGTCAGTCAAGTTTACGGAGGGAAAGTGCTCGCCGAAGGGGATCTACCAGAACCAACGGTTTTGTTAACGATGGTCCCCGGAGATTTCAAAGCAGAGGCTGGCCAGAGTGCGACGGCTCCTGAGATCGTACCGACCTCCCCTCCCGACATGGAGGGCTTGAAGGTTACCCACAAACAATACATTGAACCTGAGGCTGGTGACGTTGATATCGCGAAAGAACCCATTTTGATCGCCGTGGGCCGCGGCATCCAACAGGAGATGAACCTCGAGATCGCGGAGGAATTGGCAGAAGCACTGGGCGGCGAACTGTGCGCCTCTCGTCCGGTCGTCGACCAGGGCTGGATGGCCACCAGCCGCCTTGTCGGTAAATCGGGCAAGATTGTCAAACCAAAGGTTTACCTCGCCATTGGCATCAGTGGAGCACCGGAGCATGCGGAGGGCATTGGCGAGACCGAGCTTTTCATCGCCATAAATACCGATGAACAAGCACCGATCTTCGACATCGCCAAGTACGGAGCGGCAGCAGATCTATTCGATCTGATCCCGGTCCTGACGGAGAAAATCAGGGAAGCGAAAGGTGGCTGAACAAGGCCATGATCGAGCGCATTAATTTTTGGGGCATTCCTGAGAACTGGCACTACGTTGCGTACGTCCTGCCGATCCTCGCCGGGGTGATCCTGGCTGGACGAACCCTTCTCCGTTTGCGGAAATGGTGGACGGTAGGTCGACCAGAGAAGCGATGGGATCGATTGCATTTGCGATTCTGGTTGCTCATTAAGCAAGCCATTGTGCAGGTCAAGATCTTGCGCGAGAAGTATCCGGGGATAATGCACGTTGCCATCGCCTGGAGCTTCTTCATTTTCTTCCTCGGAACTGCATTGGCCACAATCGACGCAGATATTTATAAATTCTTAAGTGGCAACATCTACCTGATCTTTAAGCTCGTGTTGGATGTCTTCACGGTTATAGCTTTCTTTGGTTTGGCATTGGCAGCGTATCGTCGAATCGCAAAGAAACCAGGACGACTTACCCTAACCTCGACTTTTGGCATCACACTCTTGGTATTATTCTTGATCGTCCTGTCCGGACTCTTGACGGAATCTCTTCGCCTCGCAGCCATAGCACAACAACCCGAGCTCCAACCAGGTTGGAGCACTGACCTCGCATGGTCAACCCCAGTGGGTTGGATCACAGCTCAACTTTGGCTCACCTTGGGACTGCAAGTCCCGACGCTATATAACATTCACCTAGGGATCTGGGTTTTCCATATGTTCCTTATCAGCGTGGTGTTGATTTTGATCCCTGTTTCGACACTTGTCCATACCTTAACCTCTCCATTAAATATCTTCTTTGCAAAACTCGATAGATCCATGGGAACGCTGTCGCCCGCTGTGAATTTCGAAGAAGGACTTGCAGGTGTAGCTACCATAAAAGATTTCACGTGGAAGCAGTTGATGGACGGCGACGCGTGCACGGAATGCGGTCGCTGCCAGGACGTCTGTCCAGCGTATATAGCCGGGCAACCTCTTTCTCCCAAGGAGGTGATTCTTGCCATCTCACACGCTCTTGCCATCGTGGGAAGCAATGGCCAGGAAGCGCCTCCTTTCACCGGTCATGAGGTAGAAGCCGCTACACTCTGGGCGTGTACAACATGTGGCGCCTGCGTCGCTGAGTGCCCGGTGTTAATCGAACATGTAGAAGCGATTGTCGACATGCGTTGCCATCTAATCGACGAAGCACAGATAGACACCCAGCTCCAGAGCGCCCTCGATAATCTCGGACGATACGGCAACTCCTTTGGTCAATCCGAGAGAATGCGTGCGAAGTGGACTCAGCCTCTGGATCCCAAGCCGAAAGATGCCCGCAAAGAACCCGTCGAATACCTCTGGTTCCTTGGAGATTACGCCTCGTATCACGCCAGCTTGACTGAAATCACCCAAAAAACAGCCGAGGTATTCCAGCAAGCCGGATTGGATTTCGGGATCCTGTACGAAGGCGAACGCAATTCGGGCAACGATGTCCGTCGCGTGGGTGAAGAGGGATTGTATGAGATGTTGTCGGAGGAGAATGTAGCTGCAATCGAGCAGTGCGACTTCAAGGCCATCGTGACAACCGATCCACACACCTACAACACCCTGAAGAATGAATATCCACCCGAAATCAACGGAGGTCACCCGATCCTGCACTATAGTGAACTCCTAGATCAATTGATCTCGTCAGGACAGCTCAAGTTAACGAAAGAATTGAAGCATATCGTCACCTTCCACGACCCCTGCTACCTCGGGCGATACAACGACATTTTTGACCCTCCGCGGCGTGTAATTCAAGCTACTGGATGTGAAATCGTCGAGATGGCACGCAATCGAGAGCGTGGATTCTGTTGCGGTGCTGGCGGTGGTCGGATCTGGATGGAAGAAACTGAGGTCGAGGAACGCCCAAGCGAAGCCCGCATCCATGAGGCAATGGAATTGGACGGAGTCCATATTTTTGCAGTCACATGCCCGAAAGATATCACCATGTACACGGATGCGGTCAAGACCACAGGACATGAGGGTGTTCTCATGGTCAGAGATCTGATCGAATTGGTACACGAAGCATTGTAGGAGTCAGGAAACATATCGATGACATCTGAACTGGTGCTCAACGCTCTACAATCGATGGAATTCACACAGTTTTTAGCGCCAAAACAGCTAGAGAAACTGGCATCGATCTCAACCTTCGTAACCTTCTCAGAGGGCGCGACCATCTTCCGCGAGGGGGATGATAGCGAGCTGGTTTATGTCATCCAGGAGGGCGAAGTATCGCTTCTTACCCAGGTTCCGGGTCACAATAAGGTGACCATTCTGACCATCGGACCCGGTCAGTTCCTGGGCTGGTCATCCTTGTTTCCACCTAAGAAAAAAACTGCGGGTGCACAGACGAATTCACCTACCCGGGCCATCGCTATCAACGCTCAGCACCTCCTGGATGCATGCAAAGACGATCACGATATCGGTTATGAGGTAATGTGGCGTATTGCACAAGTGGTGTCGGAACGGTTGAGCACATCTAGGGATCAGCTATTGGACATGTTCGGGCCGACGAAAAAATAATATGAGGAGAAGCTGATACCTAAATGGAGGCGAGGAACGAGCGAGGCAAATCGCGCAAGGAGCCACGATGAAGCAAGGCTTCACGAGGTTTGGTATCTCCAACCCTCGAGGCATAAGGGTACCAATATCGACGAGACTCATCCTCAGCTTCCTACTCATAATCGTCATCATCAGCGCAGTGTTTATCACTGTGGGAATTCGACTAATCAGCGACCGAATTGTGGCCGAAGCTCAGGAGAAAGTCCGTCATGATATCAACGCTGCGCGAGAGATCTACTCAGGAGAGTTAAGGCACATCCGCGATGTTGTTCATTTGACAGCCGATCGGTATTCAATGAGAGATGCCATCCTTTCTGGCGATATCGCTCAAATTGCAGATGAACTCACACAGGTCAAGGAAAGCGAGGATCTTGACATTCTCACGCTGACGGACGCAAATGGGATCGTCTTATTGCGCACGAATAATGCGCAGGAGCTAGGGACCGATCTACATGAAGATGATCTCATTGAAGCTGCTCGTAGCCGCGCTGAACCGGTCTTTTCGACCTTCATCGCTCCTGCGGAAGAACTGAGCAGAGAATCCGCTCGGCTTGCTGCTAAAGCCGTGTTTACGCTCATCGACACGCCGAAGGCGAGAGAGTTGTCCGAGAAGGAACTCAATGATGGCATGATGCTCAAAGCTGCGGCACCCGTGTTGGATCATGACGGCGATTTACTGGGTGTGCTTTTCGGCGGGACCTTGATCAACAGAAACTATGAGATCGTGGACACAATCAAGCAAACGGTTTACGAGGATCTGACGTACGACGGGAAGGACATCGGGACAGCGACAATTTTTCAGGACGACGTACGCGTATCGACCAACGTCCGGAATGAAGATGGTAGGAGAGCTATTGGTACGCGTGTATCAGAGGAAGTGTACAACCAGGTAGTCATCGATGGTCTACCATGGATCGGACGAGCCTACGTCGTGAACAACTGGTACATGACCGCTTATGAACCGATACGAGATATCAACGACAATATCATTGGGATCCTATATGTCGGGATCCTTGAGCAACCATATGTGGATATCCAACAAGAAACCATGCTCGCTTTTCTGGCCATCACACTTCTGGGCGTGCTGATATCTATGTTGCTAGCTTATGTACTTTCTAAAAGGATTTCTGTGCCGATTAAAGAATTAGCTGTCGCATCACAAGAAATAGCCGGAGGCAATCTTGAAGCTACGGTAGAAGTTGGTTCAAACGATGAATTAGGTGACCTGGCAGATACGTTCAACGTCATGGCTACCTCTCTGAAACTCCGCGACGATCAACTGAAGGAGTTCACCAAAAGCAAGATCATGGAAACAGAGAGATTGGCTCTCATCGGCCAATTAGCAGCAAACGTGGCACATGAGTTGAACAACCCACTTCAAGGCATCGTCACCTACTCGCATCTTCTCCTGGAGAGATTGCCTAAAGATGCCTCCTCAGAGAAAGATTCCTCATATTTACAAAGGATCGTGACCCAGGCCAACCGCTCTCGGGATATCATCCGTGGTTTGCTGGATTTTTCGAGACAGCGGAAACCCGATACGACTATATGCGATATCAACAACGTCATCCAAGAATGCGTCACCTTCGTGGAGAATCAAGCGTCCTTTCAAAACATCACATTTATGGAGAATTTCGAGACCAACTTGCCGATGACCGTGGTCGATCCTTCTCAAATGCAGCAAGTATTCTTGAACATGATCATCAATGCTGCGGAAGCTATGGAGGAGGAGGGAACGATTACCCTAGAAACAAGCACCAACTCGGGTGAGAGCGCCATCGATATCCGCATCACAGACACGGGTCCTGGTATCCCCGAGAAGCTCTTTGATAAGCTCTTCGACCCCTTCTTCACCACGAAGGAAGTTGGCCACGGTACGGGTTTAGGACTGGCCATCAGTTATGGGATCATCAAAGAACATGGTGGAAATATATATGTCGAGAGCAAAGTAAGTGAGGGGACCACGTTCATCGTCCGGTTACCTTTAGAACAAGAGGAAGTTGCCCTTGATGGATGAAGCCATATCGAAAATCCTCATCATCGACGATGAAGAAGTCGTCCTGGACTCGTGTACGCAGATACTCGAGGGTGGTCCTTACTATGCCGCCACAGCGATGGACGGAACCTTCGGGTTAGAGCTAGTTCGCGAGTTCCATCCAGATGTAGTGTTTGTGGATTTGAAAATGCCAGGCATATCTGGTTTTGACGTACTGAAGAAGATATTTGAATTCGACCCCACGATCGTAACTGTGGTCATCACGGGCTATGCCACGGTCGATTCCGCTGTTGAAGCGATTAAAAAGGGAGCCTACGACTTTCTACCGAAACCATTTACGCCAGATGAATTTCGGGTCATCACACGTCGAGGACTCGAAAGAAGGAGGCTGGTATTAGAGACGACTGCTTTACGCCGTGAGCGGGAGATGCTGCGCGAACACTTTGCAGCCATCGTTTCCCACGAGCTTAAGGCTCCCTTAGGCGCTGTCCAGCAGAATCTCTTTGCCTTAGAACATGAACTATCAGATCAGCTCACTGAAGGTCAATCTGACCAGTTGAAGCGAATGAAGGCTTCGATTAGTAATCTATTGGAACTCATCCATACCTGGTTGAGGGTAATTACTTCCGATATTCAAGCACTCCAGGAGAATTTCCACCCCATAGCCATCACCGATGTTATTACGAAAGCTGTTGAGAGCGTTGAACCCCATGCCATTCGTAAGGACATCGAAATAACAACATCATTTCAGGAGGGTTTGAATCCTATTCAGGGTGATGAGGTTACTCTGGGAGAAGCGATTGTAAACATCGTTACCAATGCAATTAAATACTCACGTATGGGCTCAAAAATCCAGATCGCAACCGCTCCCGAAGATGACCAGATTCTCATCTCGGTAAAAGACAGGGGTGTAGGCATTGCAGAGGAGGACCTTCCCTTCGTCTTTGATGACTTTTACATAGCAAAATCCGCACCTGAAGCAGA
>JBGUDT010000003.1:0-3743 GCA_041821665.1 Anaerolineales bacterium
ATCACGGCGATGATGGTCACAAGCTGCCATAAGCTCCAACTGGCGATATTCAGCCGTTGAGGGACCTTCGAAGAGGTCATGTCCTCATACAAGGATGCGGAGATCTTGTCGTTTTTCACTATTTCATTTCAGATGATACTTCGACAAAGGGTCGATGTACCGATAGTATTCCAGAGAGGAATGGCGGTGGTTCTTCTGCAAGAGAGTACAACGTGATCCTACGACCCTTTAGTTTTAATGTGTTCAGAGTCTCAATCAGCTCAGGTGGATGTACTGCAGTTACCACGAGAAGGCTCGCGCCATAGTAGGTCTTGGGCATTTCGCGCATCAAGAAACGATCGAAGGGTTTCATGACCATCGGAGTAACTCCTGCAAGCGCTTCCAGGAGATAACCGAGCTGTTTTGGAGATCTGCCAGGTGGGATTCGAAATGTTCGATCCGAGTGAGCCAAGCACCCATTGGAGATTAACCCCACCTGGAAGCCTTTTTTAATATAGTCATACGAAAGCGTGGCCGCGACGCTCACAAGCCGCTCCAATAATTCAGGGTAAACGCCCTCCCAGTGACGCTCGAAAGTGCTCACATTAAGACATACGACAACAATCCTTGCAGATGTAGGTTGGAACTCCTTGACCTGCAGGCGTCCTGTTCTAGCCGTCGCGGGCCAATGAACTCTTCGGAAGCTATCCTCCGGTTGATAATCACGTACGCCGATTGTCTGGGTTGGGTCTTCGAATAACCTGCGACGGGTCCTGCGATCACCAAATGGATCTTCCGTAGGCAGATCCAGGCTCTCGATGGGAAGTAGTTCAGGGAATACCGTAAGCAGCTCACTCGTACCAACTTCTCGAGAGAGGTCGTGCATTCCGAATACGTCGCCGGACTGCATCCTCGCTGGACCTATCTTAAAAACCCCCCGCTGACGAAACCGTAGTTGATAAACGCGTTTGGCTCGTTCGAACCAGCGCAGACTGAAGACATTGGTGAGCAAGCCCTGCTCTAGCAGATGTGATGGCGCGAGCTGGTCTTCATCCTCGGGTCCGACAGACCTGGGCCAGGGATCCTCGATACGCAGCCAAGAGAGGGGCAGAATCTTTCGATTTTCAACTTCAAGCTCGAGTGCTACCGATTCACCAGGGAAGGCCCGCCGATAAAATGGTTTCCTGCTATACATGACACCATCAAGAGCGTGCCAGCGCCACCATGAAGTGACAAGGAGGAGCGTGAATAAGGCAGCCGCAAAGGTGGTCAGGAAAAGGACCTCAAAAAGTGCTCCCAGAAGGAAGGTGCCGGCTAAGATGGGGAACCAGCGCTCTGTTGACAAACCTACTCCTCAACTGGAACGGGAACAGAATCAACGATGTCTGCGATAAGCTCTTCAGGGAGTCGACCGCGGAGCTGTGCCTGCGGCGAAATCATGAGACGATGCGTCAGCACATGTGGGGACATCTGCTTAACATCATCAGGGAGAACAAAGTCACGACCCTGGAGAGCAGCCCAGGCTTGTGCGGTCTGATAGAGGGCCAGCGTCGCTCGCGGGCTTGCCCCGAGAGCGATCTCCGCGTGTGCCCGCGTCTCTCGTCCCACCCGGACAATATAACCACGGACACTCTCTTCAACTCGAATCTCGCTCCGCAGCTTCTGTAGCTCCAGAAGTTCTTCCGGCGAAGTCACGGCATGAAGATCTGCGAGTGGATCACCTTGACGGAACCGTTCTAAGATCTGATTCTCTTCGTTCTCGCTCGGATAGCCAAGGACAATCCGCAGCATAAAACGATCGATCTGAGCCTCAGGCAAAGGAAAAGTGCCCTCCAGCTCAATAGGATTTTGAGTAGCAAGAACCAGGAAGGGTCGTTCCAACTGGCGGGTGACACCATCCACAGTAAGCTGGCGCTCCTGCATGGCTTCTAACAATGCGGATTGCGTTCGGGGAGTGGCGCGATTTATTTCATCCGCTAGAACGACCTGGCTCATAATAGGGCCGGGTCGAAACTGAAACGCCTGCTCCTTCTGGTTAAACCAATTAAGACCGGTAACATCCATCGGGAGCAGGTCTGGGGTAAATTGGATCCGCCGGAAGGTGCAACCTAAAGATGTTGAAAGCGCTTTCGCAAGCGTGGTCTTGCCAATTCCGGGGACATCCTCGATCAGTACATGCCCTTCACATAAAACGGCTACAAGTGCCAGCTTTATCGCTTCTTCTTTCCCGACGAATACGCGTTGAACATTTTCCTGTAATTTTTTAGCTACTTCTGCAATCATAATGACCTCATCGTTGTGGTTTTGGTGCAAGTCAGACATCAACTATACCAAACATCCACGCCGTTCGTTCAACGGGGAGGATAAATGATGATGGGCGCTCTAGTATGCGCATAAATATCAGTCTATAAAAATAAGCAGGAGCTGATGATCAGCTTCGGTGGGATGTATCTGAATTGTGTGAAATGTGGTTTTTTTACGTCGGGGATAGATGGGTCTATGCGACAAAACCGGGACGATGAAGACGTTCGGCTGCTTCGATCGTTCCAGGAACCGTAACCGAGATTCGCGTGCCTCCCCCGGGGGATGAGTCAATCTTCAATATGCCGTTTACGATCTCTGCTCTCTCATGCAAATTCACCATGCCCAGGCTATCACGCTGCTCGTAATTGGACTGGATGCTCGAGAGATCAAATCCGACTCCATCATCCTCAATCTCGAGATGAATGAGATCCCCATTCCTGTTTAACCTAACCCAGATATGCTTTGCCCGAGCGTGCTTGCGAGCATTGTTGACCGCTTCTTCAACAATGAAGAAAATCACACCAAGCTTTCCGACTTCCATGTCATCGAGCACGCTTTCATCTGCCTCAATGATGACGTTCTGATTATGGTTCTCCCGCATTTTCTCAGAAAGCTGGTTCAAAGCTGGTATGAGTCCTTCTGATTCGAGAATCAGCGGTCGCAGCGTGAAGAGCATCTGGCGAATTTCCTTCGTTGTTCGTCGGGCTAATTCTTCAATCTGGAAGAGTTCTCCTGCAGCCTGCTCAGGATCGCGAGTTAAGAGTCTCCGGGCAAAATTTACACGCATCGCAATTGCCCCGATCGATTGGGTCGGTCCATCGTGGAGATCACGGGCCAGCTTCTTGCGAGCTTCCTCTTGAATTTCACCAATACGTTCCTTCTCCTGTTCCAAATCCTGATACAGGCGAGCATTCTGCAGGGCGATCATCGCCTGGTGGCTGATGGCTTCTAAGAGTTCGATACGATCCTGAGTGAAGAACCCATCCTTAGCATGAGCGAAGATCAGGACGCCATAGATCTCCAAACCCACGACCAGAGGAATGCACACGACCAGCTTGCAGTTATGCAATGCGGTAAGACGCTTGAGTTCCGAATCACCCGATGGCGTATTGGACATCCGTGTTTGAACGGTCGACAAAGATTCACCAAGGATGCCACGCTCACCCGGGAATGTGACGCGCATGTCCGCTTGCGGAAGACCGCGCGCAGCAGCGATATACAGGTCTTCATGATTGAACATCATCAGTACGCTTATGAGCTGCGTATCCTGAGCTTCCGTCAGGGCACTATTTGCCATATCGAGGGTCATCTCAAGCACCCGCTCATAGTTGAGGGTCGCATTGAGTGTCGCCGTCATCCGAAGTAATGAGCGGAGTCGTATGACCTCTCGTTCGAGTGATTCAAAATCCTTCATCGCTTTAGAATTTCCACCTGATTGGACCATCGTATTGAGCTCTTCA
>JBGUDT010000003.1:3842-21569 GCA_041821665.1 Anaerolineales bacterium
TACAACCAACCCGGGTCACGGTTCGAACCACTCGAATGGCGCGGATCCGAACTCCCTCTTAGTATGCACCGAACACAATAAATTCACCCCTTACAGTTCCCCTACAGAGATTCTTGTGAACAAAAATGGTTTCGAGTGATCCTCGTTCGTACCTATGCCGAACATCAATCCCATGATGAGCGGGATGATACATTGATTCGGAAAGATGGCCGGAATTTTGCGTTCCTGAAACTATTGGGGACGTTGATCGGACACACGCCGCGCGAGCATACCCAAACCTATCAAGCCAGCTACGAGGATGGATAGGTAGAGAATTTGATCCCTGCGGAGGGTCTCCATGAGGAGGACACTGTCACCACGGAAAATTTCTAATATCAGTCTGCTGGCTGATGTCAGGATGATGAAGAGGAGGAATACAAATCCAGGAAATGGAGAATCTCGCCTTATCCACAGCAAGAACAGGAAAATGATCAAGGATGCGATAATTTCATATATTTGTGAGGGGTGCCTACGCGCGCCCCATAATTCGATAGCCCATGGGGCTGTTGAAACGCTCCCGAACGCATCCCCGCTGGATAGGTGTGCGATACCAAGGAAAACCAGGAATACGGCCAATCCAGGAGTAATTGCATCAAGCGTGGGCAAGAGCGGCAGCCCCTTGCGGTGTCCATAGATGATCCCCACGAGGGAGCCAGCAAGAAGCCCCTCTGGAAGGGAGAGGGTATTCATATTCAGCGCCACGAACTCAATAGGCTCATTCAGGTATAGATCGAGAAATTGGAGCGCATAACCCAGCCGGGCACCGATGAGCGCAGCGATAAGGCTGTAGAAAAAGGCGTTGGAGATGATGTTGGCCTCAAGCTGGGTTCGCCGTGCTTCTCGCTCAGTGATGAGAAAAGCCACCCACACACCCAGGATGATGAGTAGGCCGGGCATCTGGATGGCTGCTGGTCCAACTTGTAAAACCGGAAACACTATTCTTCCCCACTCAAGAGCATCTCAACTACGCTCTCGATAAGAACTTCGCTCATGGGGCCTCCGATGACTACTTTCTGGATGACCCCCTGGCGATCCACGAAGAATGTCGAGGGAAGCGCGCGTGATTGATAAATGTTGCTGACCAATCCGAGCCGGTCCAGGGGGATGGTGAAGGTAAGCCCATTCTGGTCAACGAAATTCTTTGCTGAAGATTGACTGTCTTGCGATGTCATGTTGACGGCGAGCACCTCGAGCCCACTCTCGCGATTCGCTTCAAAAACCCTCTGCAACGCAGGCATTTCGGCGCGGCAAGGTGGGCACCAAGATGCCCAGAGATTTAGTATGACAGGATGTCCACGCAGCTCCGATAAGGTGATCTCGCCGCCATCCAACGTCTCGAGGGTAAAATCAGGTGCGAGAAAACCTTCTTTTGGACTTGGGATGAGTCCACCTGTTGTAGAGTACGCAGGCACGGCGCTTAAGCCTATCCAACCAATGCCTACCACCAGGATCACAAGTGTGACTCCCGCCCAGCGTTTTGAATCTCGTAAGATGTCAACCAATCTATTCATGGCTATCGTAATTTATATCCTGTTTGTTGAATCCATAATGTAGGAGAGGTCACCGAAGTCATGGTATCCCCCATCATCAACTAAAATTGGGACTTTCTCCCACGGTGAAAATCAAGGGGCTTCAAGACCATGGGCTTCCAGGAGCACCTCATCTTGCAGAATACGCTCTGCGGGACCATCCGCGACGACCTTGCCTCCATCGATCACGATGACGCGAGAGAACAACTCCTCGACCAACCGCATGTCATGTGTCGCGACGAGCATGGTCTGGGGCAACGCTTGTAGTAGATGGATCAATTCACGACGTCCCCGTGGATCGAGACCTGCCGTAGGTTCGTCAAGGACAAGAATCTCCGGGTCCATTGAAAGCACGGTCGCGATAGCAGCACGCTTCTTCTCCCCCCCACTGAGGTGATGGGGAACACGCGATTCCGATCCCTGCATTCCCACAGCCTCGAGCGCTCGAGTTACCCGCTCACGAACTTCGGTTTCATCTTTCCCCATATACATGGGTCCAAATGCCACGTCCTCAAAGACAGAATGAGAAAACAACTGATCATCGGGATCCTGGAACACCAACCCGACAGCCGATCGGACTTCTCCAAGATACTCATCGGATATATTCTTCCCACAAACCTGAATATCACCCTCGCCCCGGAGTACACCATTTAAGTGAAGAAGGAGCGTGGACTTCCCTGATCCATTCGGACCAACAAGCGCTGCTTTTTCCCCTGGAGCGATGTGGAGATCCACGCCATGGAGGACTTGACGCCCATCAGGGTAAGCAAATCGAAGATCTTTAATTTCGATCGTATGATGCATCTCTCTACCTTATGAATATGAATGGGATAAAAAGCGGAAGAAAGAGGATGATAGAGCCCATGGCTAACCCGAACCAGTCCTGCGGACGCATGTGATATGAGTTCAGGATGCGCATTTCCCCATCGTATCCCCTCGATGCCATCGCCGCGTATACCCGCTCGCTTCGTTCCAGCGACCTCAAGAACAAGCTCCCAACCATCATCCCTGCCACTTTTGCATGCCAGATTGCGCTGGGACGCCGGCTTTCCTGGGATACTGCGCTTCGTGATGCACGAGCCTGCCTCATCCTCATCGATTGGTCAATGAGGACAAAGAGATAACGGTACATGAAGCTGATGATGGCCACGAGGACTTTGGGCATGTGCAGTGCATCCAACGCCCAGATTAAGTCCGGAAATCTCGTACTTACCGTCAACAGGATCCCGGCTTGAACGCCAATCCAGGTTCGAATCAGGATTGTGAAGAAACGATCAAAACCGGCCGTGCTGACTGTCCAACCTAATCCTGGAAGGGTAATCAAAGTTCGACCGCCATCCAAAATGAAGAGGATGGGGAGCGCCGCCATGATAAAGGGCGCAGCGATGTAGGAACGCCGAATGGTGTATGTCGGACCTAGTTGGGCCCACCAGACCACCAGCAATAGCATGATGAACCAAACCAGGAAGACGAGCCATGCAGCTTCCGGTGTCAGACTCAGCCCAAGAATGTAGAGGATCGTTAAAACCAACTTCACCCGAGGATCAAGATCGTGGATCGAGCTGGGTCTATCTTGATATTGATCCGTCAGGTCGAAGTGCAATGATTAATCTCCTGTCGCTTCTCGGACTACGGATGTTCTGGCTATAAACCAGGCAATCCCGAATACGATAATCGTTCCCACCATGACAGCCAGGATCGTCGTTAACGCCTCACCCCCGATGAAGGGGAGCGTGTAGCCGGGAAAGATTTCATAGGTTGGATTCTGGCCTAACGCGAGAAACCCGATGTCCGAAGCAACTCTTTCAAGACCATCCGGGGAGGACGAGGCAAGCGGGGAAAACAAGGCGACAAGCAGCGCAAATGCAAGACCCACAGCGGTGAACACAGCCAACCTACGGCCAGGTGCGTGCTCACCCGCGATGAGGACATCAGGTCGACTCGCCTGAATCACTCCAACTGCAGCCGCCGTGATTAACCCCTCACCAATTCCTATGACGAGATGCACGCCGACCATCACCGGGAGGACAAACTTAAGAGGCGAAGTTCCTGAGACCGCCAGTTCTACTGAAGTTGCCATCGCTGCAATCTGCACCGAGAACCACCCGGCTGCGAATGCGGCACCAATTCTCGTCCCACGACTCTGGCCGATTATTCGCAGCAATAACGTATAAACCGCGTAGCCAGTGAAAGCCGTGATGACCCCCATGTTCACGATGTTCCACCCCATGACGAGCAGCCCACCATCCTGAAACAACAACGCCTGCACACCGATAACGGCGGACATGATCAACGTGGCAGCCCAGGGCCCCACCACGATCGCGGCCAGGGCGCCTCCGAGCAGATGACCGGAGGTGCCGCCGGCTACTGGAAAATTAATGACCTGTGCCGCGAAAATAAACGCGGCAAGGATCCCCATCAATGGGACTTGTCTTTCGCCAAGCTGGTTTCGAGTCTGGCGGATAGCAATCGCGATAAAAATTAATGCCAAAATCCATCCTACGATAGCCACGGGTAGGGAGAGAAATCCATCTGGAATATGAAGTGGTTCTGGTCTCAGCAACATGATGCCTCCTGCAGTTCGCTAGTCCTTCTCCAGGCAAGCGGGACAATATCCTTCGAGCAGCAAATGATGGGTATCTACTTCAAATCCGTAGCTTGATTGGATATGATCCTGGATCACGTGTAGCGATGGTGCTTCGAGCTTGTTATCCGCACCACAACACCGGCAGATCATGTGCCCGTGGACATTGTCTGGATCTCTCAGTGAAAACCTCACCGGTTCAGTTCCGGTCGAATACACATCCACGAGGCCTGCTTCGTGAAGCGATTCAACCGCACGGTAGACAGTTGCCAGATTAAGCCCTGGCAATCGCAGCCGAGCTTCATTGTAGACTTGCTGCACACTGAGGTGGCCGCCTTGATGTGAGATCGTCTCCAAGATGATCGCTCTTTGCGGTGTCACCCGAAAACCCTGCTCACGTAACTCTTCGGCAAGTTGAAACTCACAAGACATTCGCAACTCCTTGCTATTGCAAGTATTTGCAACTACTATAACGACAAGTCCTGTTGCAGTCAAGCACACACGGCATCAACTTTGCTACCCGCCCACGCCGCCAAATTTACCGGCCGGATGGCTCGATTCTCATCTGCCCATTTCTTCAAGCCAGGGCGGTAAGGAGTCTGGCCTGATCTTGGACTAGAAATTTGTCGTGCCGCTAAAAACCTCTCCAAATAGCGATATAATGAAGATCGATTTCCTCCAATTGTCGGCAACCTGGGGTCCAGCGCTAAACATATTAAGTAACCAGAGATGCCGTCAGCATGTCTATAAAATTACACTTATAAGGAGCTATGCATGGCTGAAGACAGCTTGTCAATCATCGATCAAAGGACCGGTCAAACCTATGACCTTCCCGTTGAGCAGGGCACGATCCGCGCAATGGATTTGCGTCAGATGAAAATTGACGCCGAAGATTTCGGCATGATGAGCTACGACCCAGCTTATAAAAACACAGCTTCCACAAAGAGCACAATCACCTACATCGATGGGGACAAAGGCATCCTTAGATATCGCGGCTACCCGATTGAACAGGTCGCCGAGAAGAGCAGCTTTCTCGAAGTAGCTTATCTCCTTCTCTTCGGTGAACTCCCAGCATCGGATGAATTAGATCCATGGGTTGACGAGATTACGCATCACACCATGCTGCATGAAAATTTAAAAACCTTGATCCAGGCGTTCCACTACGACGCACATCCAATGGGGATGTTCATCACCTCGCTGGCCGCGCTCTCAACCTTTTATCCCAACGCCCGCAATGTGGATGATCCCGCCTCAAGGCTTCGCCAGATAAAAAGACTTATCGCTAAAGTCCCCACCATCGCAGCCTTTTCCTACCGACATATTCGCGGCTTGCCCTACGTATATCCGGATAACGACCTCAGCTATACGGGCAATTTCCTCAGCATGATGTTTAAAATGTCAGAGTCGAAATATGAGCCAAATCCTGTCTTGGAACACGCCCTCGATGTGCTCTTCATCTTACACGCCGACCACGAACAGAACTGCAGCACAAGCGTGATGCGCAACATAGGATCCTCAAAGTCTGACCCTTACAGCGCACTTGCAGGAGCTGCAGCCGCACTTTATGGACCACTGCACGGCGGAGCGAACGAAGCTGTCCTTCGTATGCTCTATGATATCGGAGACGTAAAGAGCGTCCCAGAATACGTCAAGCGTGTCAAAGATGGTGATTTCCGTCTGATGGGTTTTGGACATCGTGTCTATAAAAACTACGATCCACGTGCACGCATTATCAAACAGGTCGCTGATGAGGTTTTCGAGGTCACGGGTCGCAATACGTGCCTGGATGTTGCCATCGAGTTGGAGAGGATTGCGCTCGAGGATGAGTATTTCATCTCGCGGAAGCTTTACCCGAACGTCGATTTTTATTCTGGGCTCATCTACCAGGCCATGGGGCTGCCTGTACACATGTACCCGGTCCTGTTTGCCATCGGCCGCACGGTTGGATGGTTGGCCCAATGGCAGGAATTGCTTGAGGATCCTGAACAAGCCATCGCCCGTCCACGACAGATTTACATCGGCGAGGATGAACGGTCATTCGTGGCGATGAACAAGCGCACGTAATCTACGACCATCTTCTTCCTGATCTCAGCGCACGCATGGAAGACAATCCCAACTCGGAGGTGAATTACCTCCGAGTTTTTCCATTCTCACGCGTCCTCCCTCAATTTATTGGATCCCGTCTCATCCTTCTTTGATTCCCTGAGCAATCAACATTTAATGGACCAATTTCTAATATGGACAACTTACCGTGGAAATGGGTGACTTTCCCCACTAGAGAGAATCTAACCCAAATAGGATCATCATAATCAGTTCTAGATCATGTGATTCGGGGGTGACGACCTGTGAGGGGTACCGAATATTCTGATTCACCCTTCCGCATCTTAGCTATTACTCAAGGTCTCTGGGGGGAGCGTATTGCTGAAAATATAACCGCAACCGCTCCTTCGGATTGGTTAGTCGAGACCTGGGCAGCGCCGCGCCTACTTCCTCCTATCATAGATGACCCTGAAGAATTTCTACCGGAAGCTTTACCACCTTCTGATTTGATTCTATCTCTTGGCGAGGTAGGTGGTCTCATCCAATTAATTCCCGATATAGTGAAGCTATGTGGTGCACAGGCGGTAATTGCACCTATTGATCGCAATGAAGCTGTCCCGTCCGGTCTCGCTCGTCAACTTGAGGGCTGGCTTGGAGACATGGACATCCCGGTTGCTTTGCCGAAACCTTTCTGCTCCCTCACAGAGAAAACCTACAATCGAACCCCGCTTGTCAGGGAATATGATGACCCAATCATCCGCAGGTTCGCTACCCACTATGGTAAGCCGGAATTTCGAATCACCGTCGAAGACAAGAAAATTGTCGAGGCGGAGGTCGTCCGTGATGCCGCTTGCGGATGTGTTGCTCATGTCGCAGAGAGCATCGTGGGCACGGATGTCGATGCGGCCGTTGAGGAAGCCGGTATGCTCCACCATCATTTCCCCTGCCTTGCGAGTATGAATAAGGACACAGATTACCGGGACACGCTCATGCATGTCTCAGGAAATATTATCCAGGATGCACTCAAAGATGAAATCCGGTCACACTTAACCGTTGTTTACCTAAGACCAGGTGGACTTTCAGAAAAAGAGTGAGGAGAACGATCCATGGAAAAGCTTGTACTCACGATACCCACACTGTACGGCGATCATCATACGACAGAAGTGCGGAAGACTCTTGAAGGCATGAAGGGCATTGATGATCTCTATGTGAGCTCTGCCTTCAGTCAGATCTCACTCTCCTATGATCCCAAAGTCGTTAAGCCGGATAAGATTCGCAACGCCCTCGCAGAGAAAGGCTATGGTGAGGACTCCGAGCCCTTTCTGGCAGCAGAGGCGCTCCCGGTGGGTGAAAAGACTACTCGACACACCTCGGCGTATACCGGAACCGGAGATACGCTGGCATTTGCAGAAACCGCACCAGGCTGGGAGGGCCGACCATTATGGCCTTGCCCGGGATTTGATACCATGACGGATGATGCGTAGGTATGAAAGGAGACAACGACATGCCTGCAGAGAAAAAGAAGAAGAAAGGTCGTACCCCAGAAGAAAAATCAATTGATCCCGCGGCGCAAGAAATGCTTGTCTGGGCTGATGAGCTCGGTCTGGAAACTGCCTTTGACCGTGCCGATCAGATGGCCCCTTGCCCTATAGGCGCGAACAGCTCTTGCTGCAAAGTTTGCTATATGGGACCCTGCCGATTGGTAAAAGACGGCCAGACAGGTGTCTGTGGTGCCGATATAGACACCGTGGCCGCAAGAAATTTCGCTCGAGCCGTCGCTGCTGGAGCGGCCGCTCACTCCGATCATGGCCGTGATCTGGCTTTCACGATCATTGCTGTAGGAAAGGGCGAAGCCCAGGGCTACAAGATCCGTGATCCATTCAAATTAAAGAAACTCGCCGAAGAACTCGGCATCGAAGCCGAAGGTCGGGATGTCGGTGAGCTTGCACTTGAGGTAGGTGAAGCATGTCTTGCCATGTTCGGTCAGCAAACTGGCGAACTCCCCTTCGCCGAACGCGCCCCAGAGAAGCGAAAGAAGCTCTGGCGAGAGCTCGATCTCATCCCACGCGGCATCGACCGGGAAGTCGTCGATATCTTGCATAGGACACATATGGGCGATGACCAGGACCCCGTACACATATTGGATCAAACCCTCCGAGCAGGGATGTCCGATGGTTGGGGCGGCTCCATGGTTGCGACAGCACTTTCGGATATCCTATTTGGTACACCGAGCCCTCTTGTCGCCGAGATGAATCTGGGCGTCCTCAAGGATGAGGAGGTCAATATTCTCGTGCATGGTCATGAACCGACCTTGTCTGAGATGATCCTCGCAGCCTCGGGCGATCCAGAACTCCTGGACTACGCCAAGGAGAAAGGCGCTAATGGTATCACCCTCGCAGGTATCTGCTGCACAAGCAACGAGACACTCGTGCGCCAGGGGGTCGCTTCAGCAGGCAACTTCCTCCATCAAGAATTGGCCATTCTCACCGGCGCGGTGGAAGCCATGGTTGTGGATGTCCAGTGCATCATGCAAGCCCTACCTAATCTGGCGGACAACTTCCATACGACGATTATCACAACCTCGCCGAAGGTGAAAATCACCGGGGCCGAGCATATGGAATTCGACGAACACCATGCTTACGACATGGCCAAGGAAATCGTCCGTAAAGCCATCGACAACTACCCCAATCGGGGAGTTACAAAAATCCCAAACTACACCAGTGAAGTCGTGCCAGGTTTCTCACACGAATACATCAATTACATGCTCGGCGGATCATACCGGGCGTCTTTCCGCCCATTGAATGATGCCATCATGTCTGGTCGCATTCGAGGTGTGGTCGCCAACGTGGGCTGCAACAATCCCAGGAGCACCCAGGATGCGCTCCATGACTACCTGGTCCGAGAGTTACTCAAGAATGACATCCTTTTCGTCGAGACAGGTTGTGGTGCCATCGCCAGTGGAAAAGCTGGGTACTTGCTTCCTGAGACCGCCCTCGAGATGGCAGGGCCTGGTTTGCGGGAGGTTTGTGAGGCCACAGGTATGCCGCCCGTCCTCCACATGGGCTCATGTGTCGATAACACCCGCATCCTCACCGTACTCTGCCAGGTCGTCAATGAAGGTGGCCTGGGAGATGACATCAGTGATGTTCCAGCTGTTGGAATTGCCCCAGAGTGGATGAGCGAAAAAGCGCTCGCCATTGCTTCCTACTGCGCTGCTTCTGGTGCCTACGTCATCCTCGGCGGCAACAATCCCCTCTCCGGGAGCGAGGTAGTTACGGATATACTCGCTAAAGGCTGGGAAGAGAAAGTTGGTGGGAAGATCGAGTTTTACGTTGAGGGAGATGAGATGGTTACACATATCCTCGAACATATCGACAAGAAGCGTGAAGCCCTCGGACTCCCCGTCTACGAACCAGAGAAGTTTGGCCGCAGTGGAGATTGGCGAATTAAAGAGCTTATGGAATTAGCTCCCGAGGAACGCGCCGAAGCACTCTATGGACAACCAGCAGGCGACTAAGCGCCTGTTTTCATAAATATAAGGAGTTAGGGATATGTCTCGTTATATCGCTACAAGAGCAATCCGGGGCGCAAACGCCATCGTGCACGAGGCCGAGGTTCTACTCAATAAGGCCATCGAGGAAAAAGGCGCCGATACGGCGGTTGCATTTCCGAATACAGCTTATTACATGCCCTTCATCCTCGGGATGACGGGACAGGAGGTGGATAATCTCAGCGGATTGGTACCTGCACTTGAGCAGGCTAAAAGTTTGCTGCACCCGATACCACCCGATAAGCATTGGACCCCCTACCTAGGTGAAACGCTTGACTGCGGCATGGCCACCCTCTTTGCCGAGGAGATTATTGAGGCTATCCGATTTGTTTATGGCCTGGAGCCAGAACCACTCCCGGGCTTACAGCTCGCCGGGGGAACCTCCTTCACCAGCCCGGACAATGGGAAGGAGCCAACGCTCGATGGTCACCTTAATGGTCCCATCGACGATATTCAGCTTCGATCATGGGGGATCCAGCTAGTGGATGGACGCATGCCTGGCTTTGCCGCTATCGTTGGATGCGCTAAATCCAATGAAATAGCAGTCAAAATCATCCGCGAGCTTCAACGTCGCAATATCTTGACCTTCCTGGTGGGTAACGTCAACGGACGAAGCATTATCCACCAACTCATGGAAGAAGGTGTCGAGCTGGGTTTTGACACCTACACTGTGCCTTTCGGTACGGATACGATTTCTGCCATTTACCCGCTTGGATTTGCCGTCCGATCAGCGCTGACGTTCGGTGGTATGAAAGGTGGTCAGGCGCGGGATATTCTCCTCTACAACAAGAACCGCGTGTTTGCATTCGTTCTGGCTCTCGGCGAAGTAGATGACCTCAAGTACGCCACCGCCGCCGGAGCTATTAATTTCGGCTTCCCTGTGATTGCCGATACGATCATCCCCGAAATCCTGCCCACCGGCGTTACCAGCTACGAACACGTCGTTTCTATGCCTTTCAACGAGATTGAGGGCAAGGATGATCTTGAACGAGCCGAACGCCTCGTCCAGAAGTGCATCGAGGTGCGTGGCTTAAAGGTAAAGGTTAGCGAAGTTCCCGTTCCAGTGCCGTACGGTTCAGCATTCGAGGGCGAAGTCGTCCGCAAGGCAGATATGCGTGTCGAGTTCGGTGGCAAGAAGAGCCGTGCCTTCGAATATCTCTACATGACTAAAATGGATGATATCGAGGACGGCAAGATCGAGCTCATTGGACCTGAATTCGAGGAAGTCGAAGAACAAGGTCATATGGATCTTGGCATCCTGGTAAAAGTCGCTGGAAGGAAGATGGAGAAGGATTTCGAACCTGTCCTCGAGCGCCAAATTCACTACTTCATCAATGGCGCCTCGGGGATACAGCACATCGGGCAGCGTGATATCGCCTGGATCCGGATATCCACCTCTGCTGCCGAAAAGGGTTTCAACCTGAACCATTTCGGTGAAATCCTCCACGCTCGCTTCCACGAGGATTTCGGCAGTATCGTCGATAAGGTGGAAATCACCTTGATTACCAACCCCGATATGCATGCTGAATGGCTCCAAACCTCACGTGATGCATACGAGGAACGGAATATCCGTATGGGTTCAATGGTGGATGAAAGCGTGGACGTTTTCTATTCGTGCACACTTTGTCAGTCATTCGCTCCCGACCACGTCTGCATCATCAGCCCTGAGCGTCTTGGGCTTTGTGGAGCGTACAACTGGCTCGATTGCAAGGCATCCTATCAGATCAATCCAACAGGACCCAACCAACCTATAAAAAAATCCACTAACATTGATGAATCCAAAGGTTATTACGAAGGTGTAAACGAATTTGCCGGTCAGGCCAGTCACGGCGTGGTCAACGAAGTCTCGATGTACTCTATTATGGAGAACCCGATGACAGCCTGTGGTTGTTTCGAATGTATTGCCATGCTGGTCCCGGAAGCCAACGGAATCATGATCGTTAGCCGTGAAGATACCAGCATGACGCCAGCAGGGATGACATTCTCGACCCTCGCCGGTGTAGCTGGCGGAGGGTTACAGACACCCGGGGTGATGGGGCACGGAAAATTTTACATCCTCAGCCCGAAGTTTATCTCTTCTGACGGCGGTTTCAAGCGCGTTGTCTGGATGTCCTCCGTGTTAAAGAATCAAATGGCTGAGCAACTAGAAGCCGTAGCAGAACGAGAAGGCGATCCCGACTTGATCTCAAAGATCGCCGACGAAACAGTATGTACGGATGTAGAAGGACTCCTTGCCTACATCCAGGAAAAAGAGCATCCGGTCCTCGAAATGGACCCGATGTTTTAAGCTGAAGTGAATCAGGGGTCGTGAATCAGGGATCAGGCGCCCCTCACAGGTCATCGATGCAAACATCGTCGCGGCCTGATCCCTGATTTCTGGCCCCTGATTTGGTCTTCTCAATCACGGATCGGAGGAGCTAACCCTAATGTCCATCGAAATACCAAAGGAAAAATGGAGTGGGCAAGTACGCGAAGTTACTATTGGTGCTACGTCAGAAGATGGTGGCACGCGGGCCAACACAGTAACTGTTGGCGGCGAGACAACGATGCCGTATCTTCAATTCGAAGCTGGCACACCGCACCGTCCCCTCCTGGCACTCGAGATTAAAGATCGAAAACCCGATGATTGGTCCCCACTCCTTCTCGAAGCGTGGGGCGACGTCAGTGAAGATCCGGGGACATGGGCTAAGGCAGCTGAAGATGCAGGCGCCGACATCGTTTACCTTGAACTAAGCCTCAATACTGCAGATGGCGAACCTAACAACCCGGAGAACGCGCGAGCAGCAGTAAGAAAGGTGCTAGACGCTACAAGCCTGCCTATTGCTGTGATTGGTCCCGGGCAGGTCGAGGTAGACAATGAACTGATGGTCCCTGTCGCCGAAGAAGCGGAAGGCGAACGGATCCTTATCGGGATCTGTGAGGAAGGGAACTACCGTACAATCGCTGCTGCCGCCATGGCACACAACCACATTGTCCAATCAAAGACGCCCATGGATGTAAATCTCTCGAAACAACTCGTAATCCTCATCAATGAGATGGGCATTCCCCTCGAACGCATCATCATGGACCCGACTACGGGAGCCCTCGGATATGGCATCGAATATGGCTATTCTGTGATGGAACGACTTCGTCTGGCTGCATTACAAGGTGATTCCATGACTCAGCAGCCGATGCTCGTAAATCCCGGCGCTGAGGTCTGGAAGGTAAAAGAAGCCAAAATTGGAGAGGGTGTGCCAGAGGCATGGGGGGATTGGGAGAAGAGAGCCCTTGAATGGGAGGCGGTTACCGCCATGGCGCTCGTACATTCAGGAGCCAATATTCTAATTTTAAGACATCCGAAAACTCTGAAGCGGTTACAACCCGTTCTTGAGCAGCTCACCAACCCGACCATGGGTTAGTGGAGGATAAAGATGGCCCTATCTGGACTTGAAATTTATAAACTACTACCCCAGACGAACTGTAAGGATTGCAACTATCCAACATGTCTGGCCTTCGCCATGAAACTAGCTGCGAAGCAGGCGGAATTAAAGGATTGCCCACACGTCAGTGAAGAAGCTTCACAAAAACTTGAGGCTGCCTCTGCACCCCCTATCAGACTGGTGGAGATATCAGGTGAAGATGGAAAAGTCAGCGCCGGGAATGAAACTGTGATGTTCAGGCACGAAAAGACTTTTTTCCATAAACCTGGTTTGTTCTGGCGACTAAAAGACAGCGACTCTCCCGAAGAACTCAAGAAGAAAGCCAGTGATGCAGATAACTTCAACGTGGATTACGTTGGAATCGATCTTTACCTGGATGGTTTTGCCATCGAAGCAACTTCAGGTGATGCTGCAGTGTATAAAGCGGCAGTAGAGGTTGTTCGATCCGTCAGTAAAAAACCATTTATCCTCATCGCACCCGATGAAGCGACTGCACGGGCAGGGATCGAAGCATCCGGTGGTCGCCCACTGGTCTACGCAGCTAATAGTGATAACTGGGAAGCCATGAGTGAGATCGCTAAGGGTGCGGATGTGCCCCTTGTCGTGAGATCCGATTCCCTGGACGGCCTGGCCGATCTGACGAGTAAATTGACGGATGTAGGGATTGAAGACATCGTCATTGATCCGGAAGTATATGGATATCGCGACACGCTGGAGCAGTACACTTCGTTGCGCAGGCTCGCCATCAAGGAAAACTTCCGGCCACTCGGTTTCCCTTTGATCAGTTTTCCTGGTGCGTCCGATGAAACGGATGAAACCCTAATGGCATCACAGCTGATCGCGAAATATGCTGGCTTCATCGTGCTTGAAGATTTCGATCCGGCCACGCTCTACCCTCTTCTTGTCCTTCGCGAGAATATTTACACAGACCCGCAGAAACCGATTCAGGTAAAACCCGGGGTGTATGAGATCAATGATCCAGTTCCGGATTCACCCTTGATGGTTACTACAAACTTCTCCATCACGTATTTTGCCATCGCGAACGAAGTCGAGAGTTCGGGTCGCCCAGGATGGCTGCTCGTCGCAGATGCCGAGGGCATGAGTGTTCTTACGGCATGGGCTGCGGGCAAATTCGACGCCGAACGCATCGCCAAGGATGTCAAAGCTTTCAATGTGGAAGATAAGATTTCCCACAAGAAGATCATCATCCCCGGTCACGTTTCAGTACTTTCAGGAGAATTGGAGGAAGAACTAGCGGGCTGGGAAATTATGGTCGGTCCTCGCGAGGCGGTTGAGATCAACAACTACCTTAAGGCAATGTGGAATTAAACCGGAAATAAGGAATGAGGGACAAGGGATAAGGAAGAAGGCACCGAGGGAAAGGTAATAAGGCACCAAGGGCCAATTCCCTGATCCCATATCCCACCCTCTTATTGGGGATCTTCATGACCGTGCGAATCTCGAAAATACCGAATGCCCCGTATCTTGGCTACGATGCCAGACAAATTGCACATCTCGCTGCAGCTTGCTTCCACTGCACTCCTCCAGCTCCTTGTACTCTATCCTGTCCGCGCGAGACGGACATACCACGTGTGATACGTCTGGCCGGGCAAGCTGCGTGTGAGGGGTTATCGATAACGCGATGGTATTGGGACCAAGAAAGAATCGAAGCGGCCAGAACTGCAGACGCAATTACCGATTCCTTTCTCTGATCCCTCCTTGGAGGCGCTGCAAGCCATTTGCAAGACGGGGATGGAACGCAAAATCACATGGCAAATCATCAAGTTATACTCTACCCCGACGAAGCCAACATCGCTGTCCCAACCGGGACATTGATCTCTGAAGTTATTCGCAACGCAGGGCAGGAAATCTCACAACCTTGTGGTGGGCAAGGACGCTGTGGACGTTGTGCGGTCATCGTTACCGAAGGACCGGTACGGCGCCGATCGACAATTCGGCTCTCCACCGAGGATCTTGAAGCAGGATATGCACTGGCTTGTCAATCTGTGGTCGAAGGTGACCTAAAAATTACAATTCCAGAACAGGAACTCATCGCACGACGCTTGACTACGGATAAATTAGCACGGAAGGTTGTCGTTCCTTTTGACTATGATCCAGAAAAGTTGCAGTCAGTTCGATTGAGAAAAATCCATCTATCTCCGCCTACACTGGATGACAGCATAGATGATCTCACTCGGTTCAAACGAGGTCTTGCCGAAACAGGTTATCCCGATGTAATCATCCCACTTTCAGTGCTTCGCCAGCTTGGCGATGTACTTCGCGACTCCGAGTGGCAACCAAACGTCTTGCTGGATACGTTACATGGTACGCCACGAGTCATCGAGGTCGCCTCTGCACCGATAGAACCTATCGGAATTGCACTCGATATAGGAACTACAACTGTGACAGCATACCTCATCGACCTGGTGAGTGGCGAGGTGAAAAATTCTGCTGCCGAGTACAACGAACAGATTAAACGCGGTGAGGATGTGATCTCCCGCATCATCTTCGCGGGCAAAGGTGATGGTCTTCAAGAGTTAGGAAGCCTGGTCCGAGAGACCTTCAAAACATTGCTCACACGAATTCAGCGGAGGACAGGGATTGATCCCGAGAACATCCACAAGATGACAGTTGCAGGCAACACGACCATGATCCACCTGTTCCTTAGATTACCTCCGGAATCTATCCGAAAAACACCTTTCGTACCCGCTGCCAATCAGCCACCTCAATTCCTTGCTCATGATCTCGAACTCCCCATCCATCCAGAGGCCACAGTGGATTGCCTACCCGGAGTGGCTTCTTACGTCGGTGCTGACATCAGTGCAGGTGTACTTGCTAGTGGCCTTGCTGAGGATAATGCACTCACCCTTTTTATAGATGTCGGGACGAATGGCGAGATCGTGCTCGGTAACCAGGAGTGGATGCTCACCTGCGCCTGTTCCGCTGGTCCAGCGTTCGAAGGTGCAGGAGTCATCGATGGAATGCGCGCTACCGATGGGGCGATTGAGGAAGTCTGGATCCACTCTTCAACATACGAGCCTACCTACCGTGTCATCGGGGACGGCAAACCTCGCGGTATCTGTGGTTCCGGATTGATCTCCCTACTATCGGAATTATTTGTCACTGGCGTAATCGATCGTGGCGGAAATGTGAAGCAGGATCTCGATTCTCCCCGTGTTCGCTCGGGTGACCACGGACCAGAATATGTTCTTGTCTGGGAAAAAGATTCGGAAACTGCTCAGGACATCGTTCTTACAAAAGTAGACGTTGAAAATCTCATGCGCGCGAAAGCCGCCATCTTCGCCGGTTTCAGCGTCCTGGCATCGAGCGTGGGCGTGGCTCTTTCGGATGTAGACCACGTGTTGATCGGTGGTGCATTTGGGAAGTATATCAATGTGGAGAATGCCATTAAGATTGGTCTTCTTCCCGATCTGCCCTGGGATCGATTTCAATTTCTTGGCAACACCTCTGTACTGGGCGCGTATATGGGACTGCTCTCAAAGGATGCCAGGGGAAAGATGAATGAGATCGCCGATCGGATGACGTATCTTGAACTCTCGGCAGATAACACATTTTTTGATGCCTTCACAGCAGCGCTCTTTTTACCGCATACGGATATCAGCCTTTTCCCGAGTGTAGCTGAAATTTGGGAACAGCATAAAGATAAGGACTGAGCACGGAAACGGGATCGAGATTGCAAGTCAATCTCTGGAGGTAGCTTACTGGATCTTCTATGTGGGTGTGCACTGGGTAACCGTTAATTGGTGATGTTCAAATATTGGTAGAGGAGAAATTAGAGAGATGCCAAAAACGATTGCATTAGCGGGCAAAGGAGGCACTGGGAAGACAACGGTTGCTGCCTTCGTCATACATCTGCTCACGCAACACACCGGTAGCCCAATCCTGGCTATCGATGCAGATCCAGCCATGAATCTACACCTCGCCCTTGGGATGCCCATGCCCGCGACTGTAGGTGATATTCGAGAGGAGATGACGGAGGTTGTGCAGCAAAAACAGCTTGGTGTCGCCATCAGCCGGCACGACTATCTCCAGCATGAAGTTCAGATGGCGCTTGAAGAGGGTGATAAGGTAGACCTGCTGGCTATGGGTCGACCAGAGGGACAGGGGTGCTATTGTGCCGCTAACCACCTCCTTCGCACTGTTGTAGACGATATAGGTAAGTCCTATGAATATGTTGTCGTGGACAACGAGGCTGGCATGGAGCACATCAGCCGACGTACGACCCGGGACGTCGATGTTCTCCTGGTTGTGTCTGATCCTACCGTGCGTGGTTTACGAGCTGCCGAAGTGATCCTGGCCCTCGCGGATGATATCGAGGTCAATGTCCATAAGAAAATGTTCGTCTTGAACAGGGTGATCGACGAATTACCAGATTCATTTAAAAACGAGATCAATAATCTGGACGTCGAGGTTGGTGCACTGATACCAGCAGATTCAAACATCAATGAACTGGATGTCTTGGGAGAGCCCCTTGTGAACTTGAATGGAGATTCACCAGCCTACAAGGCGATCGAAGAACTTGTTGAAATAATCTTAGTGGATAAC
>JBGUDT010000003.1:21926-22761 GCA_041821665.1 Anaerolineales bacterium
GGAACAGGTTCCCCCATTGGCAGGAAAATATGACGCTAAATTAATCGCACTCTGCTTGGAAAAGAGCGGCATCCCGGTCAGTGCCGATGCTCGTATCTCCATAGCAATGGAGAAACTAATTCCACGCGCCGAAGAGGTTGGAATCCCGATGGAGAATCTTCTCGTTGACCCGCTGATTCTCACCGTATCCGGATGCCAGGAGTATGTACCTGAAGCGATCGAGACAGTGCGTATGATAAAGATGGTCATGGATCCCCCCCCGATGACCGTCGTGGGTTTATCGAATGTCTCGAATCAAGTCCCCCACGAGATGCGCCCTCTCCTGGATCGTGTTTACCTGACCATGTTGATGGGCGCCGGTCTTGATGCTGCAATCCTGAACCCGCTCGACGAGGATCTGATGGGTGTGATCCAAAGTGTTGAAGCGCGCGATGACAGCACCGCGGTCAAGGCGCTCTACTTGAAATTGTTCGACCGGGTGGCTGGCATGGAGGAACTTCAGTCGGAGGACGTGGATATGTCCGACCCCGAACAAGCAGCAATATGGAAGACAGTACAAGTTCTGCTTAATAAGGTTATTTACACAGATTCCTATCTTCAGTTTTAGATCAGCACCTCTCGTTTAGAGAGGTATCGTGTTAGATAAACGGAAAGTCGCGCTCTATACGAGCAAGGAGGATGAATAAATGGCCGATAAGGCCCCCCCACTCAATGTTGAGGAGCTGCTAGCCAAAGCACAGCAGCCCTCCGCGGATGCGATGAAACTACATCCCTTCTATCATGGGAAAGTAGAGATCGCGTTAAAATCATGCGTCCGCGATTTCAATGACTTCGC
>JBGUDT010000003.1:22806-25675 GCA_041821665.1 Anaerolineales bacterium
GGAAGATCCGGAACTCGTCTATGAGCACACACATAAAGGGAACACGGTTGCCGTCGTCTCTGATGGCACGCGTGTGCTCGGGCTGGGAGATATCGGCCCTAAAGCTGGACTTCCCGTGATGGAGGGGAAGGCACTGCTTTATAAGTATCTTGGCGGGATCGATGCCTGGCCCATCATGCTCGACACCAAAGACCCAGACAAGATCATCGAAACCGTACTGCTGATCTCCCCTGGTTTTGGTGGGGTGAATTTGGAGGATTTATCGCAGCCTAAGTGCTTCAGGATCCTCGACACCCTGCGCGAGCGTGCTGAAATTCCGGTATGGCATGACGACCAGCAGGGAACCGCCACGGTCACGCTTGCCGCGCTGATAAATGCTCTTAAGATCGTCGGTAAGAAGCTTGAAGATGCCCAGATCGTATTTGTCGGGTCGGGAGCATCGAACGTCGCCTGTGCAAGGTTGATATTCAGCTCTGGCGGTACGCCAGCACTCTGCCGTGTCGTGGACAGCAAGGGGATCCTACACAAAGGCAGAAAAGACCTTGAACTTCGTAAGGCGGAGTATGTCGACAAATGGAAATTCTGTCAGATGACGAACGAGGAGGGCAGAGAAGGCGGAGATCCCTGAGGCGCTGGATGGCGCCGACGTGGTTATCGCATTATCCAAGCCAGGACCAGGCACCCTTCAAACCGATTGGATTAAGAAGATGGCGAAAGATGCCATCGTGTTCGCCTGTGCAAATCCCGTCCCGGAAATTTGGCCTTGGGAAGCGGAGGAAGCGGGCGCAGCCGTCATCGCTACCGGTCGGTCCGATTTCCCCAACCAGGTGAACAATTCCCTTGGTTTCCCGGGGATCTTCCGAGGCACGCTCGATGTCCGCGCGTCAACAATCACGGATTCGATGTGCATGGCCGCCGCCACGGCGCTGGCAGAGATGGCCGAAACGAAAGGGCTTACAACCGACTACATTCTTCCAACGATGGACGAATGGGAAGTCTTCCCTCGCGAGGCTGCTGCAGTTGCAGCCAAAGCCGTCGAGGAGGGCATCGCCCGCAACCCCATGACCTACGAAGAGGAACTCAAAAACGCAAGCGAAATCATCAAACGGTCCCGCGACCTTACAGAGGTTATGATGAACGAGGGCTTTATCGCCCTGCCTGAAAACTAACATTGAGAAGGAGAATACGACAATGTATGATTTGATCGTTCTGGGCGGTGGTCCGGCAGGCCTCACCGCAACGGTCTACGCAATCCGCAAGAGGCTGAATGTACTTCTGATCACGCGGGATCTGGGTGGCAAAACCAATTATCGCCTCCAGCTGCCCTTTGTCGAAAAACATCTCGTCATCACCGGCGAGGAAGTCGTCAGCCGGTTCGCCAATGAAGTAGATTACCTTGAGTTTGCGCGCGTGTTTGAAAAAGTAGAAAAAATCGAGGGACAAGATGGCGGATTCAAGGTGAGCACACGCGAGGGAAAGACTTACGAGTCGAAAGCCATCATCGTTGCCACGGGTGCTCGTGGGCGTCTGATGGATGTACCTGGAGAGAAAGATTTTATGATGCGCGGGCTTTGCTACAGCGCCGTCTCCTACGCGCCCCTCTTCATCGACCGGGACGTTGTGGTGATCGGTGACACGAAGCTTGCGCTGCGATCCACAGCTGAGTTAGCGCGCATCGCTCGTAAAGTCACGCTTGTGGCTCCATCTCATGGGGAGCTGGACACAACGATGGGGCGCAAGGTTCTTGAGGCTGATAATGTCGAGGTAATGGAAGGTTTCCGGGTCGAGGAAGTTCTTGGTGATGAATATGCACGAAAGGTCGTCGTCAGCAAGAACGGAGACAAAAAGGAACTCGAAGCCGATGCCTTCTTTGTCGAATTGGAGCTCGTCCCCCAGTCGGGATTCGTAGCTGACCTGGTCGAACGCGATGATGGGGATCATATTGTGGTGGATGCTCGCAACAAAACCTCCATGGATGGGATCTTCGCGGCCGGAGACGTCACCGATGTGATTTCCGAACAGGTGCTTATATCAGTGGGAGAAGGTGCGAAGGCCGCACTTGCAGCTTATGAATATTTGCTTCAGGTGGACGACTGAAGCGAACCTGACATCGCTTAATGAAGAATGTACCCTGCCCATCGTGATATCTCTCACTATTCGCTCCCTGGGCAGGGTACTAACATATCGGGTAGGAATAGGCCGAATTATGCAGGCTGGCGGCTACCGCCGGCATTGATCTTGTCTGGTGCAGGAAACACAAATGGCAACGACCCAACAACCAGCGTTGAAGTCCGCAAATGGTACTGGAACCGCGGACAGCGTCCTGGTCATCGGCGGCGGCGTGGGAGGGATGCGTGCGGCGATCGACCTCGCCGATGCAGGGATCCACGTCTATCTCTTAGAATCGACGCCCTCATTAGGAGGACGGGTAGCCCAGCTTGGTTTCATGTTCCCGACCCATGATTGTGTCCTTTGTCGTGGGACCTCCGACCATGGTTTTGGATGCACACGACCTTCGATCTCGCCAGCCCTGCTCGATCACAATCGTCACCCCAACATCACACTCCTCAACTCTTCCGAACTCATCAGCTGCGATGGAGAAGCTGGCGATTTCCGAATTTCCCTTGAGCGACGACCTCAATTTGTCGATCCTAACCTTTGTACGAATTGCGGGCGATGTGCGGAGGTATGCCCAGAAATTCGACCCAGCGGGTTCCAGTTGGGCTTGAGCACCCGCAAAGCGATCGATAAATCCGCTCCTCGCTCAGTTCCCAATTCGTATTATCTGCTGGAGCGGACGGATAAGTGTGATGACTGCGGGGAGTGCCTCAAGGTTTGTCCTACGAATGCGATAGACCTAAACCGTACC
>JBGUDT010000003.1:25918-27208 GCA_041821665.1 Anaerolineales bacterium
CCCTATTGTTCCTCCATCTGCTGTATGTATGCCACGAAAGAAGCGATGCTCGCCAAGCAACGCAATCCCGGTGCGGAATGCCACATCTTCACAATGGATGAGCGCGCATTTAACAAGGAATACAACATTTATTACAAGCAAGCACGGGATCAGTTTGGCATTCATTACACTCGCTGCCGGATATCGGCGGTTGAAGAAGATCCTGCCACCGGCGAGATCATTCTTCGCTACCCTGGCGGACGAAGACATGAAGAATCCGCTTCGGGTCAGGGAGCACTTGAAGAGCAGCACTTCGATTTACTTGTCCTTGCAGTAGGGATTCGTCCTCCATCAAAGGCAGTTGAGATTTCCAAGATACTCGGTATCGAACTCAACGCCTACGGATTCTGTGAGACGGATAAGTTTTCGCCTCTTTCGACCACACGTCCCGGGGTTTTTGTCTGCGGTGCGTTCGCCTCACCCAAAGAGATCGGCGAAACCATACTCGACGCATCTGGAGCGGCCGCAGAGGTCATGAAACTTCTTCACGACAAGCTCGGATCACGAAATTACAGCCGAGCCAATCCGTATCTCACTTTGAAACGCACTCCTTTGTACGCCGAGGAAGTTCTCGACGAACCGCGTATCGCCGTCGCACTTTGCGGCTGCGCTGGGGAGATCTCCGATGTGGTCAATCTTGAGCATGTCACCGCATTTATACGAACGATCCCTGGTGTCATTGATGTCACCTCCCTACCCCTGGCATGCTTTCACCCAGGCCAAGATGAAATAAAAACCTGGGTCCAGAAATCGGGCGCCAATCGATTCGTCATAGGAGCATGCAGCCATCGAACCCATGAGCCGTTCTTCCAAAAGATGGTCGCAGAATGTGGGTTGAATCCGTATCTGGTGGAGATGGTCAACATCCGTGAGCAATGCGCATGGGTACATATCAGCGACCCGGAAGGCGCTACCCGTAAAGCGAGTGAGTTGATGCGGCTTGGCGTTGAACGCATCCGACACTCCGAACCTATCTATAAAGAGGAGCGAAAACCTGCCCCTTCGGCTTTGGTGATCGGCGGAGGCGTAAGCGGGATGACGGCTGCATTAACGATCGCTGATGCAGGTTATGACGTTCATCTTGTGGAGAGACAGGGCGAGCTCGGGGGCAATCTCCACCACATATACTATGTCGCTGAAGATGAGAACCCTCAGCGGCTCCTACGGGATCTTGTTAATCGGGTTGTAGGGCACGACAAAGTTCATCAATACCTAAACAGCGAGGTCATCTCTCACACTGGCAGCGTTGGT
>JBGUDT010000003.1:27247-27870 GCA_041821665.1 Anaerolineales bacterium
TCCACTTTAGAACGCGAGACGCATCACAGCGTGGTGATCGTCGCAACCGGGGGGAAAGAAGCCGAGGTGAGCCAATACCACTTCGGGGACGATCCTCGCATCATCCGGCAGACCGAATTGGAAGAAATCCTCACGCACAATCCGGAGAGGGTGACCCGGCTGAGCTCGGTTGTGATGATCCAATGCGTCGAAGCGGAGGGTAATGTCGAATACTGCTCGCGCATCTGCTGCACGAATACGATCAAGAATGCGCTTCGCTTAAAGATGCTTAACCCGGATTGTCAGGTCGTCATCCTCTATAAAAACATCATCACCTACGGTTTCCGTGAGACACATTATCTCGAGGCGCGCAGGCGCGGAATACTCTTTGTGCGTTACACGGAGGATGAGCCTCCCGTGGTTTCCCTGCATGCACGAGGGGCAGGAGAAGCGCTCACAGTTTCAATTCACGAGCATATCTTCGGGAAGACGCTCGAATTTGAACCCGACCTTCTCGCACTTAGCATGCCCATCATCCCCTCCAGAGGCACGGAAAAACTGTCTGATTTGTTCGGCGTCCCTCTTTCCCAGGAGGGTTTCTTCCTCGAAACGCATTTGAAGATGCGCCCTATGGAATTTCATGA
>JBGUDT010000003.1:28131-29066 GCA_041821665.1 Anaerolineales bacterium
AGCACGCTGTCAGGGTTGCGGAACCTGCACTGCTGAATGCCCCGCCAGGGCTATACAGCTTCATCATTATCGCGACGAACAAATCCGCATTGGTCTGGGTGAATGGCAAATTCCATCAACTCCGGTTCCAACAAGACCTCTTGAGGCATAAATGAGTTTGACCGATCTTAAGTTGATAGCCGAAATAGATGATGAATTATGCGATGGTTGTCATAAATGCCTCCCTTCCTGCAGCTACAAAGCACTCTTGCTCGTACCCGGCGAACGAGCACCGATGGTAGATACATGGTCCTGTACCGGCTGCGGCACCTGCATGACGGCGTGCCCGCATGATGCGATAGCCCTTCTGCCCAAGGTATCGTTATGAATCGTATGCAGGATTTTGATCCGGAAATCACACTTTTTACATGCATCTACTGTGGTTATATGGCTGCGGATACAGCCGGATCGTTGCGGGAAGAATATCCGGCGAATGTGAAAATCGTCCGACTCCCTTGCACCGGAAAAACGGATACACAATATTTGCTTGACGCTTTCGATGAAGGCGCCGATGGTGTCCTCGTGGTGGCCTGCAGCCTGGGCAACTGTCACCATGAACGCGGGAATGAACGTGCCAGAGCACGTGTGGAATATACCTCGCGGATCCTTGAAAGCGTCGGTCTCGAGCCGGATCGGGTGGGGATCCACTATGTCTCCGGAGGTATGGGGGCAACTTTTGCAGAGATCATCCGCAATATGACGGGGCTTTTACGCGAGAAGGGACCTTCTCCGTTGAAGCTTAACCGCCACCTGGAAAAAGCAGACCCAGAGCTATAACCCTCACCCTGAGTAATTCCGTTCATTCACACGATCTCTCTTGAATAATTTATCTAGCGAATAATGGGGTTTTCTAGTTCAAATATTTTAACTTTCTCGGTGTGTCTTCAAGAAACCGT
>JBGUDT010000003.1:29166-42528 GCA_041821665.1 Anaerolineales bacterium
AAAGGATCACATCTATGAATGAGACGGTAGAGATGAGTGAAACACACACCGAAAGTTCATCGTTTGTTGAAAAAATATCCCAAAGCCTTCGAAAACCATCAACCTGGATATTGATCATCATCATCGTGTTGGCGCTCGTCACCCGGCTGCCGAATCTCGAAGATCGTGTAATGAGTCACGATGAAATCAACCACGTCTACTTCGCGTGGCTTTTCACAGAAAACGGGACTTACCAACACGATCCGCTCTCACATGGTCCCTTCCAATTCCACGTCCTCGCTGCCTCATTCTTCGCTTTTGGGGACAGCGATGCCTCCGCCCGCTTCCCTGTTGCGTTTGCCGGTATTGCTGCAATCGTCCTGATTTTTGCATTCCGTCGATGGTTGGGCACGACGGGAGCTCTCGCCGCCGGTCTTATGATGGTGTTCAGTCCCTATATGCTTTTCTACTCACGTTACACACGCAACGAGATTTTTGTCGTCCTGGAAGCGCTTCTTATGGTTTGGGCGGTGTTTCGCTATCTCGAAGACCGGCGCTCAGCATGGCTGTATCTCCTGGCGATATCCCTCGCGCTGCACGCCACGACGAAGGAGACCTTTTTCCTCTACACCGCCCAACTGCTCCTGTACCTCGGGGTCGTTTTCAGCGTCCAGATCCTGAAAATCTCATGGCCAAAGCCCCATATTAAAATGTGGTTCTCAATTGGATTAGCGCTCACTACGCTTGGATTGGGAAGCGCGCTCCTTCTTTTCCTGAGAGATCGCACGGATGCCGGTGAAGCTGCGATACCTTTCGCTTCACCTCTCGTTTTTATTGGCGCGGCATTTGGGCTAATTGGTTTGGTCATCCTGATTGTTTCACTGATTCGTGCGTTCGGGCAAAAGTTGAGAACGGATTTCCCGATTCTGGACGTCATCATTGTTGCGATGACGCTCACCCTCCCTCAACTTGCAGCCGTACCAGCACAAGCGATGGGCTGGGATCCCTTGGGATATCAAGATCCAACTGACCTGCGCCGTACCGCGGTATTGGTCGTGCTCTTGATCTTGGTCAGCGTTGCCATCGGTCTCGCATGGGACTGGAGGAGATGGCTCAAAATCGCTGGTCTGTTCCTCTTAATCTACATCCCGCTGTATACAACCTTTTTCACCAACCCGTTCGGACTATTCTCGGGGCTCGTTGGATCCCTTGGTTACTGGCTCGTACAACAGGGAGTCGAGCGAGGGAGTCAACCGTGGTTCTACTACACACTGCTGCAAATCCCGTTCTACGAATTTCTTCCAGCATTAGGAGCGCTCGCCGGGGCCATTTATGCCGTCTGGCGTCTTATTCGTCGCGAAGATTTGTCCCCCTCACCCAGTAGCTCCGCAAAAGAGAACGTCCGTGGAACATCTGTCCAGACCCTATTTGTGCTCTATCTCATCTACTGGTCCTTCAGTGCCATACCCATCTTTACTTTTGCAGGTGAAAAGATGCCGTGGTTAACTGTGCACCTTGCATTACCCATCCTCCTGTTATCCGGATGGGTGATCGGCATGGTTTTCGAAGGTTTCAATTTTCGGTCAATTTTAAATTGGCGTGCATTTCTTACCGTGGTGCTTTCTCTGATTGCAATAGCTGCGTTTTCACGCGCGCTCAGTCACATTCTCGGATTTATCCCATTAACGACAACCTCCTTTGCAGGAGTTGAACGGGCAATGGGATGGTTGCTGGCTGCGCTTCTTGCTGGTGTTTCATTCTACGCAGCCATCCGCCTTGCAAGGGGCTTCAGTACAGCTCAACTCACCCGTCTCGTGTTGTTTACAGTTCTTTCCCTCATGTTTCTTCAGACCATACGGACCGCGATACGTGCCTCCTTTGTCAAATTCAACAGCGCCGAAGAGTTCCTTGTGTACGCACACGCAGCAGCAGGGCCAAAGTACGCGAAAGAGCAGCTCGACAATCTCTCGATCCAGTTAACGGGAGGAGATGAGATACGTGTCGCCTATGATAACCACGCTGCTTATCCGTATTGGTGGTACTTACGCCGCTATCCAAATGCCCAAGATGTTGGTGCAACTCCAGGACGAGAGCTCTTAGAATATCCTGTGGTTTTCGCTGGTGAAGAAAATTATGCCAAATTTGAGGCCTTCCTTGGAGATGATTACAGCTCGCTTGTATATGAGAGAATGTGGTGGCCCATCCAGGATTACTTCAACCTCACCTGGGAGAGCATCAAGAGCGCACTGACTGACCCGGAAATGCGCAACGCATTATGGAAAATCTGGTTCGATCGAGATTATCGCGCCTATGCAATACTTAAGGGTAAGGATTTATCGCCTCGTGGTTGGCAGCCTGCGAGCAAAATGAAAATGTATGTTCACAATGACCTTGCAGGAGCGATACCTGGCATGGGTTACGAAGAACCCACCTTCGAGCCTGCCTCGTTCGCGGATCCCTATTTGGGCCGCATGGTCGAGCTTGCGCCTGACCAAATCATAGGAGGCTCAGGGGCTGAACCTGGATTGTTCTCATCCCCTCGTGGATTGGCCCTGGGTGCAGACGGAGCGATCTATGTCGCAGATTCTCAAAATCACAGAATTCAGGTGTTTGACGAGGGTGGGCATGTCCTGAATACATGGGGGACTTTCTCCGACGCCATTACGGGTGATGCATCGGAGGGAGCATTCAACCAGCCGTGGGATGTGGCTACCGGTCCTGACCACGAAGTTGTCGTGGCGGATACCTGGAACCACCGAGTGCAGTATTTCGATGAAAATGGGGAATTCATCTCCAGTTTCGGAACGCATGGGATCGGAGCCGGGATCGATGCACTTTGGGGTCCTCGTTCAGCAGCGGTCGATCATGAAGGGCGCATTTTTATCTCTGACACCGGGAACAAGCGCATTGTCGTCTTTGACCCCTCCGGTTCAACGATCAGCGAAATTGGGATGGGTGGCGTGGGGCTCGGTCAACTGGATGAGCCTGTCGGTTTGGCCATTGACCTGGATGGTCGTTTGTATGTTGCAGATACCTGGAACATGCGAGTCCAGATTTTTGAAGAAACTATCCCTGGAACATTCGAAGCTGTAGCTGAATGGCCCGTGGAGGCATGGTACGGTCAGTCGCTTGAAAACAAACCCTATATCGCCGTAAGCCCTGAGAAACATGTCTGTGTAAGCGATCCTGAAGGGGCAAGAATCCTGTGTTTCTCAGAAGAGGGTGAATTTCTCACAGGGTGGCATAGTCCGGGGATGAATCTTCCCAGCGGTGTCGTCTTCGACGAGAACTGTAGTCTATGGGTTTCGGATGCCGAGAGCGATCGTCTCTTGCGTTTTGAGACGGGGTTCTGTGAGTAGCACACAGAGTTAGAAATATTACATTCGGAGAATGTGTATGACAGTACCGGACATAAGTATCAGAACTATAGGGCACGTTGAACGATGTGGTTGGGCCCACCACCTTTCTAGTAGAAGCTTTCAACGAAGATACACACATCGATATTCAAACTGACCGTTGATAAAAGTCGAGTATGCCCCAGATAAGATCAGTGTCGATCTTGGAATGCAAAGGCATCGAGATAAATATGGACAGAGTGGGGGAATCAAATGACAGCACTATGTCCATCTCACTCGTCTTAAAACATTCATCGCCGAGCTTGCGTTCTGCTGAGAAGATTCTCCTGTTTTCTCAGGCCGGGAGTTAGTCGATCACATCATGCGGAATATTCAGAACATTACTTTCCCTCGGAGTGGACATCACCTCATGGAAAGGTGTATTGAAAGCCTTTTTCTGGAAGAGTTTCACTATTGTGACTATTACAGACACTGTCGACAGATACCGTGTTCTGATCCAAAAACCACGTTTCAAAAAAACCATGACTTCAAACTTAGCTTATCCCAGGATAAACGCTTCCATTACCTCGTTCAGTACAGAAACCCACTTCAAGCAATCGCCTCCTGGTATATAGCAGAGCATAAACATCGGCATAAGAATAGAATTGGAGAAGGAAGGCTGAAAAGGAGGGTCAAATTATCTCTAATCCAGGATTCATATACATTCTGGCGCATATTCCTCGAGAAGAACTTAATATATTGGCGCAGGTTCATCGATAAGTGGGTGCTCTCGGATTCTCTCTATCAGGTTTATTCTGTTTCCTACGATGACCTGTTAGAAGATCCGGAACAGGTACTTACTCGGGTTTCGATGTTTATCAATCATGATATTCCCCAGGATATGATCCTCATTGAAAAGGTCGTCCAAGAACAAAAGATTGCTAAAAAACATCACATTGTAGATTTCAAGTATTTTGATCCAAAATTATTTTTAAGGATCGAAGATTCCTTGGATGCGTATTTCCGTGTCCTGCCGCTCGATAGAATCACATGATACTTAGACCAGAAATGAAGATAGCACCGCGAATCGAATTCTGCGCTCAACACGAAATCAAAACCACTAAGTAAGCTCCTCAAGGTTTTATTATGGCAACCGATAAAATTAGAAACATCGGAAGATATATCAAATACAATCTACGCAAATCCCGGACAAGGGTAAGGTGGCGAGGATTTGATTTTGCTAAATCGCCGATCGTTTTTGGCAACGCATATGCCAAAAGCGGATCCCATCTCCTCGTGCAAGTTCTTCAGGGGATGGAACAAATTGCACCGTTTTGGCCACTCCATGGGATCCCGATTCGAACAATCACCCGAGACGGTCGGCATCGATCCGATAAAGAAATCCTCGGAGATTTAGGTAATTTACGCGCTGGTGAGATAGCATGGGGTTATTTAAATGCTACACATAATATTGTTGATGTGCTCAGTCAACCGAATTGGGCAACTTATATGATAATTCGGGACCCACGCGACGTTCTCATCTCACATATATTTTACGCAACAGATATCTACACAGATCACTCACTTAATGAAACCTACAAAAAATTACCAGATATGGCTGCGAGACTTATGGTCGAAATCAAGGGGACGCAAGAATATCCCTACTTACCAAATGTGGACAAACGATTTAGACGGAAATTAGGTTTTCTTAACAATCCACATATTCATATCGTACGATTCGAAGACTTGATCCACTATCCTGAAAATACCATCAATAAAATGTTGAACCATCTCGATCGTTTTGAAATCCAACTCTCTTACGATCGTAATGATGCTATTGAGCTAATCTTGAAGTATATACAACCGAAGAAATCTCCAACCTTTCGACGTGGAATTCCAGGAGAATGGAAAGAGCATTTTAATTCTGAACACCGCCACATGTTCAAGGAATTGGCTGGAGATATTTTGATTGAGATGGATTATGAAAAGAGTTACGACTGGTGAATATATCCTGTATATATTAAAAGACAAGGAGTTGATTATCCTTATCGATCATATTTGAGAAAATCCGCGGTTTGGAAATTACATACAAAGCGATTCTTCGCAGATAGACGCAAAGCTCACAGATCTAATTCACCAACAAGGCATGAAATCATCGGCAAGAAGTTTCGCATAGGATATCTTAATTTTTCGAGTACCATCAAAAGTTGAATTGCGAAAATTCAATAATATTTCACATTCTGTACTGCTTGAGTGGAATACTAATCCGCAAGTACCTGGCCTCCTGACCAGGTGCTCGTTCACACTTAAGACCCGCTTCGAGACCCTCCTATCGTCGCTACTCAAACCCATTTTTTTGGTCCATAATCAATTTACTGACAATCGCGGAACCTCTCTGTAAATCACAAGGAGCAAGCAACCATGAAAAACCATGTCACTGCTGTCGCCGTGCTTCAACTTGGAATGGGCGTCCTCGGGATATCCGGCGCATGTATCCTGCTATTCTTAATGATCGGACCTGGGCTTCTGGTGCTGAGTCTCGAAGGCGAGACACTACCGCTGACCATCCTGACCGGAATCAGCACCGCCATTTCGGCAATGATCGTCATCTTCTCGATTCCCAATATTGTTGCAGGCGTCGGCCTATTGCTGTGGAAAAATTGGGCTCGATACCTCACGATGGTGCTGGGGGTTCTTCAACTCTTCAACATTCCAGTGGGAACTGCAATCGGCGCTTACTCGCTGTGGGTGCTCTTGCAAGATAAAACTGAGCAGCTCTTTATTGAAGCATAATCAGCCCGCTATACAGTAAATCTCGACCTGAAATCTTGGCATGGAAGATCCAAATTCATGATCGGTCACACCGCGCTCACAAAGCCTTCAGATTCCAGGGTCGGGAAGGTTAACAATTTCTCCGGGAGACAACCACTGCTATTTGCTCTCTCGACCCTCGTCGCCTGGATGGTCCTCGCATCCACCGGTGTCATACTTAGCGCTAACCTGACTCGAAACCCGTTCACTGATCCCCTCCCTCAAAGCGCGGGAGCGATCATTGCTACGCTGGCTCTCATCACCGTGATGGGATGGCTTGGGTGGATCCAAGGGAGCGGTATAGGCCGACTTGGGGACTGGTGGGCATGGGTTCTCACTTTGCTCTTGTTATTCATTCTCATACCGACATACGCATATGCTTTCTTCAGTTCCATCACATGGGAGTGGGCAACTCCCGACGTGTCCTCCCTGATCCGGACTATCCTGTCCAGACAAGTACTCGTAGCGGTCAGCGAAGAGATCCTCTTCCGGGGCTTCCTGCTCTTTTCGCTCGTGCGGGTTTGGGGGACCACCAGAAAAGGCATACTCAAGAGTGTCCTCATAAGCGCTCTGGTTTTTGGTGGACTACATCTGCTCTATCTTCCCGTGGATCCTGACCGCACAGCAATTTTCCTCAATGTCATTCATAGCGTTGTCTTTGGAATGATGCTTGGCAGCCTCGCTCTCCTGATAGGTACCATCTGGCCTGGAGTCTTGATCCACTTTGGCACAAATACCATCGTTTTCGTGATCGCAATGGGATCCTCTATCTCGCGTTCAACTGTTCAGGCATATGGCTATGTGATATTGGTAGAATTCCTCCTGGCGATCATCCTTTCCGTCATCCTCTATAAACGAGGACTCCATCAGGATTTCAAGCAAAATCAGTTTGTTGTAGCTGTGAGGAAGGAATCTTCAAGCTAAACAAATGACCAGTCTGGGATAACCTCATCCACGACATCCAAATCCAGGTATCAATGAGCAATCGGTAATGATGATGGTGCATCCATATCAGGAAATAATGTCGAATGACAGCTAAATGTCATGGGAAGATCCGGAAGGTGATGGATATCAAGTGTAAAAAGGATGTCCGAGATAGGAATCGCCAACATAAAAACGATAGAGAAGCAAAAAGAGATCCGTCAAGGCGTAACCCGATGGTTGGTGCGCGAGATCATGGGTGTCGTCATCGTAGCGCTCACGCTCTTCATCCCAGCAGGCAGGATCGATTGGGTCTGGGGATGGGCGATGGTCGCGATCTATGGGGTCTGGGTGGCTGTCAACGCCATCGTGTTGATTCCACGGAACCCAGAGCTTCTGGCCGAAAGAGCTGCCCGAGCAAAGGAAGGGAAATCCTGGGATCTAGCCATACTTAGCGTCGTAGGTATATTGACTCTCGCCAAGCACATCACCGCAGGGCTAGACCTACGCTACGGCTGGACTACACAAATATCACCTTCCATTCAGTTCGTCATGTTCATCGTGTCCGCTCTGTGTTACTCCCTCATGAGCTGGGCTATGTACACGAATGCCTTCTTCTCCATGGCTGTACGGCACCAGGAAGACCGTGGACATCAAGTTGTTTCCTCTGGCCCATACCGCTTCGTACGACACCCAGCCTATGTCGGGACTGTTCTCTTCGAACTCGCTAGCCCCATCATGCTCGGATCTCTTTGGGCTCTCATACCAGGTATTTTGAGTGCTGCACTGTTCATCCTGCGGACCTCGCTGGAGGATCGAACGCTTCTGGATGAACTCAGTGGATATCGAGAATATGCCGCCGCTGTTCGATATCGATTACTTCCAGGTTTATGGTAAATCGCCTCGCCTTTCAAGGTTGAGTGGCATTTACATTCGGTCAGCGTCAAGAAATCAGGTTCTCTGACCTACTCTTATCCGTTCCGTGTCAGGAAAAACGTCTACCCTCAGGTACGATTGAACTGGTATTCGCTACATACGTATTCTTTTTGTTAGCCAGAACCTTCCAATACTCATTATCAAATTTCATGAATCGGGTGACTGCCTCACAGCTACCACTCTGTTATGCTTAAATTGATACTGACTTGTTCTCGGAGGTGTTATATGAAATCCACACCCGATCAATCACCACAAGGTCTCAGTCCTGAGGTCAAGTCTGGGATTCGCAAACGTGTCTCCCAGATCATCTTCGTTGTCTTCCTGATGGGAGCCTTGATGTTCATCTCTGCCGGGCGACTCGATTGGATCTGGGCCTGGATCTACCTGGCCTTCTACAGCGTCCTGGTCGTTATCAATGGGGTGTTCCTCCTGCGGAAAAATCCAGAGCTTATTGCGGAACGCGCCGGCGGGAAGGAAGATACAAAAGATTGGGATCGACGTATCACACGAATCATCTCTCCATTCTGGTTCCTGCAGTTCATTATTGCTGGTCTCGATATTCGCTTTGGTTGGACCGGTGGACTACCCCTCTGGGTGCACATGATCGGTGTTGTGCTGGTCATTACGGGTAATGCGTTCGCAAACTGGGCGATGCACACGAACGCTTTCTTCTCAACTGAAGTAAGGATCCAGGACGATCGAGGCCAGTCGGTGATCACAGAAGGACCGTACCAATATATTCGTCATCCGGGCTACACCGGGTTCAGCGTCGCCGCAATAGGATTGCCCTTATTTCTCGGTTCATTATGGGCGCTGCTCCCCACGATCGGTATGGTTGCGGGCATCATCGTACGCACTTCGCTCGAGGATCGTACACTTCAAGATGAGCTCCCCGGGTATAAGGAATACACCGCAGAGGTGCACTATCGATTGTGCCCGGGTGTGTGGTGAGCTGATCCGAAATTAATGTCATTGCGAGCGAAGACGCTTGCTTCGGAGCGTGGCAATCCCCAGGATCGATATCTCAACATCGAGTTTGCTGTTCCTTCGTCACCCGACCATAAATGGTCGGGCTTATGGCTTAAACCCGAAGGGCCGCCCATAGGATCATTCTTTAGACTGACCTTCGGGCTGTCCTCTAGGGTGCGGAGCACCCTTAAGCTATGAGCCCGGAGGTTCAGCTCCGGGCGGCGCAACCGATATGTCATGGCGAATTTAGGGACATCCTCACTCCGCTCGGAACAGGCTCCGTAAAGCAATCCCCAAGACCGCCCTCCCGATTGTACTGGTCGTGATAGATTCTTCTCAAATGCTCCCTCGAAATACCTGGCTCCTGGGAGTCACATCGCTCCCCAAATCAACCCGTTCAGCGCGATAATGGTCTGGAACGAACTTGAAGGGACGATTCCGGAATCACTCGCCTAAAGGACCAAGGAGTTCGAATGACGATGATCACACTCAGCGCGTCTTTCACCAGCAACTATCCCGGTGCCGCGATTGGTGTTCTCGCCATGGAGAACGTGAGCAATCCGAAAAGTGATGAAGCGCTCAGCCAACGGAAGAGCGAATTAGAAACTGACCTACGGACGAGATTCGGTGGCTATGATCGCAAGGAGCTATTGGACCACCCGATACTTGCCATTTACCAGAGTTACTACAAGCGTTTCAAGAAGACCTACCATGTCCAACTGCAGCTTGAATCGATCGTATTTAAAGGCAAATCCATCCCCAACGTCGCCGCTCTCGTTGAATCGATGTTCATGGCAGAACTGGACAATCTGCTCCTCACGGCAGGGCACGATCTCGATATGGTCGAATTACCGATCGTTGCTGATATTGCTGATGGAGATGAAACGTACACAAAGATCAGCATTCAAGATCAGACTTTGAAATCTAACGATATGTACATTCGCGATACTGCTGGAATCCTCTCGAGCGTTATTTACGGTCCCGATGCGAGGACAAAGATCAACCCTGAAACTACCCGAGTGCTCTACACCACATACGCTCCTGCTGGAATTCCTCAAGAGCTCCTTACCAAGCATCTTCAAGGTATCACCGAGATCGTACAGATATTCGCACCTGATGCCACAATCTTCTTTAACCAGGTACTCACAGCATAATACAACCGCTGTCAAAACCGCTCAGCAGCCTGAGGGACTCAACAATGAAACGTCACATAGCCATCTTTCTTCTAGCAACAATCATCGCCGTCGCCAGCTGTAATCTCCCCTTGTCGACATCAGATCAACTCGAGACTGGGTCTGAAAAAATTGAGCCTGATGTCGAAACCACCGATGCGGAATCCGTCGATTCGGTAGATCCGGAGATCTTTCCTCCTGACGACCTTCCTGTCGATCTGGTCCTTCCCGAAGATCTCACCTACCTGGGTGCATTTCGCTTACCCGAGGGTTCAAACGACTCAAACTGGGAATACAGCGGCTATGCAATGACATATTATCCGGATGGGGACCCACAAGACCAAGGCGATGGTTATCCCGGATCTCTATTTGCAGTAGGGCATGACCATCAGCAGTTCGTCTCAGAGATCAGCATTCCAGAGCCAGTCATCTCTCCGGGTAATAATTTGGATGATTTAAACACAGCTGAAACTCTTAAGGGTTTTCACGACATCACGGGTGGAGCATTTGGGTATCTCGAGATCCCACGTGCCGGTCTGGCCTACCTCCCACCGCAGGGGGATCAATCTTCAGGAAAACTTCACTTTGCATGGGGCCAGCATTTTGAGGACGAATGGCCAGCAACTCATGGTTGGAGTGATCTGGATTTATCCGCACCTAACACAGCTGGCCCCTGGTATATCGACGGATATTCCAATTATGTCACGAATGATTATATGTTTGAGATACCGGAGGATTGGGCATCCAACTACACGCCGGGTTTGCGCCTTGCCACGGGGCGTTTCCGCGATGGCCACTGGTCAGGACTGGGACCCGCGTTGTTTGCGATCGGGCCTTGGGCCGAAGGGGATCCTCCCCCAGCAGGCGCCACGCTTGAAAACGTCACCCCCCTGCTCCTATACGGTGAACAACAGGAAGGGAATTTCGAAATCGACATCAGTGGCGAGCACAGCATGATCACATTCAGTGAGCCCGACGAATGGTCTGGCGGCGCCTGGTTGACGGCGGACGATAAATCTGCGGTGATCTTCGTCGGCACCAAGGCTCTCGGAGAGAGTTGGTATGGATTTGCGAACGGTGTGGTCTACCCCATCAGTGGGGATCCTGACGAAGATTATCCTGACGTTCCACCCTGGCCGCATGACTCACGGGGCTGGTGGTCGGAGGACATAGCAGCGCAGATCCTTTTCTACAATCCGTCTGACCTGGCAGCAGTGGCGACAGGCGCGATGGAACCCTGGGAACCTCAACCGTACGCCACCCTGGACATCGATGATTATTTACTCGATCCTGGTTATGACCATGAAAGGCAGAAAAGGTATCTGGTTGGCGCCGTGGCCTTCGATCGGGAACGCAGCCGGCTCTTCATCATGGAACGAAGGGCAGACGAAGATAAGAGTATCGTGCATGTTTTCCAGGTTGAACATTGATCCAGCCAGATGGTCAGATTTCCCAGACAACTCCCCTAATGGCCAGGGTAAGAACAAGACCATAGGTCAGCGACTTTCCCAGAAGATTGCCTCATAATTTTTGGAACGATTCATTTATAATGGTCATCTTTGTTAAATGAATATCCGTCCTGATAACCTGAGCAGAATAACTCTATTCTGATCACGGAATTCGCAAACTCAATAGTGGAGGAGGACTGGCCCATGGATGATATCGTCATCCAAGTTGAAAATTTTACAAAAAGATACGGGGATTTCACCGCCGTCGATGAGATCAGCTTCGTTGTTTCAAAAGGCGAGGTGTTTGGGCTGCTCGGACCAAATGGCGCTGGTAAGACGAGCACGCTCGAAAGTCTGGAAGGCCTTCGAAATGCAGATAACGGGAAGTTGCTCGTTGCAGGTGTAGATCCTGCGAAAGATGGACGCCAACTGCGGAACAAAATTGGTGTTCAACTTCAATCATCTGGACTCCCTGACAGCATCACCGTTTCTGAGGCGATGAAGTTGTTCTCGGCCTATCACAGTGTCCCCGTCGATGAGAACATCATCGATCGATTGGGACTGCGAGAGAAGGTAGATACGCAGTATTTCCAACTTTCCACAGGACAGAAACGAAGGCTATCTCTCGCGCTGGCGATCACGCATCGTCCACCTGTACTCATCCTCGATGAGCCTACTGCAGGGTTGGACGTACCCTCACGGAAAGAGCTTCACAAGATGATAAGTGAACTTAAGAACGAGGGCACCACGATTTTGCTCGCCACGCATGACATGTCGGAGGCAGAAGACATGGCCGATCGAATCGCCATCCTTCTCGATGGGAGGATCGTTGCCACAGGTTCACCGATGGAGGTGACCGCGACCGGTGAAGGTCAGACCAAAGTATCTGTTCGCGTGGAGGGGACAAGCCTGGATGGATCGGTTGAGTTCCCCAGGGTATCGCAAGCGATCACCAAAGATGAATACCGAATCTACTTCAGCACGGACATCGGTCCAACCATCTCCGCCATCATCGCCCATGTCCAGGCAGAGGGTGATCGGTTGATCGATCTCCGTGTGGAGCGACCTTCACTCGAAGACCGTTTCCTCGAGATTACCCACAATGGGGAGGTCCAATGAGCGCTTTCATCCATCATTTCGCGTTTGAATTTCGCACCGGTACCCGCGATCGGAACCTGCTCATGCTGAATTACCTTTTCCCCCTCGGCTTGTACGCTTTCATGGGCTTCCTCATGATCGAGCTGAACCCGGTTTTCGGCGAGACTCTCATCCCATCGATGATCATCATCACAATGCTGGCGAGCATGATTCTCGGTCTCCCTAATCCGATTGTAGCCGCCCGGGATGCGGGTATTTACCGCAGCTTCAAGATTAATGGTGTGCCAGCAAGTTCGATCCTCTCCATCCCTGCCTTGACTACAATCGTTCATACGACCATCGTCTCGGGAATCATCGTGATCACCGCACCCATCCTCTTCGACTCGCCCCTCCCTTCAAACTGGGTGGGATTTGCGTTCGTCTACCTTGTCTCCGCCCTGGCTTTTGCTGCTCTGGGTGTGCTCATCGGTGTGATCTCCTCTTCGGTTCGCACTACGGTTCTCTGGTCGCAGCTCATCTTCCTGCCCTCTATGATGATCGGTGGGTTGATGATCCCGTTGAGCATGTTGCCAGATGCCCTGGCGCGCTTCTCTCTTCTCCTGCCCTCCACCCACAGCATGAATGCGTTCCTCGAGTTTGGTTATGGAATAACGACAGACGTGCTCGCGACGGCATCTCTTCTCATCATACTTT
>JBGUDT010000003.1:42627-49863 GCA_041821665.1 Anaerolineales bacterium
TTGGGGCTATCCTTGCATTCGCCCTGGCGCTGTACCTATTCAGTTGGGATAGCCAGAACAGCACCCGACGAGGTCATGTGCTTTTAGCAGCACTCGCGATCCTGCCGTACCTGCTGGGGATGATATTGTTGGGTTAAAAAAAGTATCCCGGATACCAAAAGTACCCGGGATACTCAGTCTGCTTGGCTAACTCAAGATCTACGGCGCGGGAATGACGGGGATGACGTTTTCCGCGTCAACCTTGGAAACTTCGACCAAGCTGGCATCCACCCAGCCTTGCTCGCTGGGGGCGATCGAGGAGGGTAGGTTGATGACCCAGTACTTCCCATCACTACTCTGCCCGACGATCCCCATGATCGTGCCGGCATCGGCCTTGCCGTAGCTGCGGTAGCTGCTGCTGGGACCGCTCAAGACATTTAGCGTCTCAAGCGCTTTCGCAGCAGCCGCGCCAGACCCCGGCGCCGTCGGACGTGCATCTGGCGGTACCGATGGGTACTCAGATGGCTTGACCACCTTCAAACCATCCGCATCCTCGATCTCCAGGTAGAGCTTATGTATCCAGCCCATCCCCTCGGGTATGCTGCTCGAAGGGAGTTCGATAGCGTACCAATTGCCATCTTCTGTCACCCTCAGTAGCTTCACAAGTGAACCTGTGGAGGTGAGCCCATAGAGAGGATATTCGTTCCCCGGACCATTCCGTACCTCGCCTCGCTCCTCCACTATAGCTGAAGGATCACCCGGCGCCGGCGGAACGGCATACACCGTCGCAGGAAGCAGCGGCGGAGTGGTCACCGGAAGCTGTGCGTCCGGTGGTTCAACTGTCGTGTACTGCTTTGAGACCCAACCCTGAGTGTAGTGCTGGTTCTCCTCCGGCATGGGCACGACCCACCAGTAGCCGTCCGGGCTCTGCCCGATAGCATCACCTGTGTCGCCCTGCAAAGCGATATAGATCACACGGAACTGCGTGCCCGGCCCTGATCGCACATTGACGTTCACGTTCGCAGATATATTGGCGCCGTCAGACACATCCGGGATATCCACCACCGGATAATCTGGTAGCTCTGCCTCAGGAGGATAGTACGTATCCTCCAGGATCCACACTGCAAGCGAATCGTATTTGACCGTGAATCCTTCACCCTCTTTGGAAGCATTTACAAAGTATCCAAGCTTCCCAGGTCCAAAATAGGTGAAATCTTCTGCCTGGTTAACGTACTGACCGTTGATATAAATGTAGAAATCACCTTCTGATACACCCAAACCCAATCGATTGTTGCTCTCTGGGTCGGTGTTGATGAGCGTCGAGGACGTCGTGGGAACTAGAATCGTTGTTTGAGTGCCATCCCACAGTCGTAGATAGTAATGCCCGCTGCAGTCAACGCCATAGAGGTAGCCGCGATTGTTGTCCGGGGCTCTTACGAGCATCCCGAAGCTGTCATCATCGTTGCAGGTTTCCGGCATCTCGACAACGGTCTCGAGGTAGAAATTTAATACTTCGGGCCAAGAAACCTCCCAGCATGCGCCGGGCTGACCGTGTGCCGTCATCACATACTGACCGCCAGTGATATCCGAGCTGTAACATTCGTTGTCGAACGTTGTCCAGTTTGCAGTCGAAGCAAAGTTATCCTCACCCGTAGGCTCGCCAAGCAAGGTTGCGGGATCTCCTTCAACAGGAGCGGCTAGTTCAAGCGGGCCAGCATTATCAAAGAACATACTCGTGTTCCCATCTTCCGACACAAGGACAAGCTGGTCACCGCGCGTCCCGAAGGAACCCGTCTGACCAAGCATAAGAAGGTACATGTCATAGAGCGACTGTTCCCCACATTCAGCCAGTGTCATGGGACCTGGTGTGAACGACATACTCGAGCCGCTCACCGTATAGCCCGCGCCAGCCATATTGCAGTCTGCCTTCATCTGGGCTGTACCATCGGGAGAGAACACAATCGTGTAGTTCTCCGGATCCGGCACGACGCCCTGGAACGCGGGTGTCACTTCCGTGTGACCCACCCACTGCCAGGTGATGTCCGTAATTTGATCAACGGAAACCTCGGCAATGTCACTTGGTGGCACGGCAGTAGGTACACCCACCGGCTCGCCGGCCTCTTCTGCTGGTGGTTCCTGGACCTCAGGTGTTGGCGTCGGGTCAGAGCCGCATGCGGCCACGAGGAACATTACCGCCATCATCATAATCAGATATCGTTTCATCTTCTCGCTCCTTATTCGTTCATCATTTCAATTCTCAATCTGTCTTAGGATATATCGTCCTAACAGAGAAGTGGATTGTCAACACTTTTACCGCGCGATCAGCATCCGTAGGTCGGCTTCATCATACTGGATCATTTTACCAGTCTCTACTCGGCTGACCCCTCTGTCTTGTCATCAACTGCTCCAGCATGGTCATCTTTTCGATATCGATAATTCAAGACCAGGATGTAGACGCTTATGAGCAGCACCCAGGTTGGAAAGATCCCTACCATCCAGGGGAAGAAACTGATGCTGACCAGCAGTAAAATTGCCACTGCATAGGTGATCAGTCCCAACAATCGCGGCATGACGCCTGTACGCACCCAGATTGTCGCTAATACAAACATAAACATGCCCGCCATACGGATGGAATAGACATTGTTGATCCGGTACATCACCGCTCGAGCAAAGATATAGACAGCGGTCTCGGTCACAATTGACGGTTCGAGTGCGTAGGCCGTTATGAGACCACCCGCTATGGCGGCACCCGTAAAGACCAATCCAAGGTAGAGGAGCCCACTCCCGATAAACAATGTGGAAAAGAACTGATCCTCAAGAAGGCCTATTCGATCTCTCAGTACGCCCATGAACCAGAGAAAAGCAATCCCGGCGAATGGGACCAACGCTAGTGCGATGGTAATGGATCCCACACTCGTCTCCAGCCATGCGCCTGTATCCTCATTTACTGCAGGGACGTTCATATTGATGATGGTGAATGTCGCGATCATCAACAAGCCGAAGATAACCCCTGCGATTGCAGCTGCCCGTGGGGTTCTGAGGCGACGATCCGGAATTTGCTGAGCTCCACCGGTTATTGGAATGATTCCTTATCTATTTAGAAAAGGATCCAGGAGCCTTGAAGTATCCTGGATCCTGATCGATTACCCCTCGCTTCGCTTCCCCAACTCCCCCGCCGCCGGGAAAAGCACGATGAAGCCGATGATGGCGAATACCAGCACGAAGGTGATCACATCCGCATCGAAGTTCTGCGCCGCGACGACAAGCGCTGCCGAGACGTTGCGCTGCGCCGTCCCCAATCCCATCACGCTCTTGATGCTCTGATCCTTGCCGCCAAGCAGATAGCCCACCAACAACGCTCCCGCTACAAGGATGACTGCGGCGAGGAGCCCTCTCGTTCCGACCAGCGCGATCATGCTCTCGAAGTTGAGCACCACACCCAATACGATGAGCGCAAGGATGGCAATATTCGAAGCAGACGCAAATGTGGGTCGGATTTTTTCTGCTGCATCTTCATAGCGCGCTTTGATGAAGAGCCCAATAGCCAGCGGTATCAGCATCATGATGATCAGCGAACGAGCGATGTCGAGGGGATTGACCTCCACACCGCTTAGCAGCAGCGGCAGCACGAGAGGAATGTACACGATCGTGACGACCATCAGCAGCACCATCAATCCCACAGAGAAAGGCGTATTGCCCTTTGCAACCTCTACGAGCTTGGGCAGAAAAGGAGCACCCGCCGCCATGGAAACAAGGATCAGACCAATACTGATAGATGATTCCAACGAAAGCAGGATGGTGATGGCGTAGGCGATGGCGGGGACCAGGATGAAGTTCGCCACCAGCGCCAGGACGACGAGTTTGATGTCCTTCAGTGGCTCGATGATCTGCTTCGTCGTCAGGCTCAATCCCATGCTCAGCATGCTGGAGATTACGAAGACCAGCACGGAGAGCATGGCGAGGGTTTCTAGGATTTCTGACATTTTTCTACCTCCTCAAATGAGTCTAAAATGATCTGAGAATTTCACCCACATAGTGTAGAACATTTCCCCCAGATTTGCTGTCTTCAAAACAGGTCCACACAAAACGGATGAAGTTTGTCCAGTCTGCTGTGTGACATCCTGCACTGAGCATTTTCTATGGGGGAACCTATCATAAAACCAAGACGTCGAGCCTTTGTTGGGACGTTTTCTCATCAATTCTGGCTCCTAGCCACGGAAGGGGCGTGCCGTGACCAAAAACGGTACGCAGGCAGACACCCTCAGCCGGGCAAACGTCGCCACGAATGGCAAACCCGTCGGGGCTGTCATGGTCGTGGGCGGCGGCATTGCCGGAATGCAGGCCAGCCTCGACTTGGCTGACCAGGGTTTCCGCGTCTACCTCGTGGATAGCAAATCCGCCATCGGCGGACATATGGCCCAGCTCGATAAGACCTTTCCCACGAACGACTGCGCCATGTGCACCATCAGCCCCAAGCTTGTCGAAACCGGACGGCATCTCAATATCGACTTGATGGTCGATACGGAGGTCCTTGGTGTCCGCGGCGAAGCCGGCGATTTCAACGTCTCGGTCCGACACAAACCGCGCTACATCGACCTGGAGAAGTGCGTCGGCTGCGGGGATTGTGCCGATGTATGCCCGGTGATCATCACGGACACCTTCAACGAAGGGCTTATCCAGCAGCGGGCTGCCCACAAGCTCTACCCCCAAGCCGTCCCCAACGCTTATGCAATCGAAAAACTCGGAATCGCGCCCTGCCGCGACGCTTGTCCCTCCGGTCAGCGCGCCCAGGGTTATATCGCCCTGATCCGCGAAGGTCGCTACGAGGATGCCCTGCGGGTGATTAAAGAGGACAACCCCTTCCCGGGAATCTGCGGACGTATCTGCAACCACCGCTGTGAGGACGCCTGCAACCGTGGATTGATCGATGAACCCGTAAACATTCGAGCACTCAAACGATTTGTTACCGATAAAGTCTATGCATCACCTCGAGAGCCGCTTGAACCAGTTGAAGTCACTCAGAAAGACCGTGTCGCTGTCATCGGCGCCGGTCCATGCGGGCTCACCGCTGCGCAGGATTTGGCACGCCTCGGCTACGCCGTCACGGTACTCGAAGCGCTCCCTGTCGCCGGCGGAATGCTGCGCGTCGGCGTACCGGAATACCGCCTCCCTACTGATATCATCGAGCGCGAGGTGCAGGACATCCTCGATCTAGGCATTGAATTACGGTTGAACACGGTCGTGGACGACCTCGATCAGCTTTTTGACGAGGGCTTCGACGCCGTCCTCATCTCGGTTGGCGCCCACGAAGGGATCCGTCTGCCGATCCCGGGCGCCGACCTTGAGGGCGTGCTCATCAACACACGCTTCTTGAAGGACGTCCGCCTCGACCGATATAAGCCGGATCAAACCGGCCAACGCACCACTCCGGAAGGGCTTCCGTTCGGGCCACGTGTCCTTGTGCTCGGTGGAGGCAACGTCGCCATCGATTGCGCCCGAACAGCCGTGCGGCTGGGCAGCGAAGTTCAGCTCGCCTGCCTGGAGCCGCGAGACGCCATGCCCTGCCACGCCTGGGAAGCTGACGAGGCCGAAGCCGAGGGCGTGGTCATCCACGCCGACCGCACTTTCCTGCGCGTGGTTGAGAATAGCTCTGGCCGCGCCTCCGGCGTGGCATGCGAGCGCGTCGCCCATTTTGAATTCGATCACGAAGGTCGGCTGGAGGTGGAGACCGAAACTGGTTCCGAGCACGTCCTCGAAGCGGATACGATTATCTTCTCCGTCGGGCAGCGTGCCGGCCTCGCGTTTATCCCCGACGATGCAGGTGTGGGCATCACCAACCAGCGCACGATCGCCATCAACCCCAACACAATGGCGGCCACCCGGCCAGGTGTGTTTGCCGCCGGCGACAGCGTCTCCGGAACAGCATTCGTGATCGAGGCCGTCGATTCCGGACATAAGGCTTCTGAGAGCATCCACCGTTACCTGCGTGGCGATGAGCTTGAAGCCCCACCCAAGCCCGAACTTCCCGTTGTGAAATTCACCCGTGCGGAATTAGACGCTCGTATCGATACAGGTGAAATCGTCCCATCCAAACGCTTCCCCCTCCCTGAAATCCCGCTGGAGGCACGTCTGGACGGCTTCGCTGAGGTCGAACTCGGCTACACCGACGAGCTTGCGCAGGCCGAAGCGGCACGATGTCTGTCCTGCGCGATTTGTTCCGAGTGTCTCTCCTGCCAGTACATCTGCGAGGCGGATGCCATCGACCACAACATGGTGGAGACAATCGAGGATGTCAACGTCGGCGCGATCATACTCGCACCTGGCTACCAGATCTACAACGCTGAACTCTCTCAAGAGTACGGTTTCGGTCGCTATCCAAACGTCATCACCGGACTTCAATTAGAGCGGCTGCTCTCCGCTTCTGGACCCACCGCCGGACACGTCAACCGACCTTCGGATGACAAACCGGCAACACGCATCGCCTTCCTGCAGTGCGTCGGCTCACGAGATCAGAGCCACGACTACTGTTCCGCAGTTTGCTGCATGTACGCCGCCAAGGAAGCCGTGATGATCCGCGAGCACGATCCCGAAGCAGAAGTACATGTATTCATGATGGACATGCGCTCGTTCAGCAAGGGCTACGAGGGCTACTACCGCCGTGCGACCGAGCAATATGGAATCAAATACACACGCTGCAGGCTCTCAGATGTGCGTGAAGATCCGGAGACCGGGGAAATCGTAGTGAGATACGCAATGGATCAGGGAACAGGGAATAGGGAGCAACATTCTGAATCCCCAATCCCCAATCCCCAATCCCGCATTATCGAGGAATCATTCGATCTACTTGTACTCTCCGTTGGAATGGAAATCTCCGACTCGGTGAAAAAGCTTGGAACCGATCTCGGCATCGAACTCGACGAATATGGCTTCTGCCACACAACGATCTTCGATCCGCTGCAAACCTCGCAAGAGGGCATTTATGCCGTAGGTCCATTCCGCGAACCGAAGGACATCCCAGAAACCGTGATCGACGCCAGTGGCGCCGCAGCGAGGGCAGCAGGACTGCTCACTGAAGCGCGTGGCACATTAACTCGATCGGCGGAATACCCGCCTGAACGCGATATCAAAGAAGAGGAACCCCGTGTAGGTGTTTTTGTTTGTCACTGTGGGTCCAACATCGGGGGCTTCCTCGATGTACCCGACGTCGCGAGTTATGCCAACGAACTACCCGGCGTGGTCCATGCCGAGGACAACCTC
>JBGUDT010000003.1:49962-53784 GCA_041821665.1 Anaerolineales bacterium
GAACTCGGTTTGAACCGCGTCGTCGTTGCCTCGTGCACTCCGATCACCCATGGCCCCCTATTTCAAGACAGCATTCGCGCTGCAGGATTGAACCCGGCCCTATTTGAGATGGCCAACATCCGCAACCAGTGCTCCTGGGTACATTCGAATGATCGTCCCGTCGCGACGCAGAAAGCCAAGGAATTGGTGCGCATGTCCGTGGCGAGGGCGACAAAGTTGCAACCCATCACGACCACCACGGTGCCGATCGAGAACGATGCCCTCGTGGTCGGCGGCGGGGTGGCTGGGATGGCTACAGCGCTTGCGCTTGCCGAGAACGGGTTTGGAGTCTACCTCGTTGAGCGTGAAACTGAGCTGGGGGGTAATCTGCGCTACCTGCGGACGACGCACGATGGAACAGATCCGCGTGCATACCTGGCGGATCTGATCGAGAGCGTGGAGAAGGAACCATTAATACACGTGTACATGGAACACGAAGTGACCCATACGGGCGGATTCATGGGCCGTTTCACTTCTACATTGCAGAATGGAAAAGACGGAAAGAAAGAAGTGAACCACGGGGTAACGATCCTGGCAACAGGCGCTGAGGAATATCGAGGATCCGAATATGGTTACGGCACATCTGACCGCATCCTCACCGGACTGGAATTCGAGCAGTTGCTGCGGCTCGATTCTGGAGAACTTCTACCTTCGGAACTCGTCCAGCGCACCTGGGAGAAGCTCGATAGAAGCCCCCCCGAAGAGATTGTGATGCTCCTGTGCGTCGGTCCTGCGGAGCAATTCTGCAGCCGCATTTGCTGCTCGACAGCATTAAAGAACGCACTGGCGCTGAAGGAACGTAACCCGAACGCTCGGATTGTGATCCTTTATCGTGATATCCGCACCTACGGTTTTAAAGAAAAACTATACACAGAGGCCCGCGAAAAGGGCGTGCTCTTCATCCGTTACGAACCCGAGAACAAGCCGGATGTGCGGATTGAAGACGATCACCTGAATATCGCTGTATTTGATCCAACGATTGGACACACGATCACACTCAAACCCGACTTACTCGTGCTCAGTAACCCCGCTGTCCCCCCTGCGGATTCACGCGCGCTTGCTACGATGTACAAGGTTCCCGTCGACAGCGATGGATTCTTCATGGAGGCGCACGTGAAGTTGCGCCCGGTTGATTTCTCCTCCGACGGCATATTCATGGCAGGCATGGCGCACTATCCGAAGTTCCTTGACGAGACCATCGTCCAGGCGCAGGCAGCCGCCTCCCGCGCGGGGAGGATCCTCTCCAAGAAATATCTCACCGCAGGTGGCATCATCGCCCAGGTCGATCCGGAGCTTTGCGTCGGCTGCCTCACCTGTGTGCGAGTCTGTCCTTTCGCTGTACCACAGATCTCTTCAGAATATGCTGGCGTCGGGGACATCATCGGAGCCGCGTTTATTGAGCCCACGGTGTGCCAGGGCTGTGGGAACTGTGTCGCCGAATGTCCGGCGAAGGCCATTCATCTCTGGCATTACGAGGATGATCAAATTATGGTCAAGCTGGACGCGCTTTTGTTATCCGAATGGAGCGCTTGATGTCCGATTTTCAACCGCAGATCGTCGCCTTCTGCTGCACCCACTGCGCGTACAACGCCGCAGATCTGGCAGGCAGTCTGCGAATCCAATACCCGTCGGCATTGAAGATCGTACAAGTCTTATGTAGCGGTCGCGTAGACGTGTTGCATATCCTGCACGCATTTGAAGACGGAGCCGACGGCGTGCTCGTCGAGGGTTGACTGCCCGGCGACTGCCATTACCTGGATGGTAATGCCAATGCAAAAAGACGGGTAGCTTTTGCGCGCGGCTTGATCAAGGAAATTGGTCTCGAGCCTGAGCGATTAAGGATGATTAACCTGTCTGCGGCAATGGGGGTGCAATTTGCCGAAGTGGCAGCGCAAATGACAGAGGAAATCCAGGAACTCGGACCCAGCCCCCTGCGGGGGAACTTATTGAAGGAAAGTTTGTCAACCGAGGTATGAAACCCAAAACCCCTGCAATCGAAGCTGGTCACACAGTTGCGGGGATCAGGAGTTGAGAGCATGATAGTAGCCGAACAGAAGTCATTGGAAGAGATCAAGGGCCTCATTGATAACGCGGAGAAGGTGCTCGTCGTGGGCTGCGGAACCTGCGTCACCGTCTGTTTCGCCGGCGGCGAGAAGGAAGCAGGAATCCTCGCAACCAGCCTTCGCATGGCATCCAAAGTTGACGGCAACACTAGAACCGTGACACACGACACCGTGCAGCGCCAGTGTGAATGGGAGTACATCGAGCCTCTGAGAAGCCAGATTGAAGAAGTCGATATTGTGCTTTCCGTCGGCTGTGGCATCGGTGTACAGGCCATCGGAGAGTATTTTCCAGAAGCGATCGTCGTCCCTGGTTTGAATACAACCTTCTTAGGAATGCCTACGGAACAGGGTGTATGGGAGGAACGTTGTGCCGCCTGCGGGGACTGCGTCTTGGGGGTGACCGGGGGAATCTGCCCGATCGCACGATGTGCAAAGCAGCTCTTGAACGGTCCATGCGGTGGTTCCCAATCCGGTGAATGTGAGATCAACCCGGACACCTCCTGCGCCTGGCAGCTCATCTACGATCGTCTCAACGCGCAGGACCGTCTGCACCTCCTCGATGAAATCCAGGGGCCGAAAGATTGGTCGCAAAGCCGTGATGGCGGCCCTCGCAAGATCACGCGCGAGGACCTGCGCCTCGCCGCAGAAGAATCAGAGTAGTCACCAGGAGACATGGACATGACAGATATTCAACCCAATGGCTACAAATCAGGTTCTCGCCTGGAACGCATTCTCCAGGATGGCCACTTCGCCGTCACCGGCGAACTCGGCCCACCTCAAAGTGCTGATGGGGCCGTTATCCGCGAGAAGGCACAACTATTGAAGGGCTATTGCGATGCGGTCAATATCACCGACAATCAGACCGCCATCGTGCGGATGTCTTCCATTGGCGCGGGCACGATCGTCATCCAGGAGGGTCTCGAGCCTATCATCCAGATGACCTGCCGGGATCGAAACCGCCTGGCCATGCAGTCGGACCTCCTTGGTGCGTACGCATTGGGCATGCGCAATGTACTCTGTCTCACCGGCGATCACCATTCCTTCGGTAACCATCCCACCGCAAAGAACGTACATGATCTGGATTCGCTCCAACTCGTCCAAATGATGGTTGGGATGCGGGACGAAGGCATCTTCCAATGTGGCGACGAGATCAAGGGCATCGAGCCCCGCTTCTTCCTGGGCGCTGCCGCCAATCCCTTCGGCGATCCTTTCGAATTCCGCCCGCAGCGGTTGGCCAAAAAGGTCAAAGCGGGCGCCGATTTCATCCAAACCCAGCTTATTTACAATGTCCCACGCTTCAAGGAATTCATGGACATAGTTCGCGATATGGGAGTCCATAAGCAGACTTACATCCTTGCTGGAATTGGTCCGTTGAAATCGCCTGGTATGGCGAAATATATGCGCGACCAGGTTCCCGGGCTCGACGTCCCGGATGAATTCGTCGATCGGATGACCTCCGTAACGGCCGAAATCGACAAAGAAGACAAGAAGGCTCGCCGGGATGCCTGGCGTGCCGAAGGTATCCAGATCACGATCGAACTCATCAAGGAAATGCAGCAGATTGAGGGTGTTGCGGGAGTGCACATCATGGCCATTGAATGGGAAGAGGCCATGAAACCCATCGTCGAAGGCGCTGGATTGCTCCCTCGTCCCGAGCCAGCACCTCTGGCAACACCTGATACAGAAGCCGCGACCTAACGAGGACTTTATGGAAACAACG
>JBGUDT010000003.1:53881-57673 GCA_041821665.1 Anaerolineales bacterium
ACTCCCTCGTCCCGAGCCAGCACCTCTGGCAACACCTGATACAGAAGCCGCGACCTAACGAGGACTTTATGGAAACAACGCTTAGCACCGATCTCGCAAACCGCATACTGGCAAAAACCGGGGAGAACGTCTTCCTCTGCTATCACTGCGTGAAATGTACCTCCGGATGTCCACTCGTCGAACACTTCGATCTCGCACCCAATCAGATCATGCGAGCTGCGCAGCTCGGTATGGAGGATGAAATTTTCGATAGCAAGACGCCCTGGATGTGTGCCGCGTGTCAAACATGTACGACTCGCTGTCCTCAGGGAATCGATATCGCCAGGGTTATGGACTTCATCATCAGTGAAGCACTGGAAAGGGGCATCGAACCAAAGGTCCCGGAGATCGCTCTCTTCAACAAGGTGTTCCTCAGAAACGTCGACATCCTCGGTAGAGCCTATGAGCTCGGATTGATGGCAGAAATGAACCTGAGGACCAAGAAACTATTCAACGATATGGACCTTGGTCTGGAGATGTTCAAACGAAACAAGATTCGCCTCCTTCCTGAGATTGCGCGGTCGAAGAAGAGGAAAACCCCCATCGCACCTGCTTCCCGCCCCAGCAATGAGATTGGCTATTATCCCGGCTGCTCCCTTCATTCGATGGGAGAAGAGTTCAACCACTCAGCTCTGAGCGCATTGGACACACTTGAGTTGATTCCGGTAGAACCAGATGGGTGGGTATGCTGCGGATCAACGCCTGCGCATCGAGTGGATCACAAGCTCGCGACGAGGCTACCGCTCGAAAGCCTGGTCTTATTCGAACAAGAAGGACTCAGTGAGGTGGCGCTGCCCTGTGCATCATGCTTCAGTCGTTTTCGTGCTGCTGCCCGAGATGTACGTCTCGATCCGGATTTAAAGAAGGAGGTCGAGGCCGAGATTGGCAGCGAATACCACGATGGAGTTGTGATCTCTTCACTCCTTGATGTTGTTGTGGATCGAGTGGGCCTGGAGAAGGTGAAGGAAAAGGTGGTTCGTCCATTGGACGGGCTCAAAGTTGCTTGCTACTACGGCTGCCTGCTCACTCGTCCCCCGGAGGTCACCGGCTCGAAAGATCATGAATATCCCATGTCGATGGATCGACTTATGGAAGCGCTCGGGGCTGATGCGATCATGTGGGATGACAAAGTATCCTGCTGCGGCGCATCACTCTCGCTCACCCACCGAGATGTGGTCCTGAATATGAGTGGGAACATTCTCACCAATGCGCAGCAGCGTGGTGCCGACGTGGTCGCCGTCGCCTGCCCCCTCTGCCATCTAAATCTCGACGGGCGTCAGGGTCAGATCGAGGGCATGGACCCCATCCCAGTGATGTACTTTACGCAGCTTCTCGCCGTGGCGTTTGGACATACGGAAGACGCCGTACTGAAGAAAAACCTCGTAGATCCGAGACCAATCCTTGGTGAGCATGCATTGCTGTAAGTGTGCAAAAATTTCATGAGTATAGAAGCGAGCGTTTCAAGCTCGAAACACACCCAGAAATCATCAAAGGAAGTCGAAATAGATCGGATGGAAACTACTAACCGCGGACCCCTTCGAGCGATAATCCTCAGCGAAACCGGCCAGGACGTGAGAGCTTGTGGGAGCTGCTGGCATTGTGACGATGAACGCCATCCCGGGATGGATCTCTGTTTCGGAGAACTCATGAGGGCTGCCGCTGAAGATAATCCCGCTGCACTACAGAACGAGACTCTATGGAACTGTGACCCAATCTTAGAAGGTGGTTTTATTTGTCAATCAGGGATTCAGCTCCAGGGTGTAATCAACGTCCTCCGGTGCGAAGCAAAATTACGGGGCGTCCCCCGTAGACATTCTTAGGCGCTTCCAGGTGCTACCAGTGAATGTTCATCAGAGTTAGGTGCAAATTACCCATAGGGATGAGGTTCCTCCATGAAAATTGCAATCACAGGAAAAGGCGGCGTCGGTAAAACTACGCTCACAAGTTTGCTCGCATATGCCTACGTCGATTCGGGCTACAAGGTGCTCGCCATCGATGCCGATCCCTCCCCATGCTTGGGAGCAGCGCTTGGTTTCTCCCAGGACGACCTTGATCAGTTGACCCCGATTGCAAATATGGATGAGCTTATCTATGAACGCACCGGAGCGCAGCCTGGGACCACGGGGGGCTTTTTCAAGCTTAATCCACGAGTGGATGATCTACCTGATCGGTTTTCCATCGTTCAGGAGAACATTCGCCTGCTCGAGCTGGGCGCCGTCGAGATGGGTGGATCTGGATGCATCTGCCCAGAGAGCGCCATGTTGAAAACACTCGTCACACACGTCCTGCTTCGCCGTGATGAAGTTGTCTTGCTTGACATGTATGCTGGGGTTGAGCATCTTGGACGAGCCACCGCATCTGCTGTGGATGCTATGCTAATTGTGGTTGAACCCACTGCACGCAGCTTAGGAACGGCCAACCAAATCAAATCGCTTGCGCAGGATATCAACCTTAGCCAACTATATATCGTTGGGAGCAAGATCCGGGATGAGTCGGACCGCGATTTTATCGAGTCAAACTCTCCGGAGCTCGACGTGATCGGTTATTTACCCGCTGACGAGCGCGTGATTGAGGCAGATCGATCCGGAGTAGCGATTTACAAGCTCTCCCCCGAGATGGCAGCGGAGGGGGCGAATATTGCCAAGTCTCTCATCGGTGACAAGGGGTAACTCTGGTTTAGACCATTCCCGGTGATTCTTTTACTACGATTTCCTATACAATCGCGCTCATCCATATTTATATTCGGTTACAATAACACCGTTCAGGTAATTCGGACCTGATCCAAACTGATGTTGTGTAAGAACCAAATTCTCTTCAGTTATTTTTTTTATTATTGTTTCATCACCGAAGAAGGCCACTCCTTGAAATCAGCTTTGCCACGATCCAAACCTGAAGATTCTTAAGGAAGTTCCTATGGTAACTAAGATAAGATCAAAATTGTCATCCATTCCTCCAGAGATGATTATTATCATTCTGATATTTTTTATCAATCTTGTTATTGTCACTCCAAAATTGCTGCCCAGTTATCAACTATTGAATCCTCATGACGAGACAAAGTATGTTGAAAGTGGTCGAAAACTCGTTGATGGACTTGATATTCGGGAGCTTGGACGAAGCCCTCTCAGCTCGATAATTTATGCTGGTATTTATTTGTTTGTGTCCCACTCACATGATTGGTTTATGCTTAGCGTTGGCATTGGACGGATAATCCTTTTTTCATTGCTCTGGTTCTCAACATTTTACTTAGGATCACGATTGAAGGAATATGCCCATCCATATATTGTGGCCGGTGTCATATTCTTTTCTCCAGCGATGCTCATCATTCTTGGAAATCCAAGCGATGCATTATTCGCCGCGATGTCTGCTCTTGCGCTGGCAAAAACTCTTGCATTTAATCATTCGAAAGAACATCGAGATTTAGCCTTCGCTTCCTTATTTGTCGGTCTTGCGTTTGCATCCCGGCCGGACGGGTTATTCCTCACCCCGCTCTTTCTCATCATCGTAATCGCGATCGGATTCCGGAAGGTTAAGTTTGGGAGACTTCTCGCTTCCGCGATTGTGCCTGGCCTGATCGTGGTTGGGGTCTTTGTCATGCTTAGAGCCATTACCACGGGAGACTTCAGAACCGGAATTGGTGATAAGGCTTACAACTCTCTCTCATGGGTAGCCTCGCCAGAGGCTAAAGATCAAGCCGATCAGAGTCGGATAAATATCGAGCAGTTCGGATCACGAGGAGAAAACCGTGGATCCGTT
>JBGUDT010000003.1:57682-68253 GCA_041821665.1 Anaerolineales bacterium
GAGGCTAAAGATCAAGCCGATCAGAGTCGGATAAATATCGAGCAGTTCGGATCACGAGGAGAAAACCGTGGATCCGTCATCACAGCATTCCTGAAAAATCCTCCCGCAATGTTCGATCGTTTCTTTGTGAATGCCAAAAATGCCCCCAATGTAATTTTGTTAGCTTATGGTGGGAAGAAAATTGCCCCATTCCTGTTTCTTGCCGCACTTGGTGGTGTTTATGCACTTCTCAAAAAGAGGGCATTTTCTGAACTGATAATCCTTCTCCTGTGGCCTCTACCAGCGGTCCTATATTTAGCTTTTTATCTCCGATCGGGATTCTTCTTGCTCTCTTTTTATGTACCGATCATCCTCGCGGCTATTGGGATTGCATACTTTCTTTCTAAGCAGCCCAGCAAAACGGAGCGGACTGCTGTCGTCCTGATTCTTTCAATGTTATCTCTATATAGCTTGATTGATGGTAAACCCGCTTTTTTAGCAGTGGGATTAATTGCACTCGCTACGGTCATTCTTACTTGGGTTGCTCAGAGACTCTATCCGGATCGTGTTGAAACCGAGATCGCTGGCTTATTCCTCGCACTTTGCGCAGCGGCAATTCTCCATCCTCCCTTTACATTTCCGCAGGCATGGTCAATTGGGACTTCGTCTCAGGAACGTGCGATTAATTTTATGCAGGATGAACTTAAACGAGGTTCCGGAGTAGGTACTTATGTTCCCTTACCTGCGTTAGCAGCAAGGATGAATGATGTGGGGCTTCAAACCATTCCGCTAGGGGAAGACGCCGACATTCAGTTCCAGGGGTGGCTCGAAAATAACAACGTAAAAGCATTGTATATTGAGCCCGTATTTATCATGGCATACCCCGAAAGATGGGAGTTGATACAGAGACATATAGGATCAATTCTTGAACGGGAGTTTCTAGCAGATCCTGGGAGTGTTCAGGTTTTCATAGTTCAGGAATAATTGAATTGACCAAGCTTTGTATAGAAATGCACCAAAACGATAAACATGATCCCCGGCAGCCTGGCTGTGACACATGAATCTGTGCTCTAAGTAGAAATATCGGATGGTTAATAAATTCGCATCTCCAGACGACGCCCAGATGGAAGACCTTTACCTTCAGCAAATCCTCGGCAGCATCTCCCCCGCAAGCACATCGACGACCCGCGTGCCTCCTATCGCTGTCCGCATGAGGACTCTGCCAGACGGAGCTTCGCCCACATGTCCAATTCGACAGGCGTCTTTTCCATAAGGGAGTTCATGCATAAGCGCAAGCGCCGCTTCGGCATCTTCCTCCGGCAGGATGGCAACCAGCTTACCTTCATTCGGCACATAGAGCGGGTCGAAACCCAGCATCTCACAAGCCGCCTCTACAGCAGGACGAACGGGTATTTGCTCTTCATTTAGTTCGATGAGGACATCGCTCTGTCTGGCGATCTCATTCAACGTTGTAGCCAGCCCGCCCCTCGTTGGATCTCGCATGACATGAATATCTAATCCTCGCTCGAACAACCCCTCTGTCAACCCACACAACGGTGCGATATCAGATTCAACCTGAGCATCAAAATCAAGTTGACCACGCGCCGCAAGGACAGCGATGCCGTGATCACCTATCGGACCTGATAGCAGAACTGCATCGCCGACCCTGGCATTACTTCCTGATACATTCCGATCTTCCGGGATCACGCCGATCCCGCTTGTGGTGATAAATATTTGGTCAGCTTTCCCTCGTTCGGCGACTTTGGTATCTCCGGCGACGATATCGATACCTGCCTCCAGGGCAGCCGCTTTCATCGATTGAAGCACTCGCTCGAGTGTCTCCAAATGAAGACCCTCTTCAAGGATGAAGCTTGCGGTCAACCAGCGTGGGGTTGCGCCAACCATCGCCAGATCATTCACAGTTCCGCAGACTGCCAAGCTGCCAATGTCGCCTCCTGGAAAGAATAGAGGGGATACTACATGAGAATCGGTGCTCACCGCGATGCGACCCGCTCCTGATAATTCGAGGACCGCGGAATCGTCACCCACGAGAAGTGCCGGATTATCAAAGGGCGGATAAAAGATGCGCTCAATAAGATCCGCAGTCATTCTTCCCCCACTGCCGTGACCAATGACAATTTGGTCGTCATGCGTCAACGGTAGTGGGCAGATTGGGCCCTGCATCCCTGGTTGCATATCTTTCTGGCTCATTCAGAATACCTTTTTCCCTCTATCTTTGTCCGGTACCCTCGTTCAGTACTTTTGGGTATCGTGAGTTTCCTGTGGTTCGGCATACAGCCATGCGTCCTCCGGGAAGGACAGCCTCTAATTTATTCCATTTCGGTGATGTGCCTGCCGTATAGATGATATGCTGCACAGGCGCCCTCAGATGACACCATCGTTGCCCCCAAGGGACGTTCTGGTGTGCATTGATTTCCAAAAGCAGAGCAGTCGGTTGGTTTCTTCAACCCCTGGAGAATCTCTCCAGCAATGCACAACGGCGATTCCTCGGGTTGGATTTGAGCAACATCAAAACGAGATTCCGCGTTGAACTCCTCGAATTCCGGCTGCAAACACCAACCACTCCCCGGAATCACACCAATGCCTCGCCATTTACGATCACACTCCATGAATACCTGTGAGATGACGGATTGGGCTGGTCTGTTCCCCTCGAAGGTAACCGCACGTGTGTAGGCATTCTCGACATCAATACGTCCTGCTTCCAGCTCCTGCACACATTGAAGGATCCCTTGAACCAGGTCTAATGGCTCAAATCCGGTAACGACGATGGGCACTTCATATTCCTCTGCGATGGGCGGATACTCCCAATATCCCATCACTGCACAGACATGACCAGCAGCCAGGAATCCCTGCACTCGATTCCGAGGAGATGAAAGGATCGCATGCATAGCCGGCGGCACTCTAACATGGGAAACAAGGATGCTGAAATTTGAGATCCCCAGAGTGTGAGCCTGCGCCACACTCATCGCATTCGCAGGCGCAGTCGTCTCAAAACCAATTGCAAAGAACACGACTTCCCGATCAGGATTTTCCTGCGCAATTTTCAGAGCATCCAGCGGAGAATACACGACACGGACGTCTCCACCTTGCGCCTTGATCGAGAAAAGGTCGTTCGTCGAACCTGGCACCCGAAGCATGTCCCCATAAGAGGTGAAGATAACTTTCGGATCTGAGGCTATGGCCAGTGCTTTGTCAATCAATTCAAGCGGGGTGACGCACACTGGACAGCCCGGTCCATGCACCAGTTCGATTTCTGAGGGCAAGAGCTGATCAATTCCATGACGCACGATTGCGTGAGTCTGTCCCCCACAAATTTCCATTAACACCCATGGCTGAGTGACCGTGTTATGAATTTGATCCAGAATCCCTCGAACCAGCTCTGCATCACGATATTCAGTAACGTATCTCACGAGGTTTCCACCTCGGGTCCTATCTCCTCTTCGATATTGATGATCTCCCGCAGGAGTTCAAGGGTCTCGTTTGCCTCTTCCTCGCTGAGCAAGCTGATAGCAAAGCCAACATGCACAATCACATATTCCCCCACGTTCGCGTCGGGAACATATTCAAGACAGGATTCGCGAATCACTCCACCAAAGTCAATCTTTCCCATTTTCAATTCATTCGATTCGTAGACTTCGATGATCTTACCAGGCACACCTAGACACATTTTGACTGACTCCTTCTTTGTTCTTGCGAACTCCTATCCTAGCTATAGCGCGGCTCGCCTTGCGGCTTATGCTCATATCTGCGCTTCGCTGGGAACCTCGTCCATCGGAACTCCATTCAAATTGTGCAGCGCGACAACCACCTGGCCAAATGCCAAAGCGCCATCATTTGCTGGAACCTTTCGATGGACAAGCACATTGAAGCCTGCGCTTCGGAGTGCCTTGGTCGCGTTTGAGAGGAGAACCAAATTTTGCCAGACTCCCCCACTGAGAGCTACATCCGTAATCCCACGCTCGTTTTTAACTCGATGACAGACATCCAATACAGCCTGAACAAGACCATGATGGAATTTGGCTGCCATGATACCTTTGGATACTCCTTCACGTAGGTCCTGGATCAATTCGTGGAATACGTTCACAGGATCAAGCTCATCTTCCTGGAAGTCGAAATTGTACGCCCCTCGTTCTTCCGTGTCGACGCAGGCTTCAAGTTCGATCGCAGCTTGCGCCTCGTAGTTAACGATTCCGCGAATTCCGATCAACGCTGCTACAGCATCAAATAGACGCCCCATGCTCGATGTGCGTGGAGCGTTTAAACCCGTTTCGATCTGACGTAATATGACCTTTCGCTCTTCTTCGGACGTCGCAATGACCGGGGGCAGATCAACATCCCATTCAATCCCTAATGAATGCAACCAGGCCAGGGCGAGTCGGTCGGGGTTCCTCACTGCCTTATCCCCCCCTGGCATGGGAACTTCTCTGAGGTGGCAGAACCGCGTAAAAGTCCCGTAATCCGCGAGGAGAATCTCTCCTCCCCAGGTGGTGCCATCCAGACCATATCCTGTGCCATCGAATGAGAGCCCAATAACCGGACCTTGGATCTCGTTTTCAGCCATACAGGCTGCAATGTGCGCATGATGATGCTGTACACCCATACACATTATCCCGTCATGCTTGGCTCGGTCCAGCGCATAGTGCGTACTCATGTAATCAGGATGATCATCGTGGACAATAATTTCCGGCTGTATTTTATAGATGCCTTCAAAATGGGTAATGCCCTGCTCGAACGAGCGCAGCGTCTCATAATTTTCCATATCTCCAATATGCTGACTTAGGAAGGCATATGTATCTTTCGCCAGACAAAACGTATTTTTCAACTCTCCGCCTACGGCCAACATTGGCGGCGCCACCCTCTGAAGATGCATCGGAAAAGGAGCGTAGCCACGCGAGCGTCTGATTGGATAAGGTCCTTCCTCGAACACGCGCATAATAGAGTCATCACATCGGGTCTGAATATCGCGGTTGTGCAGTAAAAATCCATCCGCCAGGCTATCCAAACATCTCTTTGCTTCATCATTATCCGTAGCAATCGGCTCTTCACTCAGATTCCCGCTGGTCATCACAAGTGCTCCAGGATAGCCATCCTCGGGTTCGAGAAGAAGTTCATGGAGTGGTGTGTAGGGCAACATGAGACCCAGCGTGCTCTGATGCGGTGCGACCTCAGCTACGATGGACGAATCAGGCTTACGGTTTGCGATCACGATCGGTCGCTCCGGTGAAATGAGCAGGCCCTCACTCACTGGATCGACGAACGCATTCTCGTGAACAGACTCCATGTCGTAAAGCATGACCGCAAATGCTTTGTCAACCCGCAGCTTCCTGCGCCGGAGTTCGACCACGGCTCTCGGATTGGTGGCATCACAGGCAAGATGAAAGCCACCTAATCCTTTGACCGCCAGGATTTTCCCATCCTTTAGCATGCGACGAGCGGAATTCAATGCCTCTCCCCTCTTCGCCACAGTCTCGCCATTTATCTCCAGCCAAATCTCGGGGCCACAATCTGGACATGCCACCGGTTGAGCATGATATCGGCGGTCGAGTGGATCTCGATATTCCACCAGACACGCATCACACATGTCGAACCCGGCCATCGTCGTATTTGGTCGATCGTACGGAATGTCCGAGATGATCGTGAATCGAGGGCCACAATTTGTACAATTGATGAAGGGATACCGGAATCGTCGATCCGCTGGATCATGAAGTTCTTTGCGGCAATCCTCACAGAGGCTCACATCTGGAGATATGGGTTGGAATGCACCCGGGATATGTTCTGATGGGATTATCTCGAAGGATGAAAAACCGATGGCCGGTTGCCATTCAACCTGGATCTCGTCGATTTTTGCAAGGGGTGGTGTCTCTTCTTCAAGCGCCTCAACAAACTCTTTCAGCGCTTCATGGGAACCATCAACCTCGATATCGACTCCTGCAGATGTATTACGCACCCAACCCATTAAAGAAGATCGCAATGCGATCTGGTAGACAAATGGTCTGAATCCAACACCCTGGACTACGCCGCTAATGTGGATACGCGCTCCCTCTATTCCGGACAAGGTCATTCGCCCCGATGTCCGCTCAGTTCGTCTTCCACCCAGTTGATCCAGAGATCCATCCCCTCCCCGGTTTTACAAGACAATGGAAAAGCGACCAGCTCTGGGCTCAGCACCTGGACTCCCTGCTTAAAGTAAGTCATGTCGAATTCTACAAACGGGAGAAGATCTGTCTTATTGATGACCAGAGCATCCACCCCACGATACATGCCTGGATATTTATAGGGCTTGTCGTCCCCTTCGGGGATCGATGCAATAAGAACACTGCGATGAGTCCCTAATCTAAATTCAGCCGGACAGATCAAATTCCCGACATTCTCAACGATGAGCAAATCGATTTCATCCAGGTTAAGTTGAGTCAGGGCTTCTCTCAGCATCACTGCATCGAGGTGGCACTGCCCGCCTGTGTTGATCTGGACAGCAACTGCACCCGCAGCTGCCGCTCTATCCGCGTCAATGCTTGTTGCGATGTCACCGTCGATCACCGCGATTCGGGTGCGGTTTGAAAGTGCACCGAGCGTATTCTCAATAAGTGATGTCTTCCCCGCTCCCGGAGAAGCCATCAAATTTAATCCCAAGATCCCTGCAGTATTCAGCAGGTTCAGATTCTCTAATGCGAGACGCTCGTTCTCGCTCATGATTTTTTCCACTACTTCGATGCGATCCTTCATCCTATGCTCCAGAGTCCGTGGCAGGTCCATCCTCGGGTGACTCAACTTCGATTGCCTCCACCCTGAATTCCTCGCCGGCGATGACTCTTACATGTAAACTACTGCAATCCGGGCACGCCAATTCCCCCTCTTCGGGATGATACCGCAAATCACAATCGAGACATAAGATTTGCGCTGGGATGGTTCGAAAGTGCAAGCTCGCTCCCTCGGCGATCGTATCCTCGCTAATGATGTCCCAATAAAATTGGACGGAGTCATCCACTATAGAAGCGAGTTTTCCAATGACCATATGAATATCCGTGATCCTCGTTGCCCCGGCAGATTCCGCATGTCGCAGGGCAATCTTCAGAATACTCTCCGTGATCGGCAGTTCGTGCATCATCCCTCGAATTTATCCAAAGGATATGGTTCTTGGCACCTTTGAAGTAGTGGAAAACGTCACGCAAATCCCACGAATTCAGTCCATTTTAGGGCCCTTGCTGGAATGTCTTCGCCGAATGCGCAATCGGTGGAACTTTTTCAACAGGTGAAAGAATGTCTCATAGAAGTTTGATGGGCAGTAAGGAAGCGATCTCATGAAAAGGAAGTAGAACGGGGGAACAATCAATTGCGTCCTCCATTAAGTTTACATATACGTTCTGTTCTCCTTACCATGGGTCGGGGTTGTGTGAAATAATGTGCAATCTGTCTTGAGTTGTCACTGAAAGTCTTGGCACCCAAGCCCGTGCGTGCAGCGTACGATCCCAGCCGGCAATCTACTCTCACCCAACCTCGATTAGCGTCCACCCTCACTGCAGACTTCACCTCCGCTCAAGCAACCGATCGGACAAGAACCACATGCTCTTGCCGCGCATTGTACAGGAGGCTTGTGATGAAAAAAATCAACGGCTTGATACTCATTTTTGCTATCGCTTTTACGCTTTTCTTTATTGGCCCGGCTCTACTGGGGGGCGAATTCGCGCCATACCCTCTGATGACTATAGGGGACGTGCTCGACCTTCTTACGCCCATCGTTCTCATGCCCCTTTACTACCTCATCTTCAGAGCAGTTCGCGACGAGAAGAATCCTGTTGCGGCGAGCGTCACATTTGTTGTCATTTCTGCCATCTGGGTTGAAGGACAGGGCATGCATCTGGGGGCAAACGCTATCGGACATCACCTGTCTGATTTCATATTAACGGACGCTTATAAGCTCGCATATGTTATTGATGAGGTGCTCAGCCATTACATCTGGCATGTCGGTATCGTGGGCATGGCTCTATTCCTTCTCTACGTACAATGGAAAAACCCGTTTGCCTCCTCTTGGAAGCCCGGAGTTGCTGTCATCCTCGCAGCAATACTACATGGGCTCACATTGTTCCTGATATTTATTGAAGGTGGGACCTGCCCCTTAGGCGTTCTCTTCTGCGTGATTGTGGTAAGTCTCGTCATTGGATGGGGTAGAACAAAATTACGTTCTGAACCCATCGTCACCTTCTTCTTCATCGCCTGTCTGCTTACTTTAATCCTCATCGTAGGTTGGACCATAGCATGGGGAGGCTGCCTGGAAATCAGCGAGACGCCTCTGTCTCCTTGGTCCTAGTCAACGTTGCCTTCCGAATGCACACACATTCGCAAAGAAAAAAAGGACCCCACTAAGAGGGGTCCTTTTATGATTAAACCAACGTTCGGAGTTATCCTCCGACTTCTTCCTCCGCGCTTGAAATGATCACAGGCTCGTTTGGGACCTGATCATAATATCCTAAGAATTGCTTTGCTTCTTCTACGTCGGAGCCTCGAAAATTTTCAACCCAACGATATCCTATGGACTGATAGAGAAGTTCGACCGTGACAGTAAATGGGCCCTGCGAACTTCCAACATCGACAACATATTGGACCGTATCAGTCCCACCGAGAAAATCTTCGTCTGCTCGGGCATCACCCCGCACAGCGATGTCTTCGTAAGGCGCACCTTTCTCAAAGCCGGAGGGAAGAAGCCGGTTGTCCTTACGGTAGCTGGCAGCTTTCAGCAAATCCGTGGTGACGTCGTTCTCTGTGTCCTGCAAGATGGCCTCATAGATTTGCACCTGTTCTGGCTGGACGATGGCCTCGTAATGCTGCTCCAGCATCGTTGGGTCTTCATCGTTCGCGTTTCCCATAATCGAGCCGTCGGAGTTGAAACCGCCTGATTCGAATACAATTTGGTCGTTCGCATCTCGAACCACGAACCGCAGCCAGGCTCGACGAGAAGGATAAGCCGTCGGGAATTTATGACCTGCGAGATTTTCAATAACGACGTTTGCGAAGATTCGAGGTCCGGATTGACGCACTTCTTCCAGTGTGATCTCCGCAGTGTCGTTCTGCAACAGATCGAGCGTTCGCGTGATGGAACCCTCAAAATCCTCGCTAGAGGCTGTTAAACCGAGCTCATCCCCAAATGTGTCCATCAGCTCGAGCATGTATGCGTTACCGCCCACAGAGCCATGGACGGCGAATGGGCTGCGAAGCGCTTCGCTGGTGATTGAAATCTTCACGCCACCACCTGCATCGGGCATGTGGCAGTCCTGGCAGGTTCGTGTTCTACGATAATCGCTGTAAAACCACTCGAAATAGGGGACTTGCTCAGGGAACTCCCCAGCTAAATTACCCGCCGCATCCACGTAGGGTGTGTAAAGCGTATGGCAGGTCGCACAGAGTTCTGACTTAGAGAGGTGGAGACCCTGCTCGGGGCTATACCCAGATGCCCCTTGCATGATATCTGCCTGTCGGTCATCGATCGTGTACGGACCAAAGATTACGCGATCGGGTGCCCTTAATTCAGTGTCGATGTAAAACCCGCCACTGTAACTGCTCGCCTGACCCAGGTTATCTTCCCGGATTTGATGGCAAGCTGTGCATGACACCCCATCCATGGCAAAAGTATGCAAATCGTGGTCAGGGTTGAGAAAACCTCCCTCACCGAACATCGAAATTGGATCGCCTTCATCTGTCGAGGTGACATGCGCCATGGGCATATGGCATCGGCTGCATTGTTCCTCGATGGTCTCTGCTAATTCAGGGTGCGATTCCACTTCTTCGCGCACGGTTGCGAGCCAATAGGGATCGCGGGCAGAGTTCGCCATCATCGAAGCGCGCCAGTTCGTATCGATGGAGACATCTTCGCCGGTTTCATCCGTTAGATTCGTATGGCAAACAGAACAAGAACCCGATGTCGAAAAAAGATTGTTTTGCTCGGATGGCAGCGAACCACCCTCTCTGGCAAAATCGTCTGATCCTTCGGCAGTTGGCGTAACATATGTGGTTGCCGTGGGTGGAGGAGTGGACGTTGGTCTCGATCGTACCGTAGGGCTTGGAAGTTCCACTTCGGCTTCCTGGTCGGCGGTACACGCTGCGAGCGTCAATAGCATCAATAAAAGTGCGACCCTATAAATTTTCATATCCATCCTCGTACAAGCTCCCCAATGAGAATTGTCTAGATGGTGAACACGCCATTCTTGTAGACGATCTCGCCGTCAACTTCAATCTCAGCATCTTCACGCATGTCTGTAACGAAATCCCAATGGATGGCGCTTTCATTGGTACTTCCGGTCTCAGGATAGCCCGCTCCAAGCGCCATGTGAATCGATCCCCCGATTTTCTCATCGAATAAAATATTTTTCGTGTGTTGTGTTACACCGTAGTTTAAACCGATGGCAAATTCACCCAGAAATCGAGAACCATCGTCGGTGTCAAGCTTTTGGATCAGGTATGCTTCATTTTTTGTTGCTGTCGCTTTTACCACCTTACCCTCTTCAAAGGTCAGCTCCACACCTCCAACCTCCACGCCGTCACTCACCGATGAATAAGTGAAAAACACTCTGCCGGACACG
>JBGUDT010000003.1:68352-71305 GCA_041821665.1 Anaerolineales bacterium
GGATCTTATCGTGCCCATTCAAAGCCTCGACGATCCGGTCCTGCTCCTTCTCGACCTGTCTCCAATACTCCAGTGGATCTTCGTCCGGATCATCCACATGACAGGCCTGGAATACATAGTCTTCAAATGTAGACAGACTCATATCGGCGTCCTGCGCGTACGCGTTCGTCGGATACAACGTCGTTAACCAACGGAAGTCATCGCTCTCTCCCCGGGTGAATTGTTTTTCCAGCACAGGGCGCAGCGTTTTCGCCCGGCGGGTAAGACGCTGCTGATCGGCATGGGTCAGGGATTTAGTGTTGTCCGCTGAATGGATGCGGATGCGTGATTCAAATTCACCGTATGCCAATTCATAAAAAGTAGAAGGGTAATCGAGCTGTGCATCGCTCGCGTTGGCCATGAAGACATCATCAAGACCGGTGTGGCTGAACATTCCAGATAGCGAGATGAGCATATGTGGATGCCCGCCAGCGTCGAGAATCCGTTCATAGAGTGCACGTATGAGAGGCTCGGCTGCGGGTTGCGCCTCAATAAGCACGCGGTCTCCCTCACGTATGCTTGTGGAATAGGACACAAGCACCTGTGCCAATCGATCAATTCTTGGATCAGTCATTAAGTTTCCTCACTGGGGCATTCATGATGAATGAGCTGTGATTATAACATCGGCGTTCTGCCGACAGATGCATTGGGGAACTTTATTTGATGCAGTGCTTCCACGCCCAAGGGTTTCCCTCGCCCAGAAATAGCTCAAAGTTGAAGCATTTCCTTCGCTGACCGACGGGCAATCTCAACCGCAAAATTGGTGCCCCGATCCCAGGGATAGACCTGACTCATGCTGGCAAACCACAAGCCGCGCACTGGAGTCCGAATCGACGGTATTGACCTCGAATGATTCAGAAGCGGGATGGGCTGTGCATAGGGCGTTCGGAACATCCACGAATCGCGAACCCAATCAGACGTAAATTGCGGGTTGAACCGACTAAAGGCCGGTAGAAAACGCTCAAGCAGCTCTTCCTTGGACAGTGTGAAGTATTCATGACCGGGTTCAAGGTAATCCCCAACATAGATAATGTGGTCCCCCCCGAATCGATCTGATGAGATGAAATTTGTGTGCTCTACCAGCGATAGAAATGGGAATCCAGCGGACTTAGGGAGGCTGTGCCAGTAAATTCCTTCATCTGAGAGTCGATGGTTGATGGCCACAATCATCACAACCGCGCCCATGGATTTCATCGCAAGGAGTTTCTCAAGATACGTTGGCGGCAGATCGGGTGCAATTTTTGCAAGAAGACCGGGGGAGGTGGTCACAAGACATTTGTCAAACTCCAGGGTCTCACCGTTTGCCGTAACTTGCAATCGATCTCCACTTGTCGTTTGAATTTTACTTACCGGTGCACGCAGCCTTATTTCCGCTCCCATATCCTGGACATGTTCAGCCAGGTGATCCATGAAAGCCTGGAAACCACCCTCGAATGTGCCCAGTTTCGGCGTACGGGCTTTAAAGCGCGCCCACATCCATGCCATGTTTACATCTCTATAATCGGAGCCGAACTTGCTTTCAAGAAGGGGTTCCCAGAGAATCTGATAGATAAGATCCCCCATCCATTTCCGCAGCCAGGCATCTGCGGTGACTTCCTCAAGAGGTTCCCATCGGGCGATGTATTTGAGATAGGCAACTACAAGACCCATGCGTATCCGCTGGATAAAGGGCAGCCCCGGAAATGTAAGTACGGCCAAAGGTGAATCGAGCGCGTAAAATTTACCCTCAAAATATACCGCCGTGATCGGTCTGGGGAAAAGCACTTTGCGGCTCAAGCCCAACTCATCGATAAGCCCGAGCACATGTTCATCAGATGCAAACCAGTGGTGGTAATAGTGTTCCACAGACCATTCCCATCTAGGCATCTTAAACCCTGCGGACAGACCGCCAACCTGATCTGCCCCCTCAAAAACAACAACTTCACAGCCTCCCTTTGCGAGGTCATAGGCTGCGGCTAATCCTCCGATGCCGGCACCCACGATTGCAACCTTCATGGCGTCTCCTCATCTGATGCATCAGCCTGCACCTGTGTCCAGCTCAATCCTTTTCGTATCATGTAATAACCACCCAAAAGTGTGATCGGCAGCCAAAGCGCTACATGCAACACCAGGGTATAGGCCGCGGCTATCGCACCTTCCACACCATATGCCTCCAGCAGAGCAATCCCAGGCGCATCAAACGTGCCAATGTAACCGGGAGCCGAGGGAATTGTCGTAGCGAGGTTCACGATCCCGTTCATCAACATGAGCGCAAAGAAACTTACCTCAAATGGAAAAGCGTGCATCAGAAGCCAGTACTTCCCTGTCTCCAGGAGCCAGATGACGATCGTTGTCAATAAGACCATAGCAACATCTGCAGGAGAGCGCAGCGAGGCCAAACCCTGAATAAACCGATCAGCAAAGGCGCCAAGTTTATCCCTGTATCCTACAGGCACAAAGCGCTCATTTACCCATAGGAAAATGCTACGAGCGCGATCTGGATAGATGGCCATAGAGATGAATATCGCCACTGCTGTAAAGAAGATCGCCACTCCCACTAGGGCGAGCCCACGAATGCTCCCGGCAAAGCCAGAATCAGCAGTGAGGGTCGCCAACTCCGGGAGGTTGACAAACACAAACGCAAGCATCACCAAGCCATCAAAGGCCCGCTCTATGATGATGGTAGCCAATGAAGTTGAAATAGGGATGCCTTCATCTTGTCTGAGGACGTAGGCTCGTAGAAGCTCACCCGCACGAGCAGGGTAAATGTTATTCCCCATATACCCTATGGCCACCATGGGGAACATCTTTTTCGTGGAAATATCCTTCAGAGGCCTAAGCAGATAGTGCCATCGCCAGGCACGTGCCCAAACCCCCAGGAAGTAGATCGCAACGCCAGGTAGGACCCACCAATAGTTCCCGATCTGCAGAACGT
>JBGUDT010000003.1:71402-117218 GCA_041821665.1 Anaerolineales bacterium
TCGCCATTAAAGGTCGCATCAAATGAATCGAAGCGAATGCGTTCACGTTCCGCAGCATATCGCTTCGCCTTCTCGATCTTACCGATCATTCCATAATCCATTGTGCCTCCTTACCTGAAATTTTGTAACAAAAAGGCACACGGGCATCATGCCCATGCGCCTGGGATATCAACCTTCAATTGTCCTCACTTCATCCATAATTACACTGCTCCGGCTACGCCTTAACTTTTAGTATATGTTTTCCATGCATCAGAGTCAATCCACGATGACCCACCGAAAAACCTACGCAGTTCGTAAATATTATTTTCTAGGTGAACCACGCCCTATCTTATTCTGCCGTTGGTGTTCAATACACCATCCAATTCTCCAAGTTTTTGGATCACAGTACACTCAGCTTCTGGGAACAAGCCCAGAGGGTCAACGAGGACCGCCCGCATCCCTGCACCCTCTGCCGAGATAACATCAGCGTAGAAGTTATCCCCAACGTATGCGATTGCCTCGGGAGGCGTTTGCATCAACTCCGCCGCATAGGTTAGTAAGCGAGGATCTGGTTTCCACCAACCCACTTCCCCTGCTGCGAGAATGATTTCAAAAAAATCCTGAAGATCTAGCTCTTCGATTACGTCCTGGATGGGCTTCTGACGATTGGAGACCACCCCAAGACGATATCCATCTTCTTGTAATTTACCCAATGTTTCGAAAGCATCCGCAGCGACGACGCCAACTGGATCATACTGTTCTTGCATGATGCGTGTAATTTCAGGCGCCAATTGCTCGGCCTGCCCCTCACTCCCCCCGAGGATCATGAGATGTTTGCGAGCATGATTCGTCCAGAATGCGCCATTGTCTGGATGGTTGCCGAAGATCTCCATATCCTTGAGCAATTCATCAGAATTTGCCCAATATGCGGATACCCAGCGCCTGGCAGCGCGCTGAGAATCCGGATCAGGTTGGATCCCATGAACCTCGGCGTGGCGATGGAACGTGTCAATCGACGGTGGATCGCTGAACCTCAGTGTACCGTCAAGATCAAAAAGAACTGTATCAATCTTCCTTAAACCCATTTTATATTCATCCTACTCGTAAAAGATTTCTACCTCTTGAAAATCTAACCTTTAAATTGTATCAAGACCTGACGAAGAGCATTTTAAGTCCAAAACCGATCACGACAATATATCCGAACAGGCTGGCAACCATCCTGAATCTTGGTGTCATCCTTTCATGAGCAAAGGCGCCGATCCCCGCAAGAAGCGTTTGCCAGGAAAGAGATGCCAGGGCTGCTCCAGCGACAAATACCAAACCCTCGATTGGTCGAGTGATATCTTCCACGCCACCTCCCAGGATGATAATCGAGAAATAAACGATGGTGAGGGGATTGAAGATGGTAAGAGCCAGAAACTGGAAAAATATATTTCTCTCTTCTACAGGCTCCATGGATTTGGAGCCGGGTACCTCACGAGACGCTCTCACGGTCATCCAGATTCCATATGCGCCAATCCCAAGCAGTATGACTCCCCCGACAAGTTTGATCGCGTCTCCGTATGGAAACAGGATTGTCGAAAGGGCTTCTCCCGCGATGATCGCCAGCGACGCGTACAGCGTATCTGCCGCCGCTGCTCCTGCTCCAGCCGCAAACCCGGCTCGAAACCCTCGACGCAGACCCGTCTCGACAATCAGCACTGCGATCGCACCCACGGGTATGGCAATTCCATAACCGGCCAGTGCCCCTTGTAAGAAATACGACATCGTTCGGCTCTGATGACTCCTTATCGAGTTCTATGAGAATGTTGGAGATCTACCAACAAGTTTGATGATGGTAATAATTCTACCGACAAACCGCACAATGTATTACGCGTAATGTGTTACTTTGTAAAAATGCATGTGGAACCAGAATGCGGGAGGGATCCTCGTCGAATCAGTGTTCTACCTCGGGTTCTGCAACACGGATCCCAGATAAATCATACGCAAGTGCCCCTGTGATTTGAACTTCCACCATTTCCCCTGCAGGAATCTCACCATCCACCAGGACCAATCCATCGATTTCAGGTGCATCGCGATAGGAGCGACCAAGGGACAGTTCGTCGTCATGACCCTCTACAAGGACATCCAACTTTTTACCGACGAAACCCTGGTTCTTCGATAAAGATATTCTTTGTTGGACTTCCATCAGGCGGTTGCGTCGATCTTCCTTGACCTCAGATGGCACCGGATCTCCTAACTTCTCACTGCTAGTTCCACCTTCATACGAAAATGTAAAGACACCTACTCGATCAAACATCACGCTTTTAACAAATCCGAGAAGCTCAGCGAAGTCGTCCTCCGTCTCTCCCGGATAGCCGACTATGAATGTCGTGCGCAATGCCAGGTCCGGCATGGCCGCTCGCATCTTCTCGATCGTCTTGTACACCCACGTCATATTCGCGGGTCGGCGCATCGCTTTTAGAACTTCCTGGCTGCTGTGCTGGAGCGGCATATCAAGATACGGAATGATCTGCGTATGCGTGGCCATAGCCTCGATGAGGCCATCTGTTACGTATCCAGGGTAGGCATACATCACTCGTATCCAATCCAGATCCGGAGCGGTCTGCACAATATCAGTTAAAAGCGTGGCAAGGCCATCCTTCATGTCAAGGTCATGTCCGTAATCCGTCGTATCCTGGGCGATGAGGATAACTTCCCGTATTCCTTGCGACTGGAGGTCCCTCACCTCAGAAAGAATGGCCTGGGGAGGACGACTTACCGCAGGGCCCTTGATCAGGGGAATCGCACAGAAGGCGCAAGGTCGCCGGCACCCATCAGCGATCTTGAGATAGGCGCTGGCCCCCTGGATGGCGACACGTGCTACCCCTCGGTCATCCTCACCTACAGTGGGAACATCGGGAAGATGGTAGACCGGTGTGGGTTGTCCACGTTCGCGAGTTTTCCTGACAATCTCAAGGACATCCATCCATCGTCTTGTTCCTAGCACACCATCGATGCCAGGTACTTCTCGAACCACTGCTTCTCCGTAACGCTGTGTGAGACAACCAGCTGCGATAAGCGTTTGATCCGCCCTCTTACTCTCTGCAAGCTCACGTAGCACGTCAAACGATTCGTCCCGTGCTGGACCGATAAAACCACATGTATTCACGATCACAACATCGGCATCTTGGGGTGAAGGGTTCGCGCGATACCCTCCTTTGACGAGAAGTCGCGTCATAGACTCGGAGTCCACGCTGTTTTTCGCACACCCCAGTGAGATCAGATGGAAGCTGTTATCAGGCAATGTTCAGCCTCCAGGAGCGCTGTTAGGCGCTGGCGTGCTTTCCTGGGTTGCCGTGGACGGGGCAGGCGTTCTCGTAATCGTGGGTGTAGGCGTCACCAGGCCTTCCGCTGTCCATATGCGGATGATTACCTGGCCAATTTCCCCCAGGAAACCGATATCTTGATTGTTATAAAGCACGCGGATCACGCCTCCATTCCCTGTGAGCAACTCAAGCGTCTCAAAGTCATGAAATTCAAGCGTATCATCCCGTCTAACTCGGCCGCTGAAGGCTTCCTCACCATCAACCGTAATTCGAATCCACGCTTGTTGCTCGGCAATGACGACAATGCTCGTGGTCTCGACCACACCAAGCTGCAGCGTAGATGTAGGTGTTGCCGCTTCAGGAGACAGGTTGATCAAATCTGTGAACACCACAGCTGTGGGGGGATTTTCCGTTGGGGTCTCGATCAGTTGAGTTGCTTGAGATATCGGGTCGATTTGGGCCGGGTCAGCTTCGCTGTTTAGCGCGGCGAAAACGCGCCCGCCTCCCCAAATCAACATGGCGATCACGCCTATGATGATCAACCCTGCAACGAGCAAATCTGAGGAAAACACCCGTGGCTTTCTTACTCGTACAAATGGTTTAGACGCACTCGGCTCAGTTTTTGATCCAATTTTAATCAACTGAGGGGTACGGCGACCGCGGCTTTGACCAAATTGTTCAAAGACATCTTCACGGTCCAAACCAAGGAAATCGGCATAATTCCCAAGAAATCCACGAGCTTGGCTTTGGGAAGCAAACGAGTCGAAATCACCATTCTCAAGAGCCGTAAGACGTTCCACACGGATGTGGGTGGAACGCTCGACTTCTTCGAGGGTCAAGCCGAGACGCTCTCGCGTCTCCCGTAATGTTCGGCCAATCTCTTCCATGGTATACGCAAGACCCGGCCTGCTATTAAATCCTGTTATTGGATTGTTGGGTTATGACCCTTGCCTAATTATCTTCTTGGGGATCTGAGTTGGTTTCCTCTGAAGATTCCTCGGCATGATCAAACACTGAGTCAGATGCTTCCGATGCATCGATGGGTTCAACCAGCTCCTCGATGGCTTCTGACTCGGTTTCTGCGACTTCCTTCGCGCTTGCCTCGGCTGCTGCCGCGGCAGCGTCTTCCGCCTCAAGCTCGACCTGGAGGTCCGCAAAAGTGCCTGCAGCTTCTTCCTCGGGGGATTGAAGATCCTCGAATTCGTAGGCTGATTCGGGGGGTTCCCCTTCGTGATGGACCACGACGGTGACTTCTGGAATCAAATCGATGGTCAATCGGACCGGTACTTCGTGCACACCCAGCATCTTTATCGGCTGGGTATCGATCTGATTTCGATCGATAATCGCTTCCGTTTCCATCTCGATGGAGTCGGCGATCATCGCAGTGGTTATCGAGCCATAGAGTTTCCCGGTCTCTCCAGCCTTCACGGGGAAATAAAGCTTCAGGTCCGACAGATTACCCGCCACGTCACCGAGTTCCGTATTCAACCGCTCACGCTCGACAGTGGCCGACTCTCGAATACGGTCGGTCTGTTTGAGCATACTGGGGGTTGCCAATGCAGCCAAACCTTGAGGAAGCAAGTAGTTGCGACCATACCCATCAGCAACTTTCTTCAAATCCCCAGCACGACCGAGTTTGTGAATGTCTTTCAACAACAGTACTTTCATTTTAATCAAGCCCTTTCTGCAAAATTTGAGCGCCGCATGCGGCGCTCCGGGCGAAGGGTACAACGCCCTGCGCGGGGATTGTACCAGAGGAACCTATCACGGTCAAAGTAGCGAGTACCAAGAATGATGGCAAAACTGGATCCAGAGAGTTCATTAGAAGCTCATGCACCCGTCGGTCTATGAGAGCGATGGGCATACCATAACTATTTTTCTGAAAGCAGCCTGACCACCATCCCCAAGAGTTGATCTCTCGAGAAGGGCTTGAGCAGATAATCCACGGCTCCGGCGCCCATGCCCTCATCGATTTCGGATTGCTGACCCTTTGCCGAGATAAAAGCAACAGGGATGTGCTGGATCGTGACGTCGTTAACAATTCTCCGGCAAACCTCATATCCATCCATGCGCGGCATCCTGACGTCAAGTAAGACGAGATCGGGCCGCTCTTTATAGACCATTTCAAGGGCGTCCTCGCCGTTGGCCGTCACGATGACATCATAACCCTCGTACTCCAGAGTAAAAGAGATAAGTTCCCGGATGTCCCGTTCATCTTCAGCGATGAGGATTTTGGTCATGCCGCTCCGGTCTCCGGGATGACTTGGGGAACATCCTCTGCAAAAGGGAGCGCAATTGTAAAGCTCGTACCGCTGCCGGGGGTTCCTTCGCTGGTCACCCAAATCCGACCGCCATGCATCTCCACAAGATTAAGCACGATTGAAAGTCCCAGGCCTGTACCAGCTACGCCTAGGTTGAGGGCTTGCTCCCCGCGGTAGAAGCGTTCAAAGATGCGGTTTTGTTCCTGGAGCGAGATCCCGATTCCTGTGTCGGACACCTCGATTTCAATTGAATCATCCACAGCAGCGGCTTTGAGTGCGATTTTCCCACCTGCGGGTGTGTAGTGTACGCTGTTCTCGACAAGATTTTCTAAAATCTGTCGAACCCGCTCGGCGTCCCCATTGATTCTGGGGATGTCTTCCGGAAAAACGATCTCGACTTCAAGTGTCTTATCGTACTCTTTACACATCTGATGGATGTAAGCTTCTGCCTCAGAGAAAACCGTTGAAACTCTAATTGGTTCAATTACGAGAAGATTTCGACCTGATTCAATTCTCGAGATGTCGAGAAGATCATTCACAAGAATTTCCAAACGGTTGGTGTTGACTCGCACGATGTCGAGGTAACGCCGCTGCTCGCTGTTCAAGATGCCACTCACGCCCATAAGGAGCAAGTCCACAAAGCCCTTGATGGAGGTCATCGGGCTTCGCAGTTCATGACTCACAGTGGCAACAAATTCAGACTTGAGCCGATCGACTTCCACCTCACGCGAGATATCCCGGACGATGGAAACAGTACCGAGAAATTCCTCGCCCAGGACTACGGGTGCAGGATGCACTGCGATGACCCTGCCATCCTCAAGGACGATTTGTTCTGAAATGAATCCGATCTGATCGGGGGATGGTGTTTTATCACTCCAACCATGTATGGATTCAGCCCATCGACCTCCAGAAGTGCCATAGACGCCGATAATGTCGAAGACTGGTCCGCCAAGCACATCCGCGCGAGCCAACCCCAGGATGCGTTCTGCGGCTGGATTAAAGAGAAGGATGCCGTGATCATGATCTGTCACGATAACTCCATCCGTGATGGAATTAAGGATGGCGCGTGATTTACTTGTCTCAACTTGCTGTACCCGCACAAGGGAACCGAGGTGCTCGGCCTGGTCCCGGATCAGTGCGTACAGTTCCGCATTGCTGATCGCCACAGCAATCTGGCTGGCTGCCGCAGTCACAAACCGGAGATGCTCTTGCGTGAAGACATTGGAACGTTGTGCATACAGCGCAATCGTGCCAATGACCTCCTCCGAAGCAATCAAAGGTATCACCAGGGCGCTTTTCTGATTGGGTATGTCATCGTCATAAGGCACCCAACGCTCATCCTGAGTGAGGTCGTCAATAATGATCGCCTGCCGATTCCGGATGACCCATCCAGCGAGACCCTCATTACTTGTATAAGGGGACGGTCGTCCCCCTGGGGGAAGAGGTTCAGGAAAACCAAACGATGCGCGCAAGATGAGGTTATCTGTTTCAGATGGGATGAGGAGAATCGCACCCTGGCCTGCGGGCACCACCTCCTGGATAAGGGATAGCGATCGGTTTAGTACTCTGTCGAGATCCAGGCTGGTCGAAAGCTCCGTTGATAATCGCAGGAGCGTCTCAGTTCTTATGAGATCGCGAGTGTGATCGTGATCCACTCCCAGAGTTGAGCTTCCTCCCACAGCACTGGGTGTAACCCCGGGGGGAAGCGCGCTCGTACCGTAAGAACGCACGATTTCAATCGAAGCCTGGAGAAGGGAGCCACACTGAGGGGCAATGAATGCGGCCAGCTCAATATCCTTATCCTCAAACCGCTCCCCGTCCCTCTTGTTTGCAGCTAGAAGGAGCCCAATTCTGTTTCCGGCGTTCGTCAAAGGAACAATTAGCATGTTTTGAAATTTTCCCTGCTGAAACGCAGGGCGAAGCCCAAATTCGTCCACCGTTGGATCTTGAGGGACGTTATTGGAAACCCAATTTTCCTGCCGTGTCCATACGGTCGAAAGTGGTGCTTCCGGCGGCGATGGAAGGCTGAACCACTCCAGAACGAATTCATCCTGAACCCCGTGGAAAGGGATTTGGCCGCGCAGCAACAGGTCAATTTGATCGTAGATCAGGAAGCCCAGGATCGATACGTTGAGAGCATCCGCTATTGTTTCGGTGAGCAATTCAAACAATGCCTCCTGATCCTGGATAAGTGGGATGGCTTGAAAGAGCGCAGAAATCAAATCAGGGTCACTATAGTGTGATTCGCGTTGATGGACATCGTCCTCTTTCTGTCTTGTGGCTTCAGTCGAGCGGATGGAGGCGGCGACCCAAACAACTCCGATGATGAGCACACCAAAGAAGAGGAGAAAAAATCCCACCAGCAAGGGGTTTATGTTATTCATATCAAGGTGACTGCCTACCCATCCAACTGCCGAGCGTTCGCGGATGATTTGGTGACTTGAAAAATGTTTTCAAAGTTTTGTTCGTCGACTCGTAAGACACCGATAGAAAGCGAGAGCTCGGGTGAAGCATTGCCTGACTCGCCATCCATCTTGAATGCACCCCCATCCAAAGAAGTTAGCAGCTGCGGAAGCTCATCCAAATCGTACCCTTCCCCATCGAAAAAGATGCGGAGCAAATTGGATATATCGAAATCGGCATCAACAATCAGGATGCGACCGGTCTTCATCCTGTGCCCCTCCTTGTTGATGGATGCCTGACGCAAGAACCATTAGCCGAGACCTGCCTTTTATTGGTTTACAAGATCGAGCGAAGTCGAATCAGGCATCATCCCCGCTACAGAGACTCTCTCAGAGGACACATAATCGATACCAACTCAGTTGAAACTATTCAACCATTTGGGTTTTATCTTACGGTAAACATAGAGACCCAGCAAATACGATAAAAGGGCTATCCAGAGGACGAAGTGTGATGATGTGAATATAAGCGGTTGGGCACGACCAAATTGGAGGAAAAGGGATCATGAAATCGTAGGTCATTTCCCAGAGGAAGTCTACCTTCTACTCTTTCATTTCCTCGAGGATGCTGTAGAGCAATTCGAGTAGTACTTTTTTGACTGATTCTCGATCCGTGGCAATGCATGGCAACATCTTCACTTTAGGGTCAAGATTTAGGGCGATGCGTAAGTCATCAACTTCCCAGGCATCGTCGAGATCCTGCTTGTTAGCGGCAACGACATAAGGAGTTGGCGCGTAGGCCCGAAATGTCTGGAGAATTCCACGCGCTTCCCGATAAGTTTCAGGGCGGGCGCTATCCACCATTACAATGAAGCCGAGCATCCCTTCCGAGAGGATTTCCCACATAAAATCAAATCGTTTTTGACCCGGTGTGCCGAAGAGATAGAGGACCAAATCATCATCCACAGTGATGCGCCCAAAATCCATCGCGACAGTGGTGGTCTCTTTAATCCTCTCCGCTTCAGAACTGATCTTCCGTTCGGTGGAAACGACATCAATCTCACTGACCGATTGAATGAATGCAGTCTTCCCGGAGTTGAACGGACCTGTAACGACCATCTTAACAGTTTGCATTTTCCATCTTCCCTTACAAAGTCCGGATTCGATCGATCAGCTTATTTACCAATGAAGTTTGTTCTTTTTTATCGACCGGTGGTAATTGCTGAGCTTGCGGCGGGAGGGGCATGCCCTTCGGGCGCACGATTTCAATCAAGCCAGCTTGCAGCAATCCATAAACGATACGGCGGATCTCGAGATCGTTCATCTTGTTCGTCTTCGCAATTTGGCGGATGGAATTTTTAGGGTTTATATACGAGACAACCTTCCATTCTTCAACCGTCATGTGGACATCTCGAATGTTTGCGCCAGGTCTCTCCACGAAATTCAGCGCCATATCAAGGTTGGGAATCTCTTCCTTGAGCAGCTCCCATTCCTCCATAGAACGGGAACCCTCCATGATGATGTTCTCGAGATCCAATCGGATCGTGATAGCGTCATCGGGAGGGAGCACATTCGCATCGAAGCGGAAAAGCCCTTCAACCCAGGTGAACAACAAATAGACAATGTCAAGGACATATTGACGAATGTTCGTAAGGATGTCTTGCTGGTTGAGGTAGCCGGCGTTAATTAGCATCAATCCGAGTTCTTTATCAGTCTTACCCTGCCCGTGTGTTCGGATGATCTCTGCTTGTTTGGGCGTAATTTTCCCTGCCCGGGTCAGTATTCCAGTGAGTGAGCCGTCTTCGCTTCCCATCTGCGCATAGATGAGTTTTCCCTCGCTGAATGAGACCCATGCAACAGCATCCGGACCTTCAAGTGTGAGTGTGCCGGTTTTGTGGGCCAGATTTATTAGATTCAAGAGCTGCGTGACACTGAAATCACGCAGGTTGCCTTTTAGTGCCATATAGGCCTTTTAGAAAACGAGCCGTGTGTGTTTTCCAACGACCTCAAGCTCGAGAGTGGAACCCCCAAGAGTTCCAACCAGATTGGGAACGTCAGATAAATCCCCGCATAAGTGGGTCGCGGGATTATACCGTCTGGGTAGGTCCAATGCAAACCACCCCTTATTCCTAGTATGGGTTTGATTGACGCCAGGCCCAATGGGGACGAAATCCTACTATCCGCTGTAATTCCTTAAAAGAAAGGGTTTATGCGGGGCGTGCGGTTACGCTTTCCAGAAGCCCCGGTGAATTGGGCGAATATCTTCAACCGTAATAAATGCGGATGGATCGATCTTATCTACTTCAGTACGAACTCGAGCGATGTCCCGCCTCATGACGCTGCAGTTGATTACCGAGACCGTGCCGTCTCGGCCACGAGCCGGCAGCTCTGTGGCCGCATAGCCTGCGGCTCGAAGGGATTCAGCGATCTCGTCTCCCAGATGGGAGCTGATAATGCGTACATCGGCATGTCCGATGGCTAAGCGCTCCTCTATTTTAATCCCAACAACATTCCCGGTGGCGAATCCGGCAGCATAGGCGATCACGTTCCAGATGTTATCCAGATTGGAGAGCACAATCGTGATGGCCACGACAAAGAGCAGTGATGTAATAAATCCAAATAGCCATGCTTCACGATTCCTCCCACGGACAGTATATAAGACCCTGAGCGTATCCAGGGCCATATTCGTGACCCGAAGAAGGAAAATCGTGATTGGCATGAGTGCGGGATAGATTGCGAACAGATCGAATATTTGTGTTTCCATCTAATCACCTTTTGGGGGGAGCGCAGGCATGTACATCTCCGTTACGTATTCCTTCACCATCCTCGTCATGCTGAACGAGGGTGCCAGCGTCCTAATGGTTTCTTTCATCCATCCAAGCCATTCTGCAGGCATGTCATCTGCGGAGCGATCGTAGTAAAGGGGGATGATTTCGTTTTCGAGTGTGGTATAAAGACTCTCCGCATCTGCATTGTCTTGCTCTTCCTCATTCTCATAGGTGCGGTCCTCGCCGATCGACCAGCCGTTCATTCCATTGAAGCCTTCTCGCCACCATCCATCCAGCACAGAAAAATTCAAGACACCGTTGAGCGCTGCCTTCTGCCCCGATGTCCCTGAGGCTTCATTCGGACGCCGGGGCGTATTCAACCAGACATCTACGCCTTGGAGCAGGTAGTGTGCGACGTTCATATCGTAGTCCTCGAGAAAAACTAATCTCCCGGCATTCTCGGAATTCTTCACGAATCGATAAATCTCTTGGATCAGCTGTTTTCCGGGTTCATCGGCGGGATGAGCTTTCCCTGCGAAGATAATCTGCACCGGTCGATCCGGTCGACTGATGATGTTCAACAATCGCTCCGGATCCTTGAAAATCAAATTTGCCCGCTTGTACGTCGCAAACCGGCGCGCAAACCCAATAGTGAGCGCATATGGATCCAGGAGCACGCCACTTGCGATGACCTGGACTGGATGAATATCGCCGGACTGCCACTGAAGTCTCGCTCGCTCACGCACATAGGCAACGAGTTTGCGTTTGAGATGCCTGCGAACTTCCCACAGCTCTTCATCCGGGATATCCTCCACGACTTCCCAGATTTCCGGATCATCCAGGTGCGCCATCCACTCTTCAGGGAAGTATTGCAGGAAGAGATGCTTCATTCGCCGTGCGAGCCAGGTAGGCGAATGGATGCCATTGGTCACATGACCAATGGGGACATCTTCCTCGCTCAGATTCGGCCAGAGGACCCCCCACATTTTACGGGCGACTTCTCCATGAAGTTCCGAGACCCCATTGCGATAACGGGCCATCTTCATAGCAAGCGTGGACATGCTGAATGTTTCACCCCACGGATTATTCTGTATTGCCAGTTGGATAAAAGATTCGCGGTCCAGGCCAAGTTGGGACCAATAACCGCTAAAGTACTTGTCCATCATCCATATTGGAAACTCATCGTGTCCAGCGGGTACGGGCGTGTGCGTGGTAAAAACCGTGGATGCTTTGATCTTGTCTTGCGCGTCCTCGAAGCTCATCCCCCCGGTGACGAGCTCACAAATCCTCTCCAGCGTGAGGAATGCTGAATGGCCTTCATTCAGATGCCAGACCGCCGGATTGTAACCAAGCTCACGAAGTGCTCGAACACCGCCGATACCGAGAATAATCTCCTGGGATAGCCGCAGTTCAAGATCGCTTGTGTACAAACGAGCTGTCAGATTTCTATCCGCATTCTGGTTTTGATCTACGTTGCTATCCAAAAGGTAGAGGGGCACCCTGCCGACCTGTACGCGCCAGATACGAGCTTCGACCTGGCGCCCCGGGAGGTCTACAGTAACCGATAGGGGTTGATGGGACTGATCAAGAACAGGCACCACGGGAAGATCTCCAAAGGAGAGGGGTTCATATAAGGCTTCCTGCCAGCCATTCTCCGAAATACGTTGCTTGAAATAACCTTGAGTGTAGAGAAAACCCACCGCAACAAGCGGGATATCCAGATCGCTGGCTTCCTTAAGATGGTCTCCCGAAAGGATGCCTAGTCCACCGGCATAAATTGGGAGTGTCTCATGGAGTCCAAATTCTGTTGAGAAGTACGCAATGGGTTGATTTAATCGATCCGGGTACTGAGTTGGGTACCACGAGTCCTTGACCTCGCTCATATAACTATCGAAGGAATCGATCACATCATCATAGAATTCCAGGTAATACCGATCACGGGTAGCTTCTTTTAGACATGCCTCGTCAATAGTGCGCAGAAATTTAACTGGATTATGGGAGGTTGCCTCCCAGAGAATCGGATCGAGACGCTGGAAAACGTGGCTCGCGTCGCTGTTCCATGTCCACCACAGATTGTAAGCTAGGTTGGCGAGATGGCGCAGTCGATGGGGGAGTTTGAAATCATTCGGGGGAGCGTCAGGTTGTCTTCGTGATGCATTCAAGTTCGTCTACCTGTCTTCGCATATTATGGAAGCGGCGCAATCATACCATGTGGCTGAGGGGACGTCTATTCACCGCGTTAATAGAGGAAGAATGGGTTCTTCAAGGATCGCATCCATGGCTCCCCAAGAAGCGTAAGGCACCCACAAATCAGGTTCTCCTTCTTTACAGCCGGCGGAAGGAGGTGGGGTTCGATCTATCTGGCATCTTGTAAACGTTCCCGAGAGATCATGGCTCAACATTACCACACCCACGAAGTCGGCATCTCGCGGAAGTCTTCCTGTTGAGGGGGTCTTTTTATTCGTGTAGGAAGCTTTAATCTGTGACGTCTTTGAAGAGGTCACGTTCCCGCAATCCATCTGGCGCAGGGGGATAAGCACGCATGAAATTCTCCTTGCTTCCGATAATCCGTTCGATGGCCCGCAAAAAAGAATTTGTGCCTGGATCCTGTTGGCTGTGGTGACAAGCAGATGCAGCTTCTTTAATATCCGCCACAGGTCGGTAATCGATCCTCGCGTGCACGGGGAAATCTTCCTTAGTTATCGCGAGCAAATCGATGTCGTTGTTCCGACCAAAGCTTGTAGGATCCTGTCCAAGAAGCGGTAGAAGTCGGACAGCAAATTTCATCAGCCGACGTGGAAATGTATGGTAATAAAGTTTCTGGGCCTGGTGAGGCGCGAGGTTCTCGAAATTTGAATTCTCAGAACTGGCGTTGTTGAACGCTAATAAGGTAGCACGCTGAATTGCGATGTGGTCAGGATGGTGATAGCCGCCGATGGGATCAAATGTGATAATGACATGAGGTTTGATTGACCGAATATACTCTTCGACTTTTTCCGCGACTTCCTCGACTGGTGCTGCGCACAGGGCATTGGGGTGTTGATTGTCCAATGAACCTGGCATGCCTGAATCGCGATAGCCCAGGAAGATGACCTCTTTGAGCCCCAGTATCTCCGCGGCGCAGCGCAATTCATGCTCGCGCAGGGCGGCGATATTGTCCACCTTCCCTTCCATTTCCGCGGGCAAGCTCCCGACTTCACCTCGGGTTGCGCAAATCAACGTGACCTCGGCACCGCGCTGTGCATACAGCGCAAGCGTGCCCCCCGGGCCAAAGCTCTCATCATCAGGATGTGCAAGTGCGACGAGTAAACGTTTTTGAGAACTCAAGTTCGTCGTTGAAGCGTTAGCTGACATCATAGGGACAATCTTACTACAACTACATCAGTCTCCTACAATTTGGACCACGAGTGATCTGGAGCGCGCACGGACGTCAAAATCGATGAAGAGAATCTGCTGCCAGGTACCCAATGTGAGTTGTCCCTCTTGAATGGGGATGGAAAGGGATGGTCCCAGTAGTGCAGCACGAAGGTGCGAGTGCCCATTACCGTCTCCCCAACGCAGATTGTGTTCATATTCCTGATCCACAGGTGCGATCTCATCTAATACTCGACGAAGATCTGCAAGCGCGCCAGATTCAAATTCGATGGTCGTGAGCCCACTCGTCGCTGAGGGAGTAAATACAGTCGCAACACCTGCTTGGATCCGTCCTTCATCCACGATGGCCTGCACCCTTTCAGTCAGGTCATGCGTATCGGCGTGACCCTTAGTCTGAAGATCGATACTGCCGCTATGAATCATGATCACTCCTATGGGTTTCGGCATTTTTAAACAGATTTTGAACCACGCCGGCTATGTTATGCGCTGGGACCTAGTCTTGTTGATCGGAAGATGACGCTTCTTCCTCAAATAGAGGGAGTTGGTTGATGTCTAACTGGGAGCGAATCTGCGCCTTCCCGCTGGTTTTTGCACTGTATTGTGCTTGATCGGCACGTGCGAGTAAATCATCGATGGTCTCATCTTCCTCACGCATTTGGGCAACGCCTGCGCAGAAAGTGAGCGGGGGGACCGAAGTACCCAAGCTGGCGCCGTACGCTCCGAGTGCTTTCCGCAGCTTGTTTGCCACACCGACCGCATCCTTAATCGTCGTTTCGGGCAGTAGCACGGCAAACTCATCGCCACCGATCCGAGCGAGTAGATCGGTTGAGCGCAGGACGGCTCTTATTGCCATGGACAAGCTTCGTAAGATCTCATCTCCGAAAAGATGACCAAAGCGATCGTTGATCGCTTTGAAGCCATCCAGGTCAATATAGAGCAACGCCAGTGGACGGCGATATCGTTTGGCGCGAGCGAATTCCCGTTCGAGCTGTTCGATCAAATATCTGCGGTTGGCCAAAGCGGTCAGTGGATCTGTATGGGCGAGCAGCGTAAGCTGCTCTGTGTGAGAGCGCAACCTTTGAATCGTCCGCTCAATATGCCTAGAAAGACTGACGAGCAGCATTGCCAACGCTTGCTGAATCACGATCTGGATGGATAGAAAAGTTAAGCCTGCGGAGCTTGTATAAAGATAGGCTGGCTCCATCTCTAGACCCCTCAGACGGAGCCATGCGAAAACCACTGTCAACGAGGCGAGTGAGGAAAAGACGATGGGGGAATAGCCTCCAGTAATCGCCCCCACCACGAGAATAGGGGCCAACAGGATTCCGCTGAGGAGGTAAAGATCCGCAGGAAAAAGCATGATGCGAAAGAATGAAAACAGGAACAGCGCGAATGCCAGTGTGTATCCCGCCGCGCCAATATTCCCCCTTTTAATCATTCGTAAGGCTAATGCACTGCTGAAAGCTAGAAAGAGAATGGAGAGAAACTCAAACCAAAGATCTTCGAACCTGATGAGTTCTGACCTCCACAACTGCATCAGATCGACGATGAGCCAGACGCATAATGCTGTGAAGGTCGCAAAGATCGCGAGTTGACCGATACGCGCCCTGAAAGGACGAAGTTCAGGGTCCATGGAAGGAAACGAACCGGCGCGTAGTCGGTTAATCACGAGGGTTAGCCAGGTGGTTTTTCCTAATTAAATGTCGTCGGTTGGAACTGTTACTCCGAGGATATTGTAACCCGAGTCTACGTAGAGCACCTCGCCGGTGACATTCTTAGCGTAATCAGATGACAGCCACAAAGCTGCGCCGCCGACATCTTCACTGGTCACATTCGAGCGCAGCGGATTTACATTGGCGAATTCCCGGTGAAGTTTCTTGAATCCGCTTACACCAGCGGCAGAGAGTGTACGTATGGGTCCAGGAGAAATCGCATTCACTCGAATCCCTCTCGGACCAAGGTCCACAGCCAGATATCGAGTCGTATTTTCTAGAGCCGCCTTCGCAATGGCCATGACGTTGTAGTTAGGGAAAACCTTTACGCTCGCATGGTAGGAGAGTGTGAGCATGCTGCCGCCATTGGGCATGAATGGAATGGATGCGCGGGCGATGGCGATGAACGAGTAAACGCTGATATCCATGGCGACGCGGAAGCCTTCACGGCTCGTCATATGAAAGTCGCCCATAAGCTCATCCCGATCTGCAAACGCAACTGCGTGAACGAGAATGTCGTAGGGACCCAGGTCGCTATCCACTTTTTTAAACAGATGCTCAATTTCATCATCGCTGGACAGATCACATTTTTCGACAAAATCTGAACCCACCGATTCCGCCAGTGGACGAACACGCCTTTCTAGCGCATCTACAGCATATGAAAAAGCTAGTTTTGCCCCATGCTCGTGCATGGTTTTTGCGATGCCCCATCCTATTGAGTGATCATTTGCTACGCCAAATACCAGGGCAGTCTTGCCTTCGAGTAACTTCATTCTTCAAATCCCTCCTGTCGATTGAATGATCCTGGAAGTACTTGAAATCTCCACGAGACGCTCTTCCAGGGTTCAGGTACATTGTTTAACCCCACACGTGCCCCTGTTGTTACGGCATTTTCCGGAATTTGTCCTGCTTCTTCGATGAAGAACTTCCCCCCTGAATCGCACATGTCTGTCCCATCCGCAGCATGGTTGATCCCGAAAGCCTGACACAATTTTGCCGGTCCATTCAAAAGTTGTGTTCTCTTTCTACTATTCCGCCGCTCCATCATGCGTGGGATTCCCTCTTCGGGGAGCAGGGCGCGAATTAATATGGCTGCGGGTTTGCCTTCCTCTTCCGTGACTACGTTCAACATCCAGTGCATACCATAGATAAAATAGACATAGGCATGTCCCGGCGGTCCCCACATCGTTTCGTTCCTGTCAGTTCGACCTGCGCGCGCATGACATGCAAGATCTTCTGTCCCGACATAGGCTTCCACTTCAATGATGGTCCCGCTTAGGCGTGTGTGATCTTCTTCTAGTTTGACCAACCGTTGACCCAGCAGCTCGCGAGCGACCGTCAGGGTTGCTCGTTGATAGAAATCTCGAGTCCTTCTTGTTGATTTCATCATGATAATTCAAGCGAATAAGGTTGGTCTGCCTATTTGCCATAAGAGCGGTCGATTAAAGAAAAAGCGGATAGATGCAGGAACGATCCCGGATGCTAATCACCGTTGGTCTGGAAGCGACTGTCCTCCGCAGCCATTTGCGCAAGACCTTCCTCCAGTGAATATCGAGGTCTGTACCCCAATTTTGATGTGGCGATTTGAATATCGGCCCGCATGCGAGGAGCGCCTGAGTCCTGATCTTCTTTGAAGATTCGCTCTACATCCTTATCTACTATTTTAAGGATGGTTTTCGAGAGATCACGGATGCTGGTTTCCTCACCGCTGCCAATATTGATCACGGATCGGTCAACGGTAGGGGCTGTAGCCGAGGCAACCATGGCTTCAACGACATCGTCAAGATAGACGAAATCTCTCGTTTGATCCCCGCTGCCATGGATGACTATGGATCCGCCACGTGCGGCGTGTCTTAGAAAATGTGGAATCACAGGAGGATGCGCTACCGATAAAGGCTGACCGGGTCCATAGGCATTGAAGACCCTCAATGAGATCGTCTCTATGCCCCACAGCGAACCGATAGTTCTAACATAGTGCTCCGCAGCAAGCTTGGACACCGCATAGGGAGATCCAGGATTGGGTGAGATATCTTCGCGCAGCGGTTGCTGGTCTTGATGGCCGTACACCGCACCAGAGGAGACAAATACAACCCTGCGAACCCCTACATCACGCATGGCTTCCATCACACTGACAGTGCCTCCCACATTGATGATGTTGTATTCGCGCGGGTAAAGCACAGACTCGGGGACGGATACTTTTGCGGCAAGATGGTAGACACAATCGACATCTTGAAGGAGTGTCCATAACTTGGGTCGATCGGTGACGTCCCCTCGTGTGAAGAGTACGTCCGGACTCAAGCGGCCAGGGTCGCCGGCTGAAAGATCATCCAGACCACGGACTTGATGACCCTCTCGCGCCAGTCGATTGGAGAGAGCTGATCCTAGAAATCCTGCTGTTCCAGTGACAAGGAAATTCATTATAAGAAATGTCGGAGCGGTAAGATTTAACCGTCTGCCAGGGAACGAGATTATAACATAGGGAGTCCAAACATCTCCCCGTGGAGACCCTGCGGAATCCCTACGAAAAGGGCAGACGGGCAATGTTTTCTTCGTCGTAGTGACATCCATTGACACTTTGCTTCCGACTGGTATGATGCCGCTATGCATAGACAGGGTTGGGCAAGCCGGATTCTTTGGATTGGCTGGAGAGGATTTTTATTCGTCTTGGTACTTCTGCTGCTTGCGGGAAGCACGCTGCAGTCGGTGGACGTAAACGATCATATCCAGCGATTTACACGCTCACATGAGTTTAATTTTCTGAGTTGGACGCTGGATGCCTTTACCGTCAAAGTTGGGCAATGGGGTCTCGGTTTATCCTCCTATCTAGACGAGACAGACCAGGAGGTCATCGTGTTGGACTACATCCAGCTCGTGGATGAAGTGCAAAGTGAAGAACGCTATCTCGAAGAAATCTTGGGTGACCCGGATATCGACGAGGTGGCACCCCTGGTCGATGCCCAGACAGACGTGCTGAGCACGCTGCGAAGCCAGGAAGCGAATCTCCAACCCGTTGCTGAAAGTATCCTTCAAGAGCAAATCGCGTTCATGGTTTCTGAGCTAGGAATCGAATTAGTCGGTGTACCCATGCCGCCAGTTGCATTTCAATTTTCACCCCTTCCACACGCCTTGATCGTCTCCCCGAGAGAGGTTATTCGTCAGGATGCGAATATCTCCCTGGATACCGAGATGTCTCTTGAGGAAAAGGTCGAGCTTGAATCAAAGGTGGAAGCATCGCTTGACGTGTCGACTCTCGTTGTGCCAGTCGGAGGTTTAGGCACCTACCCCACCATGGTGCAGGAGAGCTCATCCTTGAGTTGGGTGGTTGAGGTGGTGGCTCATGAATGGATCCATAATTATTTGAGCCTCCGTCCACTCGGTGTACGCTACAGCGAGAGTGCGGAATTACGCACGATGAATGAAACCACGGCGAATCTCATGGGTAAGGAGATCGGACACCAAGTTCTCGAACAACATTATGCCTTTCTTATCCCAGAAGAAAGTCCAACACAACCCAACGAACCGGATGATCCTCCCGAATTTGATTTTCGCGCTGAAATGCGCGAAACGAGGGTTATGGTGGATGAGCTTCTGGATAAAGGATTCATTGAAGAGGCTGAAACGTATATGGAAGAGAGGCGTGGGGTGTTCTGGGAGCATGGATACAGAATTCGACGCCTGAATCAGGCTTACTTTGCTTTTCATGGCGCTTATGCGGATGTCCCAGGTGGAGCGGCAGGGGATGATCCCGTGGGGGAAGCTGTCCGCCAGCTCTGGGATGTCCTTGATGATCCGAAAGAATTCCTGCGCCGGATGGGCACGATGACGAGCTTTGAGGATCTTCAAGTGGAGCTTAAGGCGTATTCCACCAATCCGTGATCAAAGCGGAGATGAGAGCGGTTCTTGCCGGGAGAGTTCCTTTCTCAATTCTCTCGTCACTTGAGTGTGCACCCTTTCCAATGGCGCCAAGCCCATCGAGGATCGGGATCCCCAGTGGGGCGACGAAATTGGCATCAGATCCCCCGCCAGTCCCTCCTTCGGTTAATTTAAGTCCGACTTTTACAGCGATGGATCGTGCCTTTTCGAAGGTCTCTCCGATCAGGGGTGATCGCTCCATCGGTGGACGGTTCCATCCACCTGTGACATAAATCTCTGCGCCTGGGAGTTTGGGGTTCAAATGTTGCAGCGCTTCGGCAACGCGCTCACCCTCTGTGAAAGTTTTTGACCTTACATCGACTCGAGTTCGGCACATCTGAGGGACCACGTTAGAGCGGGTTCCTCCCTCGATTACGCCGATATTAATGGTAGTCTCACCCTCATCGTTCTGCAGCTCAAGGATCCCAGGTATTTGCAGGCTCATTTCCACGATGGCATTCACACCGTCTTCAATGGAAGCACCAGCATGTGCCGACACACCACGTGTTTCAATGGTGTAATTGCTGATCCCCTTTCTCCATGTTTTCAACGAACCATCACGCAATGCGGGTTCCATACAGAAAACAACGTTATGCCCTCGGGCCAGCTCCTCGATGAGCTCACGCGATGTCTGGCTTCCAGTCTCTTCGTCGGATGTGCAAAGCATGCTCAATCTGGCTGGAGGGAACAGTCCTGCATCCCGTGAAGCTCTGATGGCTATCAGCGCCATGGCAATGCTGGCCTTCATGTCCAACACACCCGGACCCATGATGTAATCCTCGCTCTCACGCCAGGGCATCGCCTCCAGTGTCCCGTGTGGATAGACGGTGTCTAGATGGAACATGAGCAACATTCCATCGTCGCCCTCGCCCCACGATCCGAGCCAATGGTCACCGACTTCGCTTTGTGGATATCGCTCCACGATGGCACCCAGTTCTCCCATCTCCTCCGCCACTTTCTCCCCAAGAGCATCGACGTCGTGTTTCGATGGTGTGGGAGATTCCTGCTTAACCAGGTCCTCCAGGAGCTGGATGAGAGCCGGCATATGGGTCTCGAAATGTGAGATTGGAAGCAGATGAGTCATGAAACTTTTCCCCCTAAATGATGGCAATATCCACACTTAACGGGAGGAAGTTCGTACATGGAATGCGAGAGATTACTACCCATAGGGACACATATCTTCAGCAGTATACGTCTTATTGGCGTAGCCATAGTACAGCGGCTCGATGATGGTTTGGCTGTTCTCACGGGCATACTCAATGGCGGCGCGGCAAGCTGACGACCAGTCCTGACCTTCTGAAAATGTTTCCCAGAACACTCCGGCGAGATCTGAGTATGCAGAACCCTCCGTGCCAGGAGGGTGCGCACTCTGCAGCTGTGCGAAGGGATTCTGTGTTTTCGCCTCCCCGTCCAGCAACAAGGTAATCAGACCTATACGATAGTAGGCATAAGCGCTGAGGTTTGCACCTCCCGAGATCCAGTCGGAAAGCTCATCATCCTGAACCACCTTCAGAAATGCCTCTTTAGCCGCCTCCAATTCGTCCGAGGCAAACAACTCGTCAGCAACGTGGATTTGATGGATGCGGTATTCTGGGTCTTGATAATCATCCATGGCTTTGACGAATAGATCTTGTTCGTCGGACCAACTCCATGTCCGGGTAAATTGCCTGAAGGGTCCTGCACCGGCCGAACCGATACCGGTCGCGGTGATTCCAATCATGAATCGACCATTTTCAAGTGGTCCGTAGAGCTTAAACTCCGGATTGGGCAGGTCGTCCGTAGGACCCGTGAACAAATCGCGCATACCCCCCTCACGCCAGGCGAGCGCCTCAACCTCGAGAAAGCACGTATGTGCGCCGCAGTGTCTACTGGAAACCAACAAATCGGTCATCCCGTCCCCGTCTAGATCTTGTGCAGAGAGGTGAGGAGGGCTAGCTGCAGCATCATCGTACACTTGTTGATGTGCGATTTCACACCGATCGGATTCACATTCGATGACGAGGACAAGGCTGTAGGAGACTGTGTTGTCCAAATCCAGCGCGCTTAGAGCAAGTGCGAGGTCCACCTCCCCGTCTCCGTTGACCTCCATATCGATGAGATCGATTTGCCAATTCTTTGCACCTACAAGTTTCTCCATTTCGACTCGTAATCCATGAAGTCCTACTTGCCGTAAATATGTTTCGATAGCCGGCGCCCAGGTCTCGGGCGCCTCGGGGTTCAAATCAAGGTAGAAACTTAGAGATGTGTTTGTATTGATCGAGTGAACAGGCAGCTCACTTGTTTGCGTCACACGTTCCAGTAGATCTATGGGGTCAGGTGGTATGGGAGTGGGATCCACGGCGACGGATGATGCACAAGAGGTGAGGAAAAGCAGGAAAAGTAAGTAACTGGCTAGTTGAAACATTCTTTTCATAATCAGGTCCGTTTTGTGAGTAAATGCCGCTACTCCATTGAGTCTAAATGATGCGTGGCACTTCTACAACCATGGACTATTTTCCTGCAGTTCAGAGATTCCTACCGATGCGTATCTGACTGTGATCGTGGGAGATTATGAAGCTGGTGTTTTTGCGGATTTTTATCTTCGAGTGCTGAGAATGGCTTATACTGAATGCATGGATGCCATCTTTCCGGTTGGCACATCGTCAATACATCCTGGTCCGCTGGCTCGGTTTCTCCCACCAGTAGATGATGGAGTGATTGCGCGCATTCTGGCGCGGATTCCAGAAGGTGAAACCCCTCTGCTCGATCCGTTCGGCGTTTCACCGCGTGTGGCTTTGGAAACTGCTGCTTCTGGACGAGCATTGATTGTCGCAGCGAATAACCCGGTCACGCGCTTTGTGATCAAGCGCACCTTGCGGCCGTTCGAAAAGACGACACTCCAGTCGGCTCTTGCACACATCGCAGCAATCCCAAAAGACGACACGAGGCTGGAATTGTTCATCCTCGACTTATATCGATCAGAATGCAATCGATGTGGGGAATCTGTGATCGTCGATTACTTTGTTTGGGATCGCGAACTTGGCGGACCTTCCGACAAAGTTTATGGGTGTGATAGTTGTGGGCACACAGGTGAAACCCCAACCTCAGAGGATGATTGGATCAGATCCGCCGATTATTCTCGGCATGGATTGCAGTACGCTCTAGCATTGGAACAAGTCGCCTCCCCGGATGATCCCGACCGCACACATGCTGAGGCAGCGCTCTCGGTATATCCTGGGCGAGCGATCTTCGGTCTGATCACTCTGGTAAATAAGCTCAATCAGACAAACATCGCAGAACCCCTGGCAAGTGCAGCCGATGCCCTGCTCCTTTCGGCGTTTGATGAAGCTAATGCCTTGTGGGGACACCCTGAGGGTCGTGCCAGGCCAAAGCAATTAATCGCTTCTCAGAAATACCGCGAGCATAATGTTTGGCTCGCATTGGAGCGGGGCGTGGAAGCCTGGACGATGCCGGACCATGACATCGATGTCATGGCCTGGCCAGCCAGTGAAGATCTCGCCCCAGGATGTGTCGCCATCTACCCTGGTCCCATCCGTGAATTTGTGCAAACTCTTCCTTCTTTATCCGTGAACACAATCCTGACCATACCTCCTCGTCCAAACCAGGCCTTCTGGACACTGTCTGCACTCTGGTCGGCCTGGTTATGGGGCAGGGAAGAGGCTGGATCGATTAAGGTCGCCTTACGGAGGCGTAGATATGATTGGTCCTGGCATGCAAGCGCATTGAAGACTGCGCTTGTGTCCCTTGAACCTGCCCTTGCAGAAGGAGCGAGTACTTTTGCCTATGTTCCTGAAGCAGAACCGGGGTTTATGGCCTCCGTTCTCTCCGGTTTTGATGGCGCAGGACATCGTTTACACGAAAGTGCGTATCGGAGTGCTGAGCGGCAGGCTTATTTTACATGGATGATGGATGCATCTGTGTCCGATGAAGCACCTGATGTCGTCCGCTCAACCTTCGAATCTGCATCAAAGATCACTCTTGAGTCTCGTGGGGAACCAGCGACATACGCCACGCTTCACGTCGCTGGCTGGTCAAAACTGGCACTTGCAAGGGCTCTCGCTCCGAGGCTGGAATCTTCCCTGCGACACCCGTTAACGCATATTGATGAAATCTTCGAAGAGGTACTTTCTGACCGTGACATGTTCCAGCATTTGGGTCGTGGAATGGAACCTGAGAGTGGTCAATATTGGTTGGTTGATACGGGAGAAACTGACCCACCCCTTTCCGATCAGGTGGAAATCCTTGTTTTGCAATTCTTACGTGAAAACGAGGGCATCGCTGCCGATGAGCTTGAAGCGCTGATCTGCCGAGAACTGCGAGGTGTGTTAACCCCTGACGGCAGGTATATACGAGTTTGTTTGCAGTCCTATGCTGAACCTGATGCCAATCTCGGGGTCTGGCGATTGAGGTCCGAAGATAAATCGGATGCACGGATCAGGGATCGGGATGAAATCATAAACTCGCTTCATGATTTAGGGGCGCACCTGGGTTATAGTGTCATAGGAAATGAGGATATCGGCTGGTTGGATAAGGGGGGCGCGGAAAAGTACCGCTTTCATGTCATGGAGACTGCTTCACTAGGAAAGCTATTCACCGAGGTGGATGATGGCGGTGTTCTCACCACCTATGTCGTCCCCGGAGGTCGTGCTCTCCTCGTAGCCGACAGAGCTCGCCGCGACATCAGGATTCGCGATCTCATCCAGGACTCCTCAAGGGTGATCAAGTTCCGACATGTTCGCCGACTGGAAGCAGAGACCACGCTTACGCGTGAAAACTTCGCTGAACGTCTGCTCATTGACCCGCCCGAACAGCAAGATCCCCAGATGCCTCTTCTTTAATCGATGGACTAATCCACCCCCCTGAAATCCTCGATAAATTCAACACCGAATGGCTTAACAGACTCGCGTCACCAAATTTTTATACATCGAGGACGTGCGGCTGGAGATGTGCGCTGTGGCAGCATGTGTCGGGCGCATTCCCCGCGCCATGCCTGGTCTAAGGAGGTGTGGGCGATGCTGTTGGTGTGGGCGATGCTGTTGGTGTGGGCGTTACTGTGTCCGTCGGCAGAGCCGTGCTCGTTTGCGTGGGCGTGGGTGTCGTGGTCATCGTTGGTGTGGGAATTGGTGTTGGTGTCGGTTGTAAGATTTCGAGTGGTAGGGTGACGGAAGCTTTCCCACCGCGTTTGCTGCGGACAGTCAGACGCAAAATAACCCGTCCATTTCCAATTCCACGGATATCCCAATCGAACAGCTTCTCGGGTTGTTCAAAGGGCGTATCGCTCTTGATGAGATCTGGCCACCCGGAAGAACCGTTGTCTTCCTTGTATTCGAGGACCCAGTCTTTGAAATCTGAAGTCCCAGCTGCTCGACCAAACAAAGAAAGCGGGCTTTGAAAAATAAGGGAGCCCGGATTAGGATCCGTAAACGCGATGATGGGTCGGGGGCTGTCTTCCGTACACAATTCGCTTGGGATAAAGAAGACTTCGTCCTCTTCGAACCCCAACTCTTCCGCCCACGCCTTACCTTCTTTATCCTCCTCCAGCCATTCCCTGGCCCAGGGATCATCCACTTTTATGCCCAGTTTCTCGTCAGCAAAGTCGGGACACTCCGCGGAGGCGAGTTCAAGGGAGTACGTGTCGATCCAGGCCTCTCGCCACAGGTCCTCCTCTTTCGGAAGGGGAGGTTGGTCATGAGAAAAAATTTCGGATCGTTGTTCTGGGCACCATTCTGAAGGTTTCGCACCAGAGAGGGTACAAATCACTTCATCGATAATTCCCGGCGGACGGGAAAAACTCTTAGGTTGACCGTTTGAGAGCCGGTCGGCGGCAAATTGCATTACCTCATTCCAAATTGGTGCGGCGCCGCTCAAACCTGATGTTTTTTCCATGGGCGTGTAGTCGGCGTTCCCCACCCATACACCTACTGCAAAATCGGGCGTATACCCCAGGGTCCAGTTATCCCGGAAGTCGTTGGTCGTACCCGTCTTCGCTGCCGCCTGGAACGGGAGTCGTAAATCCGAGTTAGGGCCGAATGCAGGCGTGCGAGCCGCATTATCGCTTAGGATGTCTGAAATTATATATGCATGTTCAGGCCGGATCACCTGGTCGCCCTCCGGCTGCTCGAATTCGTATAACAGTGCGCCCGCGCTATCTTCGATACGGAGAATGCCCGTCGGTGGGACTCTCGAACCGCCATTTGCATAGGTGGCGTAAACGGATGTGAGCTCGAGCAGCGAGACGTCGCCGCCGCCGAGCGTCAAACTTAATCCGAAGTCGTCTCTCGTGAAGGTCGTGATCCCAACCCGTTCAGCGAAGGACACAAGTCCTTCCTTTTCAGAGGTGGTTGGATCATCGTAGATACCTACAAAGTCAAGTGCTTTCACTGCGGGGATGTTGTATGAATTTGCCAGTGCTGAGCGGACCAGGGCAGGTCCGTGGAAGCGCTCGTCGTAGTTAACCGGTTCATAGGGTGGCCGGGGATCATCGGGATTCCCGGATGGGGGAAACTCTGAAGGGACATCCCAGATGAGCGTCGCCGGCGTCCAGCCTTTCTCAAATGCAGCCGTATAGGTGAGCGGTTTAAATGAGGACCCGGGCTGCCGAGGGTGAACAGCCATGTTTATCTGACCGTCGATATCTTCATTGTTAAAATCAGGAGAACCGACCATGGCGAGAATCTCGCCGGTTGTAGGGCGAATCGTAACTAGGGCGCCATTTGTAGCGCGGTGATCTGCCAGGGATTCGACCTGAGCCCGGACGGTCTCCTGCGCTTTCACCTGGAGGACAGGATCGATGGTGGTATATACCGTGAAGCCCGAACGATAGATGGTTTGAGGATCGTAAAGCTGCTCCAGTTCGCCGCGAATGAAGTTCACCCAGTGAGGGAATTGCATCTCGAATGTTGGGGGCTGGAACTCATAGTTCGTGGTCTCAGCGGCGGCAGCGCCCGCCTCTTCAGGCGGTATACAGATCGGCTGCTGTGCATTACTAACATAAATACAACCTTGTTCCAGGGAGGCTTCCATCATCAAGGTGAGAACTTGACGCTGTCGGTTAAGGGTGGCATCCCGGTTCGTGTAGATATTGTAGACGGATGGCGCCTGGACCAAACCTGCCAGGAAGGAAGCCTGAGAGAGGGTCAGTTTATCCGCTGTAGTATCAAAATAGGTTTCCGCGGCTGCTTCAACACCATAAGCAAGGTTGCCGAAAAAACTCTGGTTTAAATAAAGCTCAAGAATGTCGTCCTTGGAATAGCGTCTGGTGATTTCTGCCGCGAGCAGGATTTCTCTGGTCTTTCTTCTAGCTGATATGCGCGCTCTCTCCTCCGGGGTGAAAAGGAGGTTCCTTGCCACCTGCTGGGTAATTGTAGAAGCGCCTGAAACGACTTCCCCTTGCGAGTAGTTCTGCCAAAGCGCCCGGACGATGGCTGCCAGGTCGAAACCGGGGTTGCTGTAGAATTGTGAATCTTCCGTAGCGACAATGGCCGCAACCAGGTAAGGGGAAATTTCATCAATGGGCACATAGGTTCGTCGCCCAGCCTGTGGATCTAGAATCTCATAGAGTAGATTGCCCTCTCGGTCGAGGATGCGGGTGGTTTCAAACTGTGCCGCGTGCGTCTCTAAATCTTCCACCGAAGGTAGTGTTGAGGCCAGTGAGAAATACTGATAAAGCCCGAAGGAAGTGATACCAATAATCGCTGCAGCGAAGATGAATATACCCAGGATCGCCATGCGCAGCAGACAGCCACCGCAGCTGCGGGGTTTCATCGTCCCCTGGGGTGGAATCTGCCCCGAGTTTGCGTCGGAAACATATGCTGTCGTACTCACACGAGTAGCGCCAAGATCCGCTTCAGTTACCCGTTTCGGGAGATCCTGCTGGGCAGCTACGGGGGGGGAGCTGGGAGGGGTATCGGAGTCGGGATGGATTTCAGTTTGGTTTTGCGGCGTCTCATCCTGGAGGGCGGACTGACTTTCTGGCAGGAACGAATCGGCCATCCACCCGCCCGTCAGGTCCGGCGTTCCAGTTGGATGACGAGATGGCATCGAAGCATCAGGGATATCTTCAAAGTTATCGTTTCCCTGTTGAGATGCGTCATCAAGACCACGCGAAGCATTCTCCCCGAGAGGCTCGATATTCGGTGGTTGCGTGGATTGAGATTCGCCTCTTGGTTCAGAGCTTACTTCAGATTCCTCGGAGGAGGGATCCTTAAGGGGAGGATCGGTGTTTTCCATCACGGCGGCTGATTATAGCATGCAGTCCAGTTACCCGAATTAAGGGGTTGATGAGTGCCTTCACTGTTGATGACCTCTCATCCAAAACACTGCTCAGGCTTCCTCTTTACTCACGACCAGCACGTTCCAACGCCCCCTCATCACTGTCTCGTCGTCCTGGTTCTGTACTTTTATGCTGAGAGTGACGCCCCCACCACCCAGCCTTGGCAAGGATTTTTTCTCTTCGACTTCCATCACAACATGGATCGTGTCACCGATAAATACAGGCTTGCTGAATTTCCACGAAAGGATTTCGCGGAATGCAATCACCGTCCCTTCCAAGACCCCTGTTCGAACCGCAAGTCCCGAGACGATGGAGACGATCAGCAAACCGTGAGCCACACGCTGCCCGAATACGGTCTCCTTTGAATACTCGGCATCCGTGTGGATGGTGTTGTAGTCTCCAGCCAGACCCGCAAAGTTGACGATATCAGCTTCCGTGATCGTCCGACCTGGGCTGACGACTCCTTGGCCGACCTCGAATTCTTCGAAATAGTAGCCGCTGGGTTGTGAACGTTGGGTCATCCTTTTCCTCCTAACCAAAACTTGAATAATTCTAGCATGATCTCCTGTTGTATTAAGTGGAGGGTCTCTCCGTTTTGTTGAATTTCTTGCTTTCCTTCCTTTTTCAACGCTGCTTCTTTACAATGTTTGCATGCGTGACTTGTCGATCCCAGCCAATGGTGCATACTCACTCCGGTTGAGTGCAGATGCAAGGTTGTCTTCCACCGATTACCTCAATGATCAAATCTGGGAGCTTATTCTGGGTGACACAGAACCACCTTCAATGGCGCTCCAGACGAGCTATGGTCTGCGGGCAAAAAAAATGATGATCTTCCCAGGATTCAGCTGGGGGACAAAAAGTGTGACCAACCCTCAGCAATTTACAGAGCCTCCCGTGGTTCGAACTGCGCTGTCGAATTATGCACGTCTCACACTTAAACCCTTTGATGAGCTTGAAGTTACAGCTGAGTATTGGATCCCGGACTCACACACAGCTGCAGGTCGAATAACAGTCCATCACCTCGGGGATGAGCCACGTGAGTTGTTTCTTCGTCTATTCACTGTGCTGCAGCCAGATGAAAATGGTCGTGTCATGGGTGCGGCAAACCATGCAGGGGTAATTGTTCTCGAGGGGGCTACCGGGGGTTTGGCGCCCGTATTGTTCTTGAGCGGCGGGGCAACTGTGGTTCAAGCTGCCTACCCCGCCGTGGGCGTTCAACAAATATTCGCGCCTGGTGTTAGCCGATCATGGACCTGGGTGTTGGCTAGCGAATCCAACAAGGAACAATCGTTCCAAAGGTGCAAGGAAATAGTCGGGGGTTCCTGGGATTCGGAAATCGCACGGGTCAGCTTGAAGAATGGATCTCTCATAGATATCGAAACAGGAAATCCCGAATGGGACGCAGCTTTCTGGATGTCTCAAAAAGCCGTCCTGGGGAGTTCCCTCAGCCCAACGAAATCGCTTCCCCATCCTTCACTCGTGCAAAGCAGAATACCAGATAAGGGCTTTTCTTCAACCCTTCATGGCGAGGATTATCCCTCATCCTGGAGCGGACAGACCGCACATGAAGTCTTTCTTCCGCTCATGAACATCATCCCAGTCGAGCCTGAGTTCGCAAAAGGGGTAATTAGAAATTTCATACACGTCCAGGAGATGAATGGCTCCATCGATTGGAAACCTGGATTAGGCGGCCAACGAAATGGCGCATTATGTACACCATTTCTAGCCGAAATTGCCTGGAGAATTTATCAACATTCTGAAGATAGAGAATTCCTCCAGGAGGTTCATGATCCCATCTATAAATTTTTCAAAACTTGGTTTACGCAGCGGCATGATCGCGATGGTGATGGATTTCCTGAGTGGGATCATTCCCTGCAGTCTGGTTACGACGACTGGCCTCTATTTGCCCGCTGGACAACCTGGGGGTGTGGCTTGGATATCTCGACGGCCGAGACATCCGATCTGGGAGCCTATCTATTCAAGGAATGCAATTCCCTGGCAGCCATGGCGTCTGAGCTAGAAAAGCATGAGCATCTCGAATGGCTGAACGCTCGAGCGGACATCTTGAGGGAATCTATCGAGGCAAGCTGGGGTGATGAGAGCCATTGCTATCAACATGTCGATCGCGATATTCACAATTCACCCCAAGGTGAGATGTTGGGACATGGCGAGGGAACATTTGATTTAGAACTTGACCGCACTTTTGAGAATCCCGTTCGTGTGTATCTAAGATTTCGAGGTGAGCGCGACGGTGCGAAATCGATGAAGGTCAATATCCATACACGCGGTCCAAGAGGGGGAAAGCGAGTTGAGCGCCTCACTGCGAAAATGCTGGCGTGGTATTGGGAACTAGGAACAGTCACATCCGCAGGGGGGATGCGCGTTATCGACCGAATTGAGATCCGTGGGGTACGTGACGATATACAAACAGAAATCTGGATAGCCGATTACGCTCGTAGGGATTTGTCCAATCTCCTGCCTCTTTGGGCGGGTATTCCGGATGATAAAAGAGCCGATCTCCTTGTTAAAAGGACACTTCTCGATCCAAAATCATTTTGGCGGATGCATGGTCTCCCCCGCAGCCCTGCGACGGACCCCGCCTATGTATCTGATCGTGAGGACGGTTCCGGGGGGGTATCGATACTCTGGAACTCGATGATCGGCGAGGGTTTGCTTGAATACGGATTTCACGCAGAAGCTGCCGAGTTAGTCACTCGTCTGATGTCTTCTATCGTCCACCAGTTAAAAATGGGCCATAGCTTTCGCGAGAGATATGATCCTGATGGGCAGATTGGATATGGTGAACGTGATCATCTGGCTGGGATTGCACCTCTGGACTTATTCCTCCGCTCCCTCGGTGTAAGATTAATATCGCCACGGAAGGTATGGGTGTGCGCAGCAAATCCCTATCCATGGCCGGTTGCCGTCCGTTGGAGAGGTCTTGAAATTCTCTGTGAGTTCGATAAAACCATTGTTGTCTTTCCCGACGGGGGCGTGGTTGAAATTCGTGACAACGAACCGACATTGGTTGAGCAGTTGGACGAAAGAATTCAACTGGGCGAATAAGTTTCGATTGAAAACGATGCAATTGATAGTGGACGAGTAGCCCCTCATTATTGTGTTGGAGCAGATTAAGAGCAGATCATCCCACCTCCCCATCCATCCTCCTCCTAACAGGTACTCCCAGCGGCGAGATGATATATCCTAGAGCAAACATCATTTCAAGAAAGTGAATCGGAGCGGGATGTCACAACACGTATTCATGCGCACCGATTATGAGAATAAGTCAGAATTCCTTGTTGTCTGCTGCACAGATGAATGCCAAGTGGGGCATGGGGGTGGAAACCCCCATACGAACTTTTTCCTTGGAAGATCTCCTGCGGGGTTCTTCACTCTATGCATCATGCCCTTTGGCATGTATCTAAGGTGAACCTGGCATTAAGATTGACGAAGCCCAAAAATAGCTTCAGGAACATTATCGATCTAGTGGTTCTCGGCTGAAGCTTTCGACATTGTAAGTAAGAATCTCTAGCTCCTCGGAGCGCCAGGCGTCCTGGGGCAAATTTGCCTTGAGACATAATCTCGATAAAAAGTCTTCAGCGTCCTCAACTTTTTTCCATACCTGCGGCAGGAACGTCGCCCTTCGGACCCCTTTCTTCACGATGACGCCGTCGACCCCCGGCTTCAGGCGATTAAGTAGGTCTTCTGATGAGTTGTACAGCAATATCTCAGGGGTTGTGAGCACAGATACTTCTGTCTCAATCAGATCAATTTCTTCAAGAGTGACCGTCGGGAAGCGGGGGTCGCGCAGTGCAGCCGAGGAGGCGTTCTTGGTCACATCCTCGGCGAGTGGAAGCTTGGCTTCGATTGTCCCCATACAGCCGCGCAATTGCCCCCCGATGTTCAGAGTAACAAAAGATGCGCCGGGTTCAGTGAGTCGTGGTGGGAGAGCTGTATGATCAATGGAGGGTAGCGAACCTTCGCCAACAGAAGCCACGATTGCCGCATTGGCAAGGTTGAGCAAGATATCTCGTTCCTCTGAACGCAATCCTATGGACATATCGTCATCTTCTAGGACACCAACGGTATCACTTGAAGTATAGCAGAGCGTGGTGATGGTTTCATTTGGTGGGTGTATGGAGAGAAATGTTGGATATTTCAAACTCGTGCATACGTTAAACCCTGAGCTAACAGGGGTTATTCACGAATCATGATATGTGAGTATTCGATATCGCAGCTAGTATGGCCGGAGCGAAATCGGTGAGATCTTTCAAATTCTTTGAAAATTGGTCACGGGCATCGGCTGGTCCCACAAGCAAGGCCGGAACGAGATTGCGGGTATGTCCACGGATGCTGAGATTTTCCATGTTCCCATGGTCCGATGTAAGCACGATGAGATCTTCCCGTTCCTCCCAGGCTTTGAGAAGACCTCCCAGCATATCGTCAAACGCCTCCAGCAAATCAACCGCATCCGCCATGGATCCCTTGTGCCCGGCGATATCACTGGGCCAGAAATCGAACCATGTAAGGTCATACGCTTCCGAGATTTCAGCGAGCATCAAACCGGCTTCATGCGATTTATATACAGGCGCAGGGGGAAAATCTGGCTGAGCGACCCATCCCTCCCCGGTGAAATCCACGGACATGGCTCTTCCTTCTTGTAAGTCTTCCGCGGTCATGAGATCGATTCCTGCCGCAGTGACGGCAAGCGGGATTGCCGAGTACAGCCGCCGACCAGAATCAATCATTTCAAAATAGCGTGGCGGGTAAGCATTGAGTAGAGCGGCCTTACCACCTTGCTTGGTGACGGCGTCAAAAATGTTCGATTCCTTGAGAATGGAAGCGATGGGGGGATTTGGTTTTGGACCGTAATGTCCCCCGGTCTCTGCAGGAACGTTGCGACCGGTGAGAAGCGCTGCCTGACCAGATGCTGATTGCGGAGCACCGTCGACTCCTAGGCATGCGTCCACACCCAGCAATGTCGCTTGGGCGCCATCGTAGGGTACAGATTCCATGGTGACAGTCCTGCCCTCAAGGATACCTTTGAGATTGGGCATTCTCGCCACGGCGAAAGGATTATGCGCAGAATCTTTCGGACCCAGACCGATGCCATCGATGAAGAGGAAAAGCACCCGTGTCATGCAGATTTCCGGGTGAATGTGAAGTATGCGGATTGTCTCGAACCATCCGTGCCGTGTTGTGTGGCAGTGAGGTCGAAGTCTAACGAGAATGTCTTCAGGATCTTATCCTCTGCGGGTATGCCGTCATCAGTGTTTGTTAGCCAGCTATAGAGCAGGTAGCTTCCACCAGGATGCACAACGCGCGAGATGGAGTTTTTATATTCCACTCTCTTATCCTCGTCGAGGTTATGAAAACAACCGATATCAAGGGCAAGATCAAAAGGCCCCGTGATCCCTTCGAGCCGGCTGACATCACCACGCTGCAAGTTCACGCTCACGCCTGCGGCTTTCGTTTTTTGTCTCGCCTGTCGGATGGCAAGGTAGGAGACATCGATGCCCATGACGTCCCAACCCCGACTTGCAATCGTAATCAGGTTAGTGCCGGTGCCGCAGCCGAGGTCGATCGCCCGACCGGCATGATGTTGATCAAGGTGTGCGATCAGCTCAGGTGGGGAGATACCCGTATCCCACCTGGGAGATCCGAGCAGGTATTGGAGTTCGAAAAGGGCTCGGGAAATCACTTCAGAGTTTCCATGGTTTGACGCACGCGCTCGGGATCGACAGCCCCTGTCGTCTGCCATAGTTCCTCACCGGCGCCATCAATGAAAACGAACGTGGGTGTGTATTGGAAACCATATTCTTTCATGAGATCGCGATTTTGCTCATCCTGCACATTGAGGTGGAGTATCAGGAGTTCGTTCTGAAACTCGATTTCCAGCCCATCCACGATGGGCTTTGCGGCCATACATGCCATTCAATATGGGCTTTGAAATTCGATGAGGATCGGCGTCCCGCTGCCAATTAACTCTCCGGGTGTCTCGTCATCTGAAAGTGTGGAGTCACCAGGATTGAACAGAATAATTGCAACGGCGACCCCGAGAAGAAGCGCAGCCAGGGCAATGAGCTCTCGCTGCCCCAGACCATTTCGCAAGAAGTAAACGAGCAAAACGAAGAATATGATGATGGCCATCAAGGCGAAGGAGTACTGATTGATGAATTGCATCGTAACCTCACGAGCTTTACATGATTCTATCACCTTCCAAACCCTTGCCAGCGAAGAGGGTGAGAGTGAAGAAAATGTATTAAAATGTAATCGATTAAGTGAAAGTCTTTGACAAGGACCACCTCCTCCTTTACAATCGACAAATCTCAATTCACCAGCGAAGGATCCCCATTAAATGAAAGAATACGCAACCGATTCGCTCCGCAACGTCGCGCTTGTATCCCACGGCGGTGCAGGAAAAACAATCTTGGGTGAAGCCATGCTCTTTTCGACAGGCGTCACCACAAGAATGGGTAAGATCGACGAAGGTAACACTGTATCCGATTTTGAAGACGAGGAAATCCGAAGGGATTTGTCCCTTTCAACGGCGATTCTCCCGGTAGAGTATCGTGATAAAAAGATCAATGTGCTCGACACGCCAGGCTACACTGACTTTGTGGGCGAGGTTATCTCAGCATTAAGTGTCGCAGATGGCGCCATTGTCCTGGTCGAATCCGTAGCGGGGATCGAGGTCGGCACAGAGATCGTCTGGGAGTATTGCGATAAATTTAAACTTCCTCGTTTCGTGGTCATCAGTAAGTTAGATCGTGAGAACGCGAATTTCCAAGCGGTTCTAAATTCTTTGAGTCAATTATCGGTGGACACTACATTCATTCCGGTCCAGCTGCCATTGGGCGAGAAGCAGGATTTCAAGGGTGTCATCGATTTGTTCAGTATGAAGGCTCGGCCTGGACAAGGTAAGGATGCAGAAGCCATCCCCGACGAGTACACCGATGTCGCCGAGGAGGCGCGTGTCAACCTCGTCGAAGCTGCGGCTGAAGGAGATGACGACTTACTTGAAAAATATTTGAATGGTGATGAACTCTCCGCTCAGGAAGTGGCTGATGGCTTTAAATCTGCTGTACAGTCGGGACAGTTTGTGCCCGTGTTTGTGAATGCGGCTCATGATGCGACAGGTGTTTTCCCCCTACTGGATGCCATCGTCGATCTGATTCCGTCTCCCTCAGATGTAGCACCCATTGAAGCAGGAGGTGCATCGGGCACCGAAGAACTGGTGGCGTCCGATGCGGGTCCGCTGGCAGCCTATGTTTGGAAAACGACTGCTGATCCATATGTCGGGAAAATCACTTACATGCGTGTGGTTTCTGGAACCTTATCATCGGACAGTCGTGTCTGGAACCACAGCCGGGACACCGAAGAACGATTCGGCACACTACACCTGATGCGGGGCAAGGAACAGCTTCCTGTTTCCACCTTGCATGCGGGGGATATCGGCATTATCGCGAAGTTAAGCGAGACCGAAACCGGGGATACGCTTGGGGATAAGGGACATCCCGTGACAATTACTCCTCCGGAGTATCCCAATGCGCTCTTCTCGGTGGCGGTCCATCCAAAGACTCAGGCAGATGCGACCAAGATCAGTCCATCATTGACGCGGCTTTCGGAAGAGGATCCTACGCTCTCGTGGCATCAGGAACCGAGCACGAACCAGACGATTCTCCAGGGCATGGGAGATCAACATATCGATGTGGCTATCCGAAAAGCAGAATCAAAGTTCCAGGTTGGTCTCACCACCGAAATTCCAAAAGTTCCCTATCGCGAGACAATTACCAAAGAAGGCCACGCCCAATATCGCCACAAGAAGCAGACCGGGGGCGCCGGGCAATTTGCCGAGGTGCACCTTACGGTCGAGCCGCTTGAGGATGAGGACTTCGAGTTTGTGAACAAAGTATTCGGTGGATCCATATCACAGGGGTATATGCCCGCAATCGAGAAGGGTGTGCTTGGAGTGATGAAGCAGGGGGTTGTAGCCGGATACCCGCTTGAGAATGTGCGTGTCCTCGTGACAGACGGCAAGGAGCATCCAGTAGACTCTAAGGCGGTCGCCTTTGAGACTGCTGGTCGGGAAGCTTTTAAATTGGCTGTAAGACAGGCCTCACCGGTGATGTTGGAACCGATCATGGATTTACGCATAACTGTGCCGGAAGCAAACATGGGCGATGTCCTGGGAGATCTCAATACACGTCGGGCTCGGGTCCAGGGCATGGAAAGCGACCGTGGGAAGAGCGTGGTGACCGCCCAGGTGCCTATGGGGGAGATTCAGCGCTACACCACAGATATCCGATCAATGACAGGAGGGCGAGGGTTGTTCTCCATGTCCCTCAGTCATTATGAGGTCGTACCTGCACATGTCACGGAAGCGATCATCGCCGCGAGAGATAAAGAACTCAGCAAGCAGGAAAGCGAATGACCTGCTAGAATTAATCAGTAGCGGGCCGGGATCACCGGCCCGTTTTTGTTTCACAAATCTGAGAAATTCAAGTGAAGAACCACGCAGGAGATCTTCCAAGGAAAAAGCCTATGGAGGTTGTCACGCTCAAAACCGCTTGCTATTCATTCCTGCAATGAGCTACAGGTTATTCTTGCTTTTTCCCATAAATAAGTATGGTTGATCAATTTGAGCCCATCCGGTTCATTGCGGAGGAGATTGAGGTTCGCTATCGGGAAGGGCAGTCTCTTAGCAAAACCCCGGAACCGCCTGACGGGTTTCTCTGGAACGAAGAGGAATTCGTAGTGGTTGAAGTGCTGTCGGCTTGGACTGATTTTGAGCGCCGAGGCAGGATGAAGCGGAACATGAAACCACATAACTTTAGGGCGGCGGCACGTCGGGGTTCCTGGGGGGTGGGGCGTTTCTTCTTTCGGGTGCAAACTGAGGACAACCGTATCTTCGACATCTATTACGACCGCGCGCCGGAGAATGCTTCCGATCGGAAAGGGCATTGGTTTCTATGGAGAGAAATGGCAGAGATCTGAGCACAATCGGCATTCTAGTGTTTCTTGATGAACATCTTCCCAGATAATCTCTCGTTTCATACATTCAACCCATGAAGTAAATTACATGAAATCTATTAAAATACCTACCGAACCTATTTTTGGTATGGGGGGGCGAATCGAAATTTCCAAGAAGGGAAATGAGTAAAATCATATGGATGAAGAATATAACATCGTCTACGTTGAGAAACCCGAAGAATCTGCTTGGGGGATCATTGGACGAGGCGTTGGAAATTACAACAAACAGCAAGCAGGTGATAATAAATTTCAACGCCTATGTTTCGCTCTTCACGCGCCTGACCAAGAAATTGTAGGAGGTGTGCTGGGCGAAGTATATTGGGAATGGTTGTATATAGATTTATTGTGGGTCATAGACGAACTTCGTGGTCTCGGATATGGGCATCGCCTTTTGACACTTGCTGAAAAGGAAGCACGGGGACGTGGTGCAAAGAATGCATATTTGGACACATTCAGTTTTCAGGCGCCAGACTTCTATAAACAGCATGGCTATCAGGTTTTTGGCGAACTAAAAGATTTCCCTCCTGGGCACCAACGTTACTTTTATAAAAAACAACTTTAGAAAATGTTTGGTGTTTAGAGACCATCTTCTGGAATACAACAAACGGGATAGTAATACGTCCAGAGGGCTGCTATGATTCTGTCTGATTTTCAAGTATTTTCCGCGCATCAGCGGAATTTCCCTCTAAAACAGAATCCACGCCCATCCGCTTCTATCACAAACCGTCACACAAAAATAAGAATTTATATACGAATTGGATAAACACCTTTGTCCGGCGGGTTTCCACATTTAGACATGGGGTCGTAAAAGACCAAGGTCGTTGGTTCGATCCCTGCACGGCGCACAACGAATTCCCGCATAATTGGCGGGAGATTTACCTTCAGTGTCATCTCTTATCAAATTTAAGGGTAGTCTCACCAGCCGAGATGTTTTAAGCTCAAATTTCCGGCGTTTGTAAAGTGGTATATTGTATGGTTCACTGGTTTTCATCGAGGGTATCTTCGTGCCACCGCAGAAGCTGGGCCCATAGGCATCGGACAATCAGTCAGCCCTGGATATACGCAGAGGAGAGGATAACGTTGGATTCAATTACAATTCTTCAGAAACAATTTGCAAGCATATTTGCGATCTTCCAAAGCATTGTTGGGGATCTCACAGAAAACGAGATGGTTGCGCGACCCGCTCCGGGGCAGAACATGATCGGTTATACGGTCTGGCATATGCCTCGAACTCTAGATGCGCATGTTCAAACATGGATTCGAGGCGTGCCCGAAGTTGTCCATGGCGAGGGCTGGTCGGATTGGAAGCCTCTCAAGCACCTGGGCTACGGCGTAGGCGTTTCGCTGAAGGAAGCAGATGAGATCGCCCACACCGTAAAAGTTCCCGATGTGCTGAAGTATGCGGATGAGGTGCACCACGAAATCACGACCTGGCTGCAGCGTCTAGACGAACGGGACTTGGACCAGATGCCGGAGATATCAAAGCACCTCTCTCAATACCCCGAGTATCAGACTGAAGGCCTCCGTAGGGAAGCAGGAGATCTGTTTGAACAGCCGACTTGGCCTCATTTGCTGTACCCGTGCATCGGTCATATTCAACGGCATCTGGGTGAATTGGAGATCATAAAAGCCATCATTCGAACAAACGATGAGCGCTGAAAGATAGCGACGCTTACCATATCGCTGGAGTGGACGGCAAATTCGCATCCACCAAATAGCATATCTCTTGTAACCGCAAGGAGATCCTGTGACCTTGACGTGGGCTTGAGATGGTCGCTCAGCTCAAGACCACGAACCTCCGTCAAGATTTTTTCTACGAACAGGAACAACACCTCTGTCCAGAAGGTTATCTGCTTTTCTCCCCACGACACAACGTCTCAATAACTGTTCATATTCGTATTTCGACGCCCAAAACAGAGCTCAAGCCAGCTTCACAAGTACAAATAGCCGTGGAGCGAGGTACGCACCCCAAAATCCAGCCGTCGCATACCTTAAATAGCGCAGCGTGTTCGATAGCACATCTTCACCGCTTGGAAAAATCACCCTCAATCCGTAGAAGATCACGGCCATCCCGATCAGACCTAATACGTAGCGCCCCAGGCGTCTCGACCATGCGCCTCCAGCGTCGAATTTTCCCCATCGGAACAGAAGCACGCCTCCGGCAGCAATTCCGAGTATCGTGCCCGAAGTTGCGACAGCGCCATCCAAGGACAATGGATCGATGGCATCGCCTCCAGTTGCCAGAACTGCGTTTGTCTCCCAGATCGCCGGGACCGTCACCGGCGCGAGAAAAGCTCGAGATATAAAGTTCAATCCAAGCAGGGAGATGGATAACAGGAGGCACAGCGCTAGAAGAACCCCAAGGGAGCGGTGAGCCAGAATCTCCCGGATCCGATCTTCATATCTCAGGAAGATGAATAGAATAACCCCCGCGATGATCCAGCCTACGAACGTATCCATCGGGAAATGCACACCCAGGAACCAGCGGGATATCGAAATGACAAAAATGAGGGCGCTGAGCATGATGGACACCCACCGAATCCGGATCCAGAAAGCCAATCTTCCCCATATCGCAAGGGCGTTTTGAGCGTGTCCAGATGGAAGACCGAAGCTCGTCTCAGAAGAGTAAGCGATGACCTCCCTGCTCACCCAATAGGGTCGAGGAAGTCCGAAGGCAAGTTTGAAGGCGGAATTAAGCCCGGCGCTTGTAAGCAGAATCAATCCGATGCGGATCCCCAACCCGGCATTGAAGCACCAGATCAACACGGGCATGAAAATCAAATAGAAATCCTCGCCGCCGAGAAAGGAAAATAATTGCATCGGTGCAACGAGCCACTCGCTCCAGCTTTGGAGCCAGGTGATGAAGGGTATTCCCCAATCGACAAATGAATTCATAATCATTCTCCTGTGGTTGAATCGATAGGCTGTGTGCGATGGTCGCCAGAATGGTCAGGCTTTCTCAGTCATCACACGGGCTATAAAACTGGATGTAAATCGAAAGACTTCATCCCGTTTTGCGTCCCTGGTGACATTATGACCACTGCCTTCGATTATGATCAAATTCTTGTCTGATGAAGCGACTGAATCCAGGATTTTCTGAGCATCACCAAGTGGTATGCTCCCATCATCACTGGAAAAAATCAACTGAAGAGGGACGGTCAGGTTAGGAAGCTCTTCTCGCATTACCGACAATAGATCATACAATTCGGCCCCACCACGAACGGGACTGCGATCATAGACTGAGTGCGTCATCTCGGCTTCTTTATCCTGCCAATCTGAGGGTCCCCTTTTTGAATAGCGCCATACTTTGCTGAGCACCGGAACTAAGGGACGCAATTGATCTGAATATTTAATGGGGATCGTATACGGTACGGCCATTGCGCATACGCCTTCAACACGATGCCTTGATCCAAGTAAAAGGGAAAGGGCGCCCCCCATGGATAGTCCGATAATGAAGATATGGGAACACATATCGCTTAATTGATAATAACCATCCATCGCGGAATTAACCCAATCCCACCATCTCGAGCGATTCAAGTCTTTGAAATGCGTGCCGTGCCCGAAGAGGCGAGGCCCGAGCACAGAATAGCCTTCTTCAGCGAGGTGCTCCCCCATCTCCCTCATCTCATAAGGGGTTCCTGGAAAGCCGTGTAAGAGCAAACAGCCTGTGTCGTTTCCTTTGAACAAGAAAGGCTTCGCGATGGGCTGAATTTCGTTCACGCGATGACCTCCAATTCCCTTGGCAACGTGCTGAGGCTCCGACCACTATATTCGGTCACGAGCATGTCATCTTCGATTCGTACGCCCCCCTTCTGTGGGAGATATATGCCGGGTTCAACTGTAAATGTCATACCCTTGGTTAATGTTCGTTCATTATCCTCGCGTATGTAGGGGGGTTCATGGGTCTCGAGTCCGATACCATGCCCGGTTCGATGGATAAAGTAGTCACCATAGCCAGCTGCATCGATGACGCTCCTAGCAGCGTGATCCACTTTGCTACATGGAATTCCGGGTGCAATTGCCCCTCGACCTACATCATTGGCGTGTAAGACAACCGAATGTATCTCTCCGAGTTCATCTTCAACTTTTCCAAGGGCATAAGTTCTCGTTAGATCTGAAATGTAGCCGCCGTGTCGTGCTCCCCAATCTATGAGCAGAAGGTCGCCATGCTCCAACTTGCGATCCGTGGGTGTTGCATGGGGAAGAGCACTGTTAGGTCCTGAAGCAACGATGGGGTTAAAGGGCAACTCGGGTTCCGAACCGGTCTTTAGAAGGTTAATAGTGAGCAAGGAAGCAATTTCACGCTCAGTCATGCCGACATGCACATGAGGTAGAGTCTCCTGAACGGCGGTTTCCGCAATGGTTGTTGCCGTCTCCATGAGTTCCACTTCTTCAGATCCTTTCACAAGTCGAAGTTCAGCAAGCGCATCTTCCCCGGAACAAATGACCCATTCTGCGACTACGCGTTGCATGAGCTCCAATTCGAAGTAGCGCAGTCGCAGAGGTTCTACGGCGACGTGAAGTGCACCGCTTCCGAGAGACTTTGAGGCTTTCCGAAAAGCTTCTCCTTGTGAAGAAGGGTTCTCGTCATAAGAGAAAATTTGTGTATCGAGATCAGAATCGGCCAGGCGCACTTCTTCAAGCTCGGGTAAGACGATTGAGCTTGGACCATTTTGTTGAACGAAGAGTACGACAGGTCGCTCCATGAGGTGGAAGGAGAGCCCTGTGAGGTAGTAGAGCGTAGGGCCAGGATTTAGGGCGACAATATCAAACTCATGCTTCTCAATCAACTCTTGGAGACGGTTCATTCGATCCAATTTCACGATGGCCCTCCCGGTGAGCGCATTATAGTCAAGGAAAACCCGTTGAACAATTTGATCAGGTGAAATTCAGACAGCTGTGTGCTTGCATCGTGGAATAGTACGACTTGTCCTGGACAAAAACAATCTATGACTTGGGATGGGTCACGGTTCGGGCATCTTGACATCGATTCGGCCGGGAGGGTACAATCCTCACTGCACACCGCAGGGGCCTGTAGCGCAGTTGGGAGCGCGCATCAATCGCACTGATGAGGTCGCGGGTTCGAATCCCGCCAGGTCCACTGGTTGACGGAATTTTGGATTAAGATTAGAATACCGTCGCTTTCTCGAAAAACACGGGCCCATGGCGCAGTTGGGAGCGCGCCTCAATGGCATTGAGGAGGTCGTGGGTTCGAATCCCACTGGGTCCACCTACAATTGAATACGATGCTGTAGCAGAAGTAGTAAGCCATCCGCCAGAGAATCGGGGAGGGTGAAAACCCGATGAGGCAACCGCGGATTGCCGCCCCAAACAAGGCTGAACTCGGCTGCTGTCGATATGAATTGACAAGCATCTCCGGTGAACCCAAGTAGCCGGAGACGGACTTCGCCCGTTAGCGCGAATAAAGCTGCTCGGTGATATGGCTTATGCCTCGCCGGGAAGCAGGGTGGTACCGCGGAGCACCCCTTCGTCCCTGATTTGTCGAAGGGGTTTGTTTTTAACTAGGAGCATCCTCGGATGCACTCAGAGAGGACGCAGGATGAGTGAATTGAACTCGCATCATGAAGAGAATAATCCAATCGAGCGATACTCGCCGGCCGAGATCGAACCACGCTGGCAGGCTCGCTGGGAGGCTGATCAACTCTACAAAGCGGAAGTTGACCCAAAGCGTAAAAAATTCTACTTCCTGACAATGCTCCCTTATACATCCGGCGATCTGCATTGGGGTCACTGGTTCGCGATGACCCCGTCGGATGCGCGCGCCCGCTACCTTCGGATGAAGGGGTATAACGTCATGTATCCCATCGGCTTCGACGCCTTCGGTTTGCCGGCGGAGAACGCAGCCATACAACGCGACATCCACCCCAAGGAGTGGACATACAAGAATGTCGAAAACATGCGAAGGCAGCTTCGCAGTATGGGGGCGATGTGGGATTGGTCGCGCGAGGCGGTGTCCGCTGATCCGGAGTACTATCGCTGGACTCAGTGGTTCTTCCTGAGGATGCATGCGAATGACTTAGCCTATAAGAAGATGTCACCAGTCGATTGGTGCCCGCAATGCAATACAACCCTGGCACGCGAGCAGGTGATTGGGGAGCAACGTGTTTGTGAACGTTGTAAGACGCCGGTTATCAAGAAAGATCTCGACCAGTGGTTCTTCCGCATTACGAACTACGCTGATGAGCTGCTTGATTTCTCGACCTTGGATTGGCCTGAGATGGTCAAGCTGTTGCAGACTAACTGGATCGGCCGCAGCGAGGGCGCCCGTGTGGTCTTCAAGACAGAGGAAGGGGATCCAATCGAAGTCTTCACGACCCGCCCCGATACGCTCTGGGGGGCGACCTTTATGGTCCTGGCGCCCGAACACCCGCTGGTCGACAAACTAACCACGCCGGAACAACACGATGTCGTTCATGAATATATACATGAAGCTGTACGTCAGACCGATATCGAGCGCGAGGCGCTGGATAAGGAGAAGACGGGCGTTTTCACCGGTGGCTATGCCATCAACCCCGTAAACGACGAGCTCATACCGGTCTGGATCGCAGACTATGTGCTCATGACCTACGGCACAGGTGCGATCATGGCCGTTCCGGCGCACGATCAGCGAGACTTCGAGTTCGCTCGCAAGTTCGATTTAGAAGTCCGACCGGTAATCCTTCCTGAGGGCGTGGACTCGTTGAATGGCGAGACGATGATCGAGGCAATTCCAGCGTACGGTGCGATGATCAACTCCGGTCCACTGACGGGGACGCTGGGGGATGAAGCTTTCGAAAAAACAAATGCTTACCTTGAGAAGAGGGGTACCGGGGGATTCGCCATCAACTACCGTCTGCATGACTGGTTGATCTCACGTCAGCGTTATTGGGGCGCGCCGATCCCAATGGTCTATTGCCCAGAATGCGGCATCGTCCCGGTTCCTGAGGATCAACTGCCAGTACTGCTCCCCGATGACATCGAGTGGCGTCCGACAGGGGAGAGCCCATTGAAATTCCATCCGACCTGGAAGGACACCGCGTGTCCCGAGTGTGGCGAACCGGCCGAGCGCGAGACGGACACGATGGACACCTTCATGTGCTCATCTTGGTACCACTTACGATACCTGAGCCCGCTCTATGACGATGGTCCCTTCGATCCGAAGGAGTACAACTATTGGATGCCGGTTGACACCTATACAGGTGGAGCAGAGCATGCGACGATGCACCTACTCTATACCCGCTTCTTCCAGAAAGTCTGCCGCGATTTGGACATCACGAAGGGTGATGAACCCATGCTCCAACTCCGCAACCAGGGTCAAATCTTGGGTCCAGACGGACAGCGGATGAGCAAGTCGCGGGGTAATGTTATCGACCCAGATGAGCAAATCCAAATCTATGGTGCGGACTCGGTCAGAGCCTACCTTATGTTTGGGTACCGATGGTCAGAAGGCGGTCTCTATAACGTCGAGAACATTCCTGGTGTCGTGCGCTGGCTGAACCGGGTCTGGCACCTCGTCTTGGAAGAGCATGAGGCACAACCTGTCGATGAAGATTCGGCCGCCATTCGATCACTTCGCAGAAAAGTTCATCAGACTATCCGACAGGTTTCTGAAGACCTGGAGAACTTTGAGTTCAATACCGTGATCTCAGCCTTGATGGAGTTGAGCAACGCCATCGTAACTGCGAAGGAGGATGGTCTGGGCGGGAGTGAGCCCTATCAAGAAGCCATCGAAACTTTGCTCCTCCTCATGGCACCAAACACTCCCCACATCACTGAGGAGTTATGGTCTCGCATTGACAATGCCTACTCGATCCATAATCAATCATGGCCCGAGTTCGACCCTGAGTTGGCGCGAGAGGACGAAATCACACTGGTGGTTCAGGTGAACGGGAAAGTGCGCGATCGCATCACAGTTCCTGCGGACATCAGCGAGTCGGACGCGAAGGAGATTGCACTTCAGAGCGAGGCTATCCAGCGGCATCTCAGTGGCAAGGAACCCCGGAAAGTTATCGTTGTTCCTGGTAGGCTGGTGAATATTGTAATTTAAGAGGCACGGCGACGCCGTGCCCTTTCAAGAAGGGGGAGAGCAGTGTCAACCACAGGACGCAGACAGCGTCGATCGATTCGTCTGCCCGGGTTCGATTATGCGCAGCCGGGTGCTTATTTTGTGACTATCTGTTCCTATCGCAGACAGCTTCTGTTTGGGGATGTTGTCGATGGTGAAGTCATCCTCAGTACTGTCGGAGGGATAGTTCGGGATGAATGGTTGAGGACGGAGATCATCCGTAAAGAGATTACCTTGGATGAGTTCGTCATCATGCCCAATCATTTTCATGGGATTGTCATCATAGAGACATCTTCTTCGGAATCAGCCAATGTTGGGGCGCATGGCCATGCGCCCTTACAACCAAGCGACCATGCGCCCTTGCGACGATCACCCCGATCTCTTGGATCTCTTGTTGCCAGGTTTAAAGGATCTGTTACGCGTCAGGTAAGAACAAAGAGAACGGATCCAATATTCAAAGTCTGGCAGCGCAATTACTTTGAACATGTAATTCGTGATGAGCGGGAGATGACAGCCATTCGAAGATACATTTCGGAAAACCCTATTCGTTGGTAGTAGGGGCACGGCGCCGCCGTGCCCCTACAACACGATCCCTTTTGGGACAGCCCCCTTTAATTATCCTGCCCCCGATTACTCGTCAATAATGGGGTATGAAAATCCATTTTGAATAGGTAGAGACCAGGGCGTCTCTACGCATTATTCCATAAACATAACAAGGTTGCTGCCCTATTA
>JBGUDT010000004.1:0-61234 GCA_041821665.1 Anaerolineales bacterium
CTCCTCCCACACCTCGATCCTCTTCCTTCCGGGAAGGAGGAAAGGTTCCCACAATTAACTTCCCTTCTTGTTTTGGCGTTCAATTACCATCTCCCAAAAGAAGGAGAGGGGTTGGGGTGAGTGTGCCTTATATAGTTAGTGCCCCCCAAGCGTCTTAAGCTACGTTTCCTGTTGTGAATTCCTTTGCAGCCAGAAGAAGATAGCTCCCAATAGACATAATCCAGCAATCGGCGCGCCTATTGCTACCAGCCAGCTCAGATTCGGAGGGTTCTGAACCCGCTCGATGAAGGTGGCGCTGCCGCCCCCCTCGGGTCCTTGAATGTCGATCTGAATCTCCCAGAGACCCGTCACCGCCACGGGGAGGTGGGCAGCATATTCTGTGGGTATCGGCGCGATATCATGGACGGCGATCTCACTTAACTCAGGGGCGTCATTTTCAAGAGGGATTGCCCGCACGACGACATCCAGATCGGTCAACACTTCACCTGATTCGGCACCTGTCACTCGCACCTCAACGTAAAGATTTTCGACGGTTGGAGGGGTTGGTGAAGTGACAGCCCGTACGAGGTAGGGTCCCGCCACGACATCGTCGAGGCGGACGCGGCGCCCACCAACGCCCGGTCCAGAAGCCGATGCGCTGGTCCAAACGGGAGCGAGGGCGCAAAGGGCGAGCATGATCGCCGAGGTCAGAGCAGTTTTATACCTCATGTTCCGAATCCTAACGCACCTCGCATCTCCATGGGAAGGTTGAAGATTGAGAGCGAGATGATCGTGAGCATGACGAGGGCGATGGCCCAGGGGAGCAGCTCCTGGAAGGCGTATTGAGGATTGGTCGTGTTCTGAAGTGATACCCGTCCAATCACATAGAGTGAAACCGCAAATCCTATCAGGACGACTGCAACCTGGAGGGGAAATATCCACGACGATGGGAGCATGAAACCCACGTCCCAGTTAGGAGAATCCCCCAATATTGTGAGATTGTGGTCAAGAACGAACGATTGGAACACAGGGATGATGGCGAGTCCACCGATGACGAAATGAAATCCGTAATGTGCCATCCAGATCCCGAAACCTAACGGGACGAATCCCGGTGCGTACCGTGATGCAATGTTCTTTAGCTTTACCGCAGACGCTCGCGGGTTCAACAGCCTGCTCGCCCAGGCAGCCAAAACCAATACGATCATGGGTAGGATAATATTGCCCATGCCAAATATCAGCAACAAACGTACGCCCTCCGACTGTATCTTGAGGTCAATTGCCAGCCATTCATGCAGTCGATAAATTGGGGCGACCATGCCAAACGCATTCATGACCCCCATGAAAGTAAGCGTGATGAACAAGAAAGCCAGATCCCACCTCGGTGGTCTGGCGGTTGTGAGATCGATTGCGGGAGTGCGAGCAGGCAGGGAGACGTTCGAATAGGGACAGGCACGGGCACAATCGAGGCAGAAGGTGCAGTCCATGTTCGAGTCGATCACGGGCACGTAGAGTTCAGTCCCACAGCCAAGCGATTCACTGCTCCCGGTCACACATTCTTTGTTCTCACAAGTCCTGCATGTTGGTGTGTCACGTTTCGTGATTTGGAACGGGGAGATTGTTGAATAGGTAAAATTGAACGCGCCAATGGGGCAGACATACTTACAAAAAGGCGACTCATGGAAGATGGCTTCCAGTGCAAATGAGAGAAAAAAGTAAGTGATCAGTAGCCAGGCGGTGAGCCATGGACTTGCCCATAGGTCGAGCCATTCGTACAACCAGAAGAGGATAAATAACCCGGCAACGGAGACCCATTTATTCCGGAGCACATTTGGAAAACGCCTTCCATGGCTGCTGACCTTCTTTGCCAACGACCTGGTGATGGTGAATGGACAGGCGAAACAAAAGACATTGCCGATAAGCAGCAGCGAAAGGATTACAAATCCTCGATAGTGCACCCACACAAGCAACGTGGCGTTGTTGGCTGCGGCAAGCTGCGGTCCGGTGAAGCCATCGTAGATGATGAAGATCGCCAGAATGAGCAGGATAATCTGAAAACTTAGACGACCCCATTGCCAGCTGAGTAAGCGACCCGGGAAGGATGTTGCAAGTAAATCGAATCGACGATGGTTTTCCATGTGTTTATGTACTCAGCATGTGGTTGGTGGATGTTCCATAATCTGCTTACTCTGAGGAAACTGTGAGCTCGAAGGTACGGTTAATACTCATACCATCTGGGAGTTCACCCGTAACCGTCAAGATCCAGTCTCCAGCCATGGTCCACTCGAAAGGGATGCTGTATTTCCCGTCCCCGATCTCCTCGCTGTCGCCTAATACGGGCATCATGCCGGCATGAGACATATCGCCCTTTGCGCTAAGAGAGGCACCTTCGATGCGTTGGCCCTGTGCATCCCTGAGTTCAAAATACAGGGTTGCCTCGCCGATCGTGGCCGGGGATGGATCGACGGTGAGTTCGATATTGACATCAGCAGCCGTCTCCTCTCCCTGGCTCGCTCGGGCGCAAGCAGGTAAGAAGACTGCGCCAATGATGAGGTATATGCTGATTACTTTATGGATTCTTGACGGGCGCATGTATGATGACCTCCCCGGTTTTTTCAAAGAGCAGTTTGAGTTCGATAAGTTCACCCATCGCGAAATCCTGGTGCAGGCCGATGAGCATAATGTGAAAGCCTCCGGGCTCAAATTTGACAATCTCTCCCGCAGGAATGGGGACATTTTCTTGGTGTTCCATTCGCATTGTGCCTTCTTCGTCCATGATGCTTTTATGGATCATCACCTCGCTTGCTACTTCACTCGAGGCTGAGAGCAGAGTATCCGGGTAGCTTCCCCCGGTGATTTCGAAGTAGACCGCACTATTTTCCCCCTCAAGACCAGATCTAGTCCAGGGTGAGGAAACGGTTATCTCTCCTGGCGCAGTATTGCACGCGCTTGCCAACACGAAGATAGCGATGATGGGAATAAGCCAGAATACTCTGTAGTTTGCTGCTGGGATGAATGGCAAGCATGGTAGAGGGGTGGCAACATCTGCAAAGGCTTTTTCCTTGGAAGATACCCCGCAGCTAGCTGTGGGGTTCTTCATTGCGATTCTGGGAAATATCATGACTCGCTCCCGATCAAGTGTTCGACATCAGATAGAATTTTTCCGTTTGGTGTGCCGAAGCTATAGCCAGTTCTCAAAATCCCTTCCTGATCGATGAGGAAAATGCGAGCAGTGTGGGAGACAAGGTAATTAAGCGGATCAGATTCAGGATCGATCTCGGAGAACACGCCATAGGCTTGTTTGACATTCTCCAGTTCTTCACCATCACCCCAAAGACCAATGTATCCGGGATGAAACCGTGATAGGTATTCATCGAGAATCTCAGGTGAATCACGGTCAGGATCCACAGTGATCATCACAAAAACGACTTCTTGAGATGAATCACCAAGCTCATCCAGGATTTGCCTTACGCTGGCCAGCGTTGATGGGCATACATCCGGACAGAAAGTGTATCCAAAATACAACAATACAATCTTTCCATGATAGTCTTCTAGCTGGAAGGGTATTCCTGAAGTATCTGTTAATGGAATTGGAGGAGCAGGATTCGGGTCTTGGTAAGGACTTCCATTGAAAACATGTGGTTCGTTCTGACAAGCGATCAACAGACAAATCAGGAGAAGGAAAAGTACGGAGGATCTCAGTTTTTTCATCATCAATTCGAGCGGAGGATTGAGATTGATTCTATCATAGGGTGAATGCGCAATATTCGCGAACACAGAGGCAGGAATATGGACGTGGGAAAAATGGAATACCGCCGGCTTGGTCGGTCGGGGATGATGGTTTCAGCGCTATGCATGGGTACGATGCAGTTCGGATGGACAGCGGATGAAAATGCATCATTCCGTATCCTCGATATTGCGTATGAGCGTGGGATCAATTTCATCGACACCGCGAATATTTATTCAAAGTGGGTGGATGGAAATCCCGGTGGTGTCTCCGAAGCGATCATCGGTAATTGGTTGAGACAGAGGAAGGGGCGACGTGAAAAAATCGTCTTAGCCACGAAGGTCAGAGGTTCGATGGGGGAGACTCCGAATGATGAAGGGCTCTCGCGTCGCCATATCCTCCAAGAAGTTGAGAAATCTCTCACTAGATTAGGCACAGATTACGTGGATCTATACCAACTCCACTGGCCGGATGAAAGCACACCTATCGAAGAGACGTTGCGAACCCTTGATGATCTGGTACACCAGGGCAAGATTCGGTATATTGGTTGCTCGAACTTCAAAGCATGGCAATTGGTTCAAGCTCTCTGGACATCCGACAAACATAATCTTGCATCGTTTGTGAGCCTCCAACCCCACTACAATCTCGTTCATCGGGATGAATATGAGCGGGATTTGGAGGATGTCTGTACTCAATACGGCATTGGTGTCACTCCTTATAGCCCTCTCGCAGGAGGATATCTAACAGGTAAATATAGGCAGAGTAAAGGACTTCCTAAGGGTTCAAGAGCCGAAACGAGCGATCGAATTCGAACCTATATTGCGGATAATAGATCGGACGAGATATTACGAGAGCTGATTCAGTTGAGTGAAGAGAAGAAATCTACTCCTTCCCGCATCGCTCTCCGCTGGCTTCTCTCCAGACCTGGTGTGAGCAGTGTCATTATTGGACCAAAAAACGAGGAACAAATCATTGACAATCTTGCTTGCCTTGAGATCCGCATGGATTCGGAAGATCTGAGGGGGCTGGATGAGATCAGTGCTGGAGAGAAGAATAGTTGAATTCTACAAGGAAGGAATTACCCTTTTGCTTGGGTTGGTAGTGGAGAATCTTGTTCAGTTATGGTAAGTTAATGAGTGTCGATGATATAATGGCGCAGATAGCTGTTCGAAGACAAGGGAGGTCGGATGGAGGAAGCCATCCGCCGCTTTCTCGCACATATTGAGCAATACCGAGGTGCCACGCAAAATACCCTGTTGGCATATGGCACTGATTTAAAGCAGTTCGACCGTGTCCTTTCAGTGTCGTCTGAAGTAGACACCTTTCCCGAAAAGATCACCCAAGATAGTTTGACCCATTATGCGGGGTGGCTGGAGCAGCAGGGCTATCGTCCTGCGACCATCTCTCGGAAAATGGCTGCGGTACGGTCATTCCTGGATTATCTTGAGCAGGAAGAAGGTTTTAAAGGTGGATTTGTCCATGATGCACTCCAATCCCCTCCGAATCCGCGTCACGAACCGACTGTTCTGAGCCCGGAAGAACTTCAACGCTTAATTGATGCGCCCATCAGCGTAGGGTCCGCTAGCGCTCTCCGCGATTCGGCCATCCTGACATTTATATACGAGACGGGGTTCCGTGCCGCAGAAGTTGTCGAATTATGGACGACGGATATTGATTTGATCTTCAACGCCGTGCGCCGACCACCTGGACGCACCGAGACAAGACCATTGGGAGCCGCATCGTCACCTATCGCTAGATACCTCCAACAGGGTCGTCCTCATCTGATACGAAATCCATTGGAAAATCATTTATTCTTAAATCACCGTGGAAATGGATTGAGCAGGCAAGGATTGTGGCTGGTTGTGAAGCGCTGGGCCGCGGTTGTGGGAATCGATAGAGACATTTCTCCGAACACATTGAGGCATACACGTGCAAAGACACTACTGGACAGAGGCATGAGTCGGAGGGATGTGCAGAAATTCCTTGGGTTATCGAGCCCGAATGCCATTCGGGTCCATAAAAGTAAGGTTTATGAAGAATAGGATGGTCGGATGGAATACTTGATGGAAAGTGACATCAACGAAGCTACGCAAGCGATAAGGGATCGAACTAAAGTAGAACCGAAGATCGGGATGATCCTTGGCTCTGGGCTCGGCAATCTGGCAGAATCGGTCGAAAATAAACAAGCATTCTCCTCAAAAGAGATACCTGGTTGGCCTGCTTCGACAGTTGAAGGTCATGAGGGCCGTCTGGTGTTTGGTGAACTGGAGGAAAAACCCGTTTTTGTAATGCAAGGGCGTGCTCATTACTACGAGGGACATCCGATTGCCAGGATTGGCCTTCCTGTCCGCGTCATGCAGACCATGGGTGTAGAAATCATCATTATCACGAATGCTGCCGGTGCAGTACATCCGGATTTCTCCCCAGGGGAGTTGATGTTGATCGTGGATCACATCAACATTTTGGGTATGGCGGGGATCACGCCTCTGTATGGACCTAACCTTGATCGATTCGGTCCTCGCTTTCCGGATATGAGCCGGGCTTATGATCTGGATTTATTGAATTCTGCCCGGGAAGCCGCCCGCGAGGGGAAGATCCCTGTTCAGGAAGGTGTGTACGTTTGTCTTGCAGGTCCATCATTTGAGACTCCTGCAGACTTGCGATTTCTGCGAGGCATAGGTGTGGACGCAGTTGGAATGTCGACAGTACCTGAAGTGATCGTAGCCAGACATGGGGGCACGCGCGTGCTCGGAATATCTGGTATAAGCAATAAGGCTAACCTGGACGGCAAGACGGAGACGACACACGAGGAGGTTCTTGAGGCAGGGGAGATACTCGTTCCGCGATTAATCGATTTGCTCACGAGGGTATTGCGTAAGGTATAAGTTCTTACTGGTATGGAAGAAGTCCTTCTATTCATTGAAGAGAACCAGGCCTGGATTTTCCTCGTTCTGGTAATTTTCGGGGTAATCTATCTCCGTTCTACCATCATTGCCTTTCGAGAGATGCGCAGTGCCATGTACGGGTTGGAACGAGAACGCGCTGTTGCGCGGTTGACCCGCTCGGGCGCTTCACTCGCCCTTGTCGCTGCAGTGATGTTTGCGACTTTTATCATTGTTACCTTTACAACGCCTGCGCTCCCAGCGTCGGCGCGCCCTACACCAATTCCCACAGTCTCATTTCTAACAACGCCACAGCAGGAAGGGGGGAGTGAGGATGATGAACTCGCCACAGCTACCTCGATATCCTCCAGCGTAGGGGATAGTTCCGGTTGTTTGAACCCTCTCGCAACCATCCTTTCACCTGCTGACAATGATTCTGTGAGCGGGGTGATCACTTTTACCGGGGCAGCAAATATCCCAGGGTTTGCGTTTTATAAAATTGAATATAACGATCTCTCGTCTACGGGGAGTTGGCTCGCGATCTCTGCAAATACAACCCAAGTTTGCGAAGATGCATGCGAGGAAGAAGAAGTGCTCGGCAATTGGGATACGAGTCTGGTTACACCAGGAGATTACGCTGTGCGATTGGTAGTCACGGACACAGTAGGAAATGCACCCATGCCTTGCCAGATCCAACTGCGAGTAATACCATGACCCAAGCATCGAAACAGGAGTATGTGCATTGACAACAAACGGTGTGATCATACGTCAAGCCGTATCGAGCGATATTCCGATTCTTATGGGATTGGATCACGGCTTTGATACGGATCACGTTTGGCAGCTATCCTATATGGCCGAATCGGTTGAAATAGGTGTGGTATTTAGAGAGGTCCGTCTTCCTAGACCCATGCGAGTGCCATACCCCCGTGACCCGGAGAAACTAGCAGATGAGTGGACGCGCAGAGCAGCTCTGTTGCTGGCAGAGATCAACGATTTGCCGATTGCATATATTTCACTCGTTGATGGTCCCGCTCAGGCTTCCGGCTGGGTGACGGATCTTGTTGTAGATTTGCGTTATCGAAAGATGGGCGTCGGAACACAACTGTTGAATGCAGCGAAAGAGTGGTGCAAAACACGAGGCATGAATCAACTGTTTCTAGAGATGCAGAGCAAGAATTATCCGGCGATTTGCCTCGCCCGTAAGAATGGATTCGCTTTCTCAGGATACAGCGATCGTTATTATTCTGATCAAGATATCGTCTTGTTTTTTACAAAAGCCATCCGCTGAAAACATAGTAAAGGAATCTTAGCGCGGGTATGCAAACTCCTCTCCAGGTGTTCAACCAGATCCTGAATGCAGGAAACGCCATCACAGCGTTTTCGCTGCTGCTCTACGCCCTGACATTCAACCTCCGTGAGCGGGTTGCCAGATCATTGGCGTTGATGTTTGCCTGTGTGACCTTGGTGTACTTCTTTGATGTGCTTGTTGGCACATCGACAAGTCCCGAGGAAGTTGAACTCTGGCTGCGCCTGCAGTGGGTTGGGATCAGCTTTATTCCTGCGGCTTACCTGCATTTTTCCGATGCTCTGCTTGCCTCAACCGGGCGGCCATCGCGTGGCCGACGACAGAAGGCAATCTGGGTGAGCTACATCCTCGGTGGCGTCACATTAGTCCTCGTGGCTTTCACAGATCTCATCTGCGGAGAGATCATCCTCACAGATTCGGTCGCCTATTTGAATCCAGGGCCATTATTTCCTGTTTTTACACTCTTTCTCGTTACCACGGTGATCGTCGCATTGTTAAATTTCTGGCGGGCGTATCAACGATGCCTCACCCGATCTACTAAAAGACGAATGCGCTACCTGATGGCAGGTTCCCTGGGTCCTCTCCTTGGCAGTTATCCATTCATGATGGCGGGGGGCGGCGCACTGGCTCAATATCCTCTTGTATTTTGGAGCGCATTGATCTTGATCAATGTCCTCGTCGGTGCCCAGATGATCTTAATGGCTTACTCGGTAGCATACTTTGGCGTGGATTACCCGGACCGAGTTGTAAAAAGTCGATTGTTCCAGTGGATTTTGCGTGGTCCCGTTGTCGCCTCAACTGTGCTTGCCGTAATGGTGGTCGTCGCTCGAGTGGGGGATCTTCTGGGCGTTCAAACAAACAGACTTGTCCCTTTCACGACCGTTGCGGTTCTTTTAGTACTCCAGTTTCTAATCACACTCGCACGACAACCAATCGAACGTTGGCTCTTCTACGGCGAGGAGAGAGGCGATGTCATACGCCTTCAACTGCTCGAAGAGAGACTGCTTACAACGGGGGATCTCAGGCAGTTCTTGGAATCAATCCTCAACGCCGCATGTGACATTATCGGGGTGGGATCGGCTTTCGTAGCGATTGTCGGTCCAGGTGGATTAGAACTTGAAGTGGCAGTAGGTCCGGAAGACCCCATGCGCGGCTCGAAGGAGCTGCCTCCTTTACTCATTACGGATGAACTGCAAACGTTTGAGCAGCTGGGAGTGGTATTCAAATGGGATGTTTATTGGCTCCTCCCACTGCGCTTGGCTGACCCTCCGGAAGTAATTGGAATATTCGGTATCAGAGGGCGAGCCAGCGATCCAGATTTCTCGCAAGAGGAGGAGGAGCAATTACAGGCATTGCTAGAGCGCGCCACGATCGCTCTGGCGGAGAAGAAGCTTCAGCTTGAGGTGTTTGCTGTTGTTGATAATCTGATGCCTCGAGTAGCGACTGTTCAGCGGATGCGTGCAGAAGCTCGGTACGCGTCGAGCGACGCACTGACTGCGCCAATTGAAGGGATTGGCTCCGAAGATGAGCTTGCCAACCTTGTGCGCGAGGCGCTGGGGCATTACTGGGGTGGTCCGCGATTGACGAGTAGCCCTCTGCTCAGCCTCAGGGTAGTGCGGCAAGCGGCGGTGGAGCATGAGGGAAATCCAGTCAATGCCTTACGATCGATCCTGAGACGAGGAATTGATCAGGTTCGACCCGAGGGTGAACGCAGATTCACTGCGGACTGGATGCTCTACAACATCTTAGAGATGAAATTTTTACAAGGCAGGAAGGTGCGCGATATCGCCATGCGCCTCGCAATGTCTGAAGCAGATTTATATCGCAAGCAGCGCGTTGCGATTGAAGCCGTCACGAATGCGGTTACGGACATGGAACGCGAGGCGGTAGCTAATGAGGAGGTAAAAAACAGCGAAAATAAGGTCTAACATGCATCGGCGTGGGATTAGAGTATGCTCCGCGGAATGAAGCGAAATCGTTGATAGATTGCTTGATGGACTGAGGTCGTAACGATGATGACTGAAGACGGTTCAGAGATCGGTTGGGGGGGTGGTGCTCCACCTGAAATGGATGAATCATGGTGGACGGCGCTTATGGGGGAGGAGGAGAAGCAAGCTTCGGGGGAACCAGAGTCAATCGTCCCAGAACAGGACCACAAATTACTCAACCAAGGGAACCCTGAAGATTGGGAGTGGGCGGAAAAACTCTACAAACAAGACAATACGATCGATCTGCTCGTAGTAGGGTACAACCGTGGCGGCGTGTTGGTTGAGGCGCAGAGTTTACGAGGTTTCGTTCCGATTTCTCACCTTATCGGATTCGAAGACGCCGAAGGGGATGGCTCCCGTGATGAAAAGCTTTCGAAATACATTGGTCAGCGTCTGTGCCTTAAGGTTATTGAGCTCGATCCTGAACGCGGACGTCTCGTGCTTTCCCAACGAGCCGGTCTGGCTGAGCCAGGCAGACGTGTCGAGATCCTTTCAAGTCTGAGCGAAGGTGACGAGGTCGAAGGGACAGTGACGAACATCACCAGCTTCGGTGTGTTTGTGGATTTGGGCGGGGTGGAGGGCTTGATCCATGTCTCCGAGCTTTCATGGGGGCGTGTGGGGCATCCTTCGGATGTCGCCTGCTGTGGAGAGAGGTTAAAGGTTCACGTCCTTTCGGTAGATCGCGCCAACGATCGCGTGGCGCTCAGCTTGAAGGAACTGCAGCCTGATCCCTGGGAAGATGTTGAGGAAAGATACAAAGTTGGAGAAATTGTGGAGGGCTGTGTCACAAATGTCGTCAAATTTGGGGCATTTGTCGGAATTGATGAGGGTCTTGAAGGGTTGATTCACGTATCCGAACTTGGCGATGGCAATTTTCTGCATCCACGGAGCGTTGTGGATGAGGGTGAGCAAGTGCGGGTTCGCATCATCCATATCGATGCGGAGAATCGACGCTTAGGATTGAGTTTGAGACAGGTTCCAATTGATTCGGAAAATGATATCCGAGAATCAATTGAGCCCTCTGAATCTTTTACACCGCTGTAATTCGCAAGGGTTCTCGCATGCCGGGCGTGTGCTCCTTGCGCCCGGTGAAACGTGTACGCTGAAGGAAACCATGGTTAAAAAAATGGCTTCAAAATCGGAGGGGAATGATCGCCAGAATTCGGGTCGACCAAACGATAGCCTCCATCTGAAGATTCTTGAGCGGGCCCTTGATTATATCGATGACATCGGGATCATCCTGCTACTTATGTTGGCGGTGCTGGGCTTGCTAGGATTGCTCCAGTTTACCCATGGCGGCGTCATCGATCCCATTGTAAATGGCTTGAATCGCTGGTTTGGTTTGGGAGCATTTCTCTTTCCCTTGATTCTCGTCTTGATTGCAACCTACCTCTTGCGTCGTCGTCTTGGCGATCGAGTCGCCATCCCCTGGACAAGAGTCATCTCGGTTGAGATCATGCTGTTTGCGCTGCTTGGCATTCTCTCAGCAATAGATGGTATGGATCTTCCAAGAGCAGAAACCGGGATGGGTGGGGGGATTATTGGCTGGGGCATCTCTACCTTGCTAGCAGAAGTCCTTGGCAGAGTAGGGAGCATGATCTTGCTCCTGATTGTCTTTATAGCCGCCGGGGTATTTGGAATACGGGCGATTCTGCTTTCCGCACTAGCAACAAGAGAGACTCGCTCCCGCCCACAGCAAACCCATGAAGGCGCTGTCGCAGTCGGGGCTTCAGTCGTCGAGCGCAGTGAAAAAGATGCTTCGGTGACCCCTAGAAAAACTCACCGGCTGCCGCGAGAGTATCGGAAGGACTTCCAGGTAGTTGATCAGAAGGATGATAAGCCCTCCCGACCTATGAGAAGAGATTCGACGCTCCCACCCATGGAGTTGTTAGAAGATAGCCCGTCAAAGCGAGTTACCTCCAAGGAAATCAATCATGCGGCCGGCTTGATCGAAAAAACACTCGCAGATTTCGGGCTGCCTGCCCGCGTGGTAGATTTCAGGACAGGTCCTGCAGTAACTCAGTTCGCAGTCGAGCCCGGGTACGTGGAGCATGTCGGCTCAGATGGTGAGACAAAGCGTCAGAAAGTGCGCGTGTCTCAGATTTCAGCGCTTTCGAGCGACCTCGCCCTGGCTCTGTCGGCCCCTCGTCTGCGCATTGAGGCGCCAGTTCCTGGACAGGCTTACGTGGGTATCGAAGTCCCTAATCAAAAAGCGACGCTCGTCCGTCTCAAACCATTACTCCAAACTGAGACCTTCCATAAAACCTCCTCACCCCTGGCAATTGCGCTGGGGAGGAATGTTGCAGGCGCCGCAGTGGTGGCTGATCTTACTTCCATGCCGCATCTGCTTATCGCGGGCACAACGGGATCGGGTAAATCAGTTTGTATTACTTCCATCGCTACCTGCTTGAGCTTTAATAACACACCCGAAGACTTACGTATCGTGATGATCGATCCGAAAATGGTTGAACTTATCCGATTCAATGGTCTTCCGCATTTGTTCGGCAGGGTTGAGACAGAGCTGGAACGCATCATCGGCGTGCTGCGGTGGTGCACAGTCGAGATGGACCGACGTTATCGTCTCCTGGAAGAGGCGAAAGCTCGTGATATTGATATGTATAACCAGAAAAAGAAGCGCAGGAAAGATGCTGAACAACTGCCTCGTGTGGTCATCTTGATCGATGAATTAGCCGACCTTATGATGATGGCGCCCGATCAGACCGAACACACCCTCGTTCGGTTGGCTCAGATGGCACGAGCAGTTGGCATACATCTTGTGGTTGCCACTCAGCGACCTAGTACGGACATACTCACAGGCCTGATCAAAGCTAATTTTCCGGCACGTATCTCATTCGCGGTGGCTTCTGGGATTGACTCGCGCGTCATCCTCGACGGACCAGGAGCTGAGACACTCCTCGGGAAGGGCGATATGCTCTACCTCTCTCCAGAGGCCGGGGCTCCAGTCCGTTTGCAAGGAGCCTTTGTCAGCGACAAAGAGGTCGAGGGGTTGATTCAATATTGGCAAAAGGAAATCGAGGATGAAGATGTCGAAACGAGTGTCCCCCCCTGGGAGGATCTTCTCCAGCGCCAGGTCGTGCTGGGAGATCGTGACGACATCCTTGAACAAGCCATTGAGCTGGTAAGACAGCGGGGGGAAGCGAGCGCCTCGATGCTTCAACGAGGTTTGCGCATCGGATATCCTCGAGCGGCGCGTCTCATGGACGAACTTGAGGAACTTGGTGTTGTCGGCCGCGCCCAATCCGGAGGTCGTACGAGAGAGGTGTTGATTTCGGATGATGACGACCCGCTGGAGAAAGCTGCGGAGGAAGAAGATGATGAGTCGTCTTGACGCTCATATGGATAAGGTTTAGCATTCACCCTGTCTAATACGAAGAGGGAAGATTTATGACGAGTGGGACATCCAATCAAGAGAAGAAGCCAACATTTACGGATCGTCTAAGGGTTCGATTTAAAAAAGACCTGGACAGGATCGGTGGATTTCTACTTAGTCTAGGTTTAACACCGAATATACTCACGCTTCTTGGCGTTTTCGGGAACCTGGTCGGCGCTGTTCTGATCGCCTTTGGATATCTTACGGCGGGCGGATTGGTGTTGCTGCTGATGGGCGCTATGGATGCTCTTGATGGCACGATGGCTCGCCTCAAAGGAACGCCGAGCAAATGGGGAGGATTCGTTGATTCAGTCTCCGATCGGTATTCCGAATTACTGATCTTTGCAGGGTTGCTGGTCTATTATCTTGATCGTGGCAATAATCTTATGTCTCTTTTAATATTTTTCGCAGCGGCTGGATCGGTGATGGTTTCCTATACTCGTGCCCGAGCCTTTAGCCTGGGGTATGAAGTGAAACGAGGGCTGCTCACGCGGGCTGAACGCTTCTTCATCCTTACACCTTTGATTATCATCGGCTATCCGCAGATCGGTATCGTAATCATCGCGATCTTTGCCAATTTCACTGCGTTTCAACGCATTTACTACGTCCACAATGAAGCTGTTCAGGAGTAAAAGGGAAAACCTATGAGCTTTGATCCATACGGGATACATATCGGTTTCTTATACTTGCGCTATTACGGCATCATCATCATGCTCGGGGTTCTGGTCGCCACGTTCCTCGCAAGGTGGATGCTCAACAAAATGGGTAAAGATGGCGACATGGTCTGGGACGCGCTCATCTGGGCGTTAATATTCGGTGTGATCGGTGCACGTTTGTATCACGTACTGACCCCATCCAAATATTCCGGGATTACACCTGCATACTATCTGGAAAACCCGATCAGGATCCTCACGACATGGGAGGGAGGTTTGGGGATTCCTGGCGCTGTCGCTGGTGGGGCGCTGGGGCTCTATATATTCGCTAGAAGGCGGAATGTTTCCTTTGGCATGCTTGCGGACGTCGCAGCACCAGGCCTGGCGTTGGCGCAGGCGATCGGGCGGTGGGGAAATTATGTCAACAGAGAGCTGTTTGGGGGTCTAACCGATCTCCCCTGGGGAATTCAGATTCCGATGCAGATCCTGCCGCCTCAACAGGTGCAAGATATTCAAGCCTTAGCCGACAAATTGGGGTTCGAAGCACCGTTCACTTTTCATCCATTGTTCCTGTATGAATCTCTATACAATCTACTTAATGCCGGTATCTTGCTGTTTCTCTGGAGTAGGTATCGAGAGAAGATGAAAGACGGGGATCTGTTCTTGGTTTACCTCATCATATATCCGATCGGCAGATTTATCCTTGAATATCTGCGGCTTGACTATGTCGATTACTTTGGTGTGAACTTCAATCAGATGTTCATGCTAGTCATTGCACTCGTTTCCGCCGTTATCTTATTCCTTCGCCATCGACCCATCAAGCGAAGTTCGACAACATAAGAAAAGCAAATTCGGCGTATTCGGAAATTGCCCAGGAGGCCGGAGTTTCTCCGGCCTCGCGTTGTTTTAGGAGGGATGGTTGATTGTAGTTGGAACAGCTCATTGGATATAATCCTGCGGAGATTCAAGCATGATTGAAGCCATGAAACTGACCAAGAAATTCGGCTCGTTCACAGCAGTAGACGAGTTGAGCCTGCACGTCAAATCCGGTGAAATACTGGCACTATTGGGACCGAATGGGGCAGGGAAGACCACGACCATCCGTATGTTGGCTTCGATTTTGAAGCCCACATCAGGCAGCGCCAGGATCGCCGGGCTGGACGTACGACAACATGCATCACAAATCAGAGGCATGGTAGGACTACTTACAGAGCATCATGGGCTTTATACGCGCATGCGCTCGCTCGAATATCTCGTTTTTTTTGGAAGGATCTATGGACTGACTGATGCGGTAATCCATGAAAGGGCTGAGAATCTCCTTTCTTCTTATAATCTGGATGATGCATTGGACTTACGTCTGGGTTATTACTCGAAAGGAATGCGGCAAAAACTTGCTCTGGTTCGAGCGTTACTGCATGAACCAAGAATTCTTCTTCTAGACGAGCCAACGTCTGCCATGGACCCCTCCAGCGCGCACATGGTTCGTGAAAGCATCGAATCTCTCCGATCTAAAGATCGATCGATCATCGTTTGCACACATAATTTGCATGAAGCTGAGGCTCTTGCGGATACCATCGCAATTATTCGACGTGGAGCGATCATAGCTTTTGATCAAACCGCAGTCTTAAAGAGATCTCTTCTTGGTGATCCAGTGATGGAGCTGCGTCTGGGAAAACCGCTAGATGGGGTGATCGACTTACTTCCAGATGAAGCCGTACGAGTGTCAGAGGGTCCCGGTTGGATTCGGTATCAGACCGCGGATCCTGAAAATGTGAACCCATTGGTGCTGAAATCCCTGATGGACGCACAAATTCCTGTGATTACATTATCTGAAGTAGAGCGCAGCCTTGAAGATGTGTACCTCGAAGTGGTGGAGATGCAAGAACCAGGAGGCGAGGGGTCTTGAACGAGAGATTATCGATCCCTCGAGATTCATGGAGCGGCGTATGGGTGGTCGCCCAACGAGAGATTCGTGATCAATTCCGTGATTGGCGCATCACCACGCCGATCATCATTTTGACGCTGTTTTTTCCTGTGCTGATGAATATCACGGCACGCATTGCCGTGGATTTTGTAGCACGCTACGGAGCTCCGATCATTGGTGAACGTCTGATCCCGTTCCTCCTGCTGGTTGTGGGATTTTTCCCGATTTCGGTGTCACTTGTCATTGCGCTGGAGAGTTTTGCAGGGGAGCGCGAGAGACTCTCCTTGGAACCTCTCCTGGCTACCCCGTTGACCGATGGTCAACTTTATCTCGGCAAAATGATTGCATCGGTTGCCACACCTCTGGCTGCGGCGTACTTTGGCATCACGGTCTATCTCGTCGGCTTGTCGATAACTATCGATTGGACTCCAGAGCCTCAACTCCTGGTGCAGATACTTGCGCTGACGACCGTACAAGCGATTGTGATGGTCTGTGGCGCTGTAGTGATTTCTTCTCAGACGACTTCTGTGCGTGCGGCAAACCTTCTCGCGTCTTTCATTATCATCCCTGTCGCCCAGCTAGTCATCCTTGAGAGCATGATAATGTTCTGGGGCAGGTATGCTGTCTTATGGTGGATTGCGCTCGGGTTAAGCTTCGTTGCCGTCATGCTCACCAGGATGGGATTGAGGTTATTTAATCGCGAGGAGCTGCTGGGTCGTGAACTTGACGCGCTGGATCTAAAATGGGTCCGCACGCAGTTCAGGGATTATTTCATCTCAGGGTCTACATCTTTGCTGGACTGGTATCGAGGCCTCTATAATAAATCGATCAAGGGAAGTTGGACGCCCATCGTTTTCACGGCTCTTGTCCTCTCGTCGGGTCTCATCATTGGAGTGGTTCTTGCTACGAAATACACCCTACCCTCTGAAATCTTCTCGATATCCACTTCTCAGGCAGATCTTGAAAGTGCCCTGCGGCAATTTGGGATGTTCAGCAGTGAGGGGGTATCGAAAATATTTTTCACAAATTTGCGCGCCCTCGCGCTGGCGACTTTGCTCGGCGCCTTCACCTTTGGGGTGTTATCCTTAGTCGTCCTAATGGCACCGCTCATCATTATCGGGTATATCTTTGGTAACCTTTTCCTTGCCGGGGCTGATGCAATGACCTACATGTTGGCACTTGTTGTACCTCATGCCATCTTTGAGGTTCCTGCTGCTGTTCTCGCGGGCGCGGCCATTCTCCAGCTCGGGATGGCTGCGATTAGCCAGCCGAAAGGAGCCTCACTTGGTGAAGGATGGATGCGAGCGCTCGCTGAATGGACACGCATCATGATCGGGATCGTTGTGCCACTCTTAATCGTTGCGGCTATCGTTGAAGTGTTTGTAACTCCGTATCTCGCTCTCCGCCTACTATTCGGACCATAAACCATGACAAAGCTCATTATTCTCGGTTCTTCCGCAGCAGTGCCCAGCCAGACCCATGCGAATTCGCATATGGCTTTCAAGGGGAAAAGGGGCGTTGTTCTTGTGGATTGCAGCGGCACACAAATTCTCAGCCTGGAACGAGCAGGTATTGAAATCGAGGAAGTTTCCGACATCATCCTTACACACTTTCACCCTGATCACGTTGGGGGCGTGCCGCTGTTGCTCATGAACATGTGGCTGCTCGGTCGTCAGGACGCGCTCCGTATTTATGGTCTGCATCATTGCTTGGAACGCGTTGAAGATATGATGAGCCTTTATCACTGGGATAATTGGCCGGGCTTCTTCCCCGTGGCTTTTCACCGCTTGCCTGAGCGTGAGCGAGTATTTGTGCTCGAACATGGAGAGCTGAAATTTTTCTCTTCACCCGCCCGCCATGTCATCCCGACCATAGGGTTGCGGATTGAACTCGGGGATGGTGAACAAACACTGGTTTACTCATCCGACACAGAGCCCTGCGAATCAATCGTTCGTTTGGCGCAAGGAGCCGATGTGCTCATCCATGAAGCCGGTGGTGAGACGGTGGGACATTCGTCCGCCAGACAAGCAGGTTCCGTCGCACAGGAAGCAGGTGTGGGACGATTGATGCTCATCCATTATCCGACGCGGGAAGGCAACCTAGAAGAGCTGCTGACCGAAGCGCAAGATGCCTATGATGGCGAAGTGGTATTGGCAGAGGATTTTATGGAAATCGAATTGGGGTAGAGCAGGGTTAGGGGAAAGTCTCTGTGATTCTCCTCCCAATTGCAAGGGTGACCAAGCTCATAGTCGCCGCCTCCCACCGCCGGTAGTTGAAAGGCCAGGCTTACACTAACCTCCCGAAGGTTCCAAACCTGCGGGAGGTTTTCTACCTGCAGCGGGTTCAGACGGCAAAGCGCGGACTACGTCCCCGACGGGAGGGGAGCTATCTGACCGCATAAAATGAGGGGCGTGTAAGATCGGACCTGGATCGTTTGACTGGAGAATATTCAGGCATTAGCCGGATGGCGTGGATTATGTGGCTTCAGTAAATCTGAGCTTCCAAGGCTGGTTAACGTCACCTTTCCACAGGATTAAAAGGAGGATCGCTTCTATTACGATTCTTCCGGTCGCACTGTCGCATGTAGATAGTGAAAATCACCTCTTGCCGGAACGAGATCGATCACTTCCACCACCGTGAATTCCATATCTCCAAGCTGAATGGTCTCACCCTTTTTAGGTGGATTTTCGGTATTCATGATAGCCCCGGGATGATCCTCACCAGATACTACATAGCTGATCTTATAAATCGATGACATCAGGTTCCCTCATCTTCCAGTGAGATTCTGATGACGAAGCTTGAACGATAGGTCTGCAGCAATATTCCGCATCACGGTAAAACCAAAGTGGAGGTTCTCTTTGCATAGTCTTTCAAAGTCATCTCGATGTATGACGAGGAGGTCAGTCGCATCTGATGCTGCCTGAATCGTGGCTGACCTCGGGCCATGATCGACAAGCGCCATCTCACCAAATATCTGACCTTCTCCGAGGTGTACTACGGTTCGCGGCTCAAGGTCGGCTGAAGGATGACTGCGGATGACCTCGACAAAACCCTTACACACGACATATAGTGCCTCTCCCTCCTCGCCCTGCCGGGTAATAACTTCACCTTTGTTGAAGGTTTGATCTCGGCATACTTTCGCGAGCGATGTCAGCTCATCGGGGGTGGCACCCTCGAATAGTTCTACTGATCCGAGAATGTCTGTAAAACCCATGCCGTCCTCCTAGTCCATCGATACCATAGAAGTTGTCACATCGACTGTGTAAATTGTACAGCAGGATTTCTTCTCCTCCAACCTGTCCCGAGCATAGAAGCCTAAAGCTAGGAAATTTATGTAAAATATGGGAGGATAGGGTTAAATTCTGATCAACGAAATATGTTAATCCCAATATACTTGTGGATGAATGTGGCTGCGGGATCGCTGTGGTAGAATGAATCCGAGATTTACCATTCCAAGCGGAATTTATAAACATGAGTGTTAAGCATTTCAAGATGCATGAAGGAAGCATCAAATTTAGCGCGGAGGATGACCCCTGGCAGGGGGATTCTGTCCGGGGCATCGGATGGAATTTTGTCCATAAAACACATACCTGGCGCCCGCCTACGGATGTGCTCGAAACCGATGAATCCTTTGTTGTAGTGGTTGAACTCGCAGGCATGCGGGGAGTGGAAATATCTGTCACTTTTGAGCGGCAAACCCTTTCAATAAATGGCAGCAGGTCGGATAAGAACATTCGAAATACCTATCATCAAATTGAGATCGACTATGGAGAGTTTGCTGGCAGTGTACAAATCCCCGCTCCAGTAGATGTTGATCACATCGAAGCGACGTATGCAGATGGTTTTTTGCGCATCAACCTACCAAAAGCGTCTCCCAAAAGCGTCTCAATTGATGAGTAGGATGGACGCGAACGCTATTCCTGCACAGGTCCTTCCCATCTCGTGTGAAATGGAGTGTGTGTAGCTCAAGCTTCGTGCCATGGTGGATACTGAGGTCTAAATGGAAGAGTCATCTTCAAAAATCAAAGTTCAAAATGACCAGACGGATGAGCAGGTTGCCTCTGACTCCGTGATGGTGGACGAGTTATTCGAAATCCCGGAAGATCTCCCCATACTCCCGCTCCGAGGAGTCGTCGTATACCCACATACGGCAACGCCTCTGACCATAGGACAGGCAAGATCAATACAACTTGTAGATTATGTCTCTGCAAGCCATCGCCTCATCGGTCTCGTAGCTTCCCGCCATCCAGAGCTTGAGTTGCCTGGACCAGAAGATCTTTTCGAATTCGGCACAGTTGCATCCATACAACGGCTGTTCCGTGCTCCTGACGGAACTATACGTTTGATAGCACGTGGATTGTCACGTTTCAGATTGGGTGAATTCGTTGCGACTGAGCCGTACCTACAAGCTGTCATACACCCGGAAAGCGAGGTCGTAGAAGAGGGTGTGGAAGTTGAAGCCCAGGTCCGTGCAGTCAAGGATTTTTTCCAGCAAATTGCCGATTTAGGGCCAACACTGCCCAGGGAAATTGTGGGGAGCGTCCTCCTGTTGGAAGATCCATTGCATGTCACATATACCATCGCCAATTACCAGCGTATGGAGCTGGAAAACGCCCAGAAAATACTGGAATTCGATTCAACCATTGAGAAGCTCAAGCTGTTGAACAATCTCCTCAGTAGAGAAGTCGAAGTACTCTCACTCGGCCAGAAAATCCAGCAAGAAGCCAGGACCGAAATAGAAAAAGTTCAGCGAGAGTACTTCCTCAGGGAGCAGTTGAAGGCTATCCAGCGAGAACTCGGTGAAGCCGATGAACAGGTCGTTGAAGTAGAAGAATTCCGTCAGAAGATCGACAGCGCGGGGATGCCCGAAGAAGCTGAAAAACAGGCCCGGAGAGAGTTGGATCGATTGGCCAAGCTCCCAAGCGCAGCTGCGGAATACGGGGTTATTCGAACCTACCTCGATTGGTTGGCGTCCGTACCATGGTCGCAAGCAACACATGATCGACTGGACCTGGGATATGCTCGTGAGGTCCTCGATGAAGATCACTATGGGTTGGAGGATGTCAAAGAAAGGATTCTCGAATATCTTGCCGTCCGCAAACTTAAATCCGATCGCGGTGACAATACCCAGGATGAGGATATCGATGAGATTCGAAAAACGCGCGAAGGCGTCATCCTCTGTTTTGTGGGTCCCCCGGGTGTAGGAAAAACATCATTGGGGCGTTCGATTGCCCGTGCGATGGATAGGAAGTTCATTCGCATTTCGCTTGGCGGGGTGCACGACGAGGCAGAGATTCGTGGACACCGTCGAACCTATATCGGGGCGATGCCCGGAAGGATCCTTCAGGCACTCCGTCGGGTCGAGAGCCGAAATCCCGTATTCATGCTCGACGAGATCGATAAAATGGGTCAGGATTTTCGTGGTGATCCTGCCTCGGCTCTTCTAGAGGTCCTTGATCCTGAGCAAAACAGGGAGTTCCGTGACCATTACCTGGAGGTTGCATTTGACCTATCTCAGGTGATGTTCATCACAACGGCGAACTGGTTGGATACGATCCCTGAGCCGCTCCTGGATCGCATGGAAATCATCCGCCTTTCGGGCTACACAGAGAAAGAGAAAGTTGAAATAGCACGCGGATATCTTATCCCAAGACAGATTCGAGAAAATGGCTTGACTAAGGATGAGGTCAAATTCACTGATGACGGCCTGGAGACGATTGTGCGTTCATACACGCGGGAAGCTGGTGTCAGGAATCTCGAACGTGAAATTGGCCAGATCTGCAGAAAAGTTGCTGCCCGGGTTGCAGAGGGCAAGGTTGTATCCCAAAAAATCACGCCGAAAGAAGTTCGCAAATTTCTGAAGAAGCCTAAATTCTTCGGACCGGAGGAGCTGATAGAGAGGACCTCAATTCCTGGCGTTGCCACAGGGCTTGCCTATACATCGACAGGGGGGGATGTGCTTTTCATCGAAGCTACTGCGATGCCAGGGAACAAACAATTCTTGCTTACGGGCTCACTCGGTCAGGTGATGCAGGAATCGGCACGGGCGGCTTTATCCTATGTCCGTGGTATTTCGAAGGATTTCAATGTGCCAGATGATTTCTGGGACACGCATGACATCCACCTCCATGTGCCGGCTGGTGCACAACCAAAGGATGGTCCTTCTGCAGGTGTCACCATGGCTGTGGCACTGACTTCACTTGCCTCGGGTCGACCTGTTCGACCGGATGTAAGTATGACGGGAGAATTAACTCTTCGGGGCAAGGTGCTTCCGATCGGGGGTGTGAAGGAGAAGGTCCTGGCAGCGCATCGAATTGGGCTGAAGACTGTGCTCCTTCCAACACGCAACCAGGTTGACCTGGAGGATATTCCTGACGAGGTTCGTGAGGAGATCCAATTTGTGTTTACAGATTCGGTTCGGGATGCCATCGATGCCGCACTAATGCCCGTGGATAAAAAGAAGTTTAAGAAATCAAAGAAGAAGCAAAACGGGGGCAAATCCGCTTCTTCGACCGGGGATAAAAAGACCACGAGATCATCATCGGGTGCTGGGAAATGACAGCTGATCCTGGAAAGCCCCCCACGGTTAAGGTTTTCGTCATCGATGACGATCCAACGATGGTGACGCTTCTGCACACGTTGCTTGAATTGGAGGGCTATCAAGTCGCAACTGCGGAAGATTGGGCCGATATCGCGGGAGCTGCGATGAAGGCGAATCCAGATGTCGTGCTCATGGATTATTTCCTCCCTGGGACGGATGGAGGAAAAGTTCTGATGGCGCTGCGCAGCACGCCGGGGTATGAGCACATCAGCATCATCATGACATCCGGGATGGATCGTGAGGATGAATGCTTGGAAGCGGGCGCTGACGCATTCTTGTTGAAACCGTATTCGCCCGATCATTTACTCGAGACGATACGAGATTTATCACGTATCGATGGAAAAAATAATTCGCCTGAGAAGGCGTGAAAGGTTTGAAATAATTGTGGCAAGGAATACAGGAAAAGGATCGTCACGAAAGTGGCACTTAATGGATTTACATATGCACACTCCGGCATCCAGTGATTATCAGGAGCCGGATGTGACCTATTTGGATGTCCTGCAGAGATGTGAAGAGCGTAATCTCGATATTGTCGCGTTTACCGATCACAACACAATTGCGGGCTATCGCATAATGCATGAAGAAGTGGAACAACTCGAGCTCCTTAAAAAACTCGAAAGGCTCACCGACTCTGAAAAAGAACGATTGACCGAGTATCGGAGACTTTTTGAGAAGTTGCTCGTCCTACCTGGGTTTGAGTTTACTGCAACTCTTGGGTTCCATATACTAGGGATATTCCCGGAGGATAAATCTGCGAGAGAAATAGAGCATCTCCTTCTGAATTTAAATATCCCTGGAGAAGAGCTTGATAAAGGCTCGTCAACAGTTGGAGCTAGCGCAGATGTGCTTACGGCCTACCGCATCATTAACGAAGCCGGGGGTTTGGCTATTGCTGCACATGCGAACTCCACAAACGGCGTCGCCATGAGAGGCTACGGCTTTGGTGGGCAAACAAAGATTGCTTATACGCAAGATGCACATTTGCATGCTATCGAAGTTACCGACCTGGGTCAGAAGGGAAGACGCTCAACCGCAGCTTTTTTCAATGGGACCAAGCCTGAATATCCTCGACGGATGCACATCATACAGGGCTCGGATGCACATCGGCTCCGTGTAGATTCGAAAAATAAGAAGAACCTGGGGATCGGGGATCGAGCAACGAGCGTTCTTCTTGCGGATGTCTCTTTCGAGGCGTTGATGGAACTGTTTCAGAGTAATGACTTTGCTCGAACTCGCCCACACTGGCCAACTGCCAAAGATGAGTTCGATTTTGTAGACCAGGCACGCGAGGATGGACCTACGATCAACCAGGACTTTCATGAGAGCATGACGGTTCGTGGAGGGCACCTATATGAGATCATCGCCGATGTATGCGCATTTGCGAACACGAACGGCGGCACACTCCATATTGGTGTCGCTGGCGACAAGAAGAAAGCACCTGTGGGTATTTCCAATCCCTCAGCCTCGATCCAGGCGCTTCAGCGAGAGCTTAGCAGCAGAATAAGCCCTCACCTTCAGTGTCAGGTCGATACGCAGGAGACGCGAGGCAAGAAAGTGATTCGTGTGCTTGTACCGCGTGGTGAAGACACGCCTTATGCAGTAGACGACAACAAGATTTACGTACGGAGCGAAGGCGAGACAGGTCTGGCGGTCCGAGACGAGATCGTCCAACTCATCTCGCGGGATAAGAAAGAGCCTGAGGAACAAGCTGTCCCTCAGGTGGTTGAGCCAGCTGCCACATCTGGCGTGAATGCGCCGAGAACTGGTGTTGAGATTGTGCGTCATGAAGAGCGGAATGGCGTGCGATATTATACGGTGCGTGATCTCCGCAATGGCAATATGGTTAAAAATGTGACCAAATCATCCGCACGCCGATTGTGGCACTACGCAATTTCAGAATACTCCGGCCTACCTGAAGATCTAGAAAAAGCGTCCATCTCATGGCAGGGCGATTTGGGCGTTATCAAGGAAAGCCGTAGGTGGGGGAAGGTGCGCTATGACCTGGCTCAAAAAACAAAGGATGGAATTCGGGTATATTTCGGCGTTACCGAAGATGGGATTCATGGTGAATGGAAGCAGCTTGTTGGTAACGAGGCCGAATAAGCGAAAAAAAGACCTTCTAGTATCTTTGTAAATCTTGAAAGTATAGGTATGCTAATGCCCTGGTTGGAATGGACGTAACCGGGGCATTAGGTTTATACATAGGATCCGCACACGGAACATACATGCAAATTCGAGAAATTAACTTAGAGCTGGATTATGACATTGTTCGGGCATTATGGCGAGAAGCTGGATCAGGGATACAGCTTTCTCCATCCGACGAGCAGGGGGAAATTAGCAAGAAACTTAATCGTGACCCCGATCTTTTCCTGGTTGCGGAGGAAGGAAAGTGGATTGTGGGGGCGGTACTCGGGGGTTTTGATGGCCGCAGAGGGATGGTCTATCATCTCGCCGTACAACCCGAATATCGAGAGCGCGGGATTGGCAGGGCGCTAATGGATGAATTAGAGCATCGTTTGCGTGCTAAAGGATGCTTGAAGTACTATCTGCTCGTGACCAAAGACAACCAGGAGGCGCTGGCATTTTATCGACAAATGGGTTGTGACGAAATGGAACTGCTCGTGATGGGAAAGAAGTTGTCATGAACGTAGCCATCCTCACTGTATCGGATCGATCCGCTGCCGGGGATCGAGAAGATGTCTCCGGTCTGCTGATAAAGGAGAGAATCGAGGCGCATGGCTGGCAAGTTCAGTTTTATTCCATCGTTCCGGATGAGGGGTCAGAAATCGAGAAATATCTCATCCAGTGGAGTGACTCTGGAGAAGTCGACCTTATCCTGACAACGGGAGGGACCGGTTTTTCACCCAGAGATATCACACCAGAATCTACCCTATCGGTGATTGAGCGAAATGTTCCAGGAATTCCGGAGGTTTTGCGTCAGGAGGGCTTGAAGAAGACGCCGCATGCGATGCTCTCGCGTGCTGTTGCCGGGATCCGCGGGAAAACCATAATCGTCAACCTGCCTGGTAACCCGAAGGCGGTGAAGGAATCGCTGCCTGTCCTCCTGCCTGTGATTCCACACGCAATCAAGCTGCTAGCCGGCGACCCGGATTCTCACGAGCTGCCCCGGAATATGCCCACAACTTGAAATCTGAGGAGCAATTGATGAAATCAACCTCGCGATATCGGTGGTTTGTCTTCGCAATATTTTTTGTGATCGTGCTGCTCCATCAATCCGATGTGGCTTATCTTTAACTCTCATGACAGCCTGAGATTCTTGCGTAAGGCGTCTGCGGATTTCCCAAAAGAGCTGCCAGTTTATTTCAGCAACCTGGTCAGGCTCTCTCGGACGCCCGATATGGCTTCATATGATGATTGGGCGCATGCGTTCGAAGGGTTTAACTGGAAAAACATCGGGGCGAGTGAAGAACGCTATCCTGAGGATCTGGTCTCACTCTGGAAGTGGTCGGATCGCCTCGATGGATACATCGATCCACTCCCCGTGGATCGGTTCGATCCCTACCCTCTTGAAGATTTTCTTCGTCACACAGCCCAGATCGACGGCCACTCCGGGTTCTAAGGTTCCATCCGATGTATTGACAAGCGTGAAGGGGCGAGCTAGAATACTTATACCCACCCCCCGTGGGGGGGGTATAAGGCAAGGATGGGAAAGATGGACAAGGAAGGGATACTCCAGAGGTTAAAAACCGTTGAAGGTCATATCCGGGGCATCGAACGCATGGTTGAGAATGATACCTACTGCATCGATGTCCTTCGGCAGATACAGGCGGTTCAGGGGGCTTTAAACAAGGTGGGGAACCAAATTCTCGACGACCATCTTCACTCCTGCGTGATTACCGCGGTTCAAGGGGAGGATGTAGGGGAACGTGAAAGAGTGCTTGAAGAATTAACGGAAGTATTCGACATGGCATCAAAAGTCTGAAAGACAAATAGGAGGATCTACTATGACAACTGTAACCTACGATGTTCCAAATATCTCTTGCGGGCACTGCGTCCATACCATCAAGATGGAACTGTCTGAATTGGATGGCGTGGCGAAAGTGGAAGCCTCGGAAAGCGATCAGCGCGTCGTGGTTGATTTTGAGCCACCAGCGACAGAGGATCAATTGGTAGCGGTCTTGAAAGAAATCAACTACCCACCAGCGGCATAATCAGCCGTAATCCCAGGATTTACAAACCTATGACAGATGAAACGAAGAGCCTCACGCTACCCATCACCGGGATGACATGTGCAAACTGTGTCGCCACCGTCGAGCGAAATTTGAAAAAGCTCGATGGTGTCGAGTTTGCCAGTGTAAATCTGGCCTCAGAACGGGCAAGTCTGGAGTATGACCCTGCGAAGCTGGATCAGGATGATATCTTGAGCAAGATTCAAGCAGCTGGTTATGATGTCGCGCTTGGTGAGGCTGACATTGTCCTGAGACGGATTGGAGACACATCGGATGCCAACCGTCTGGAAGAATCTTTGCTCGATAAAGATGGAATTGTGGACGTAAGCGTGAATTTGACCACTGAGCGCGTGCGCGTGCACTACATCCCCACGATGATCAGTCAGCGAGAAATCCGAGACGTGATTGCTGCGGCTGGGCTTGAACCGATTGAGGTTAGCGATGAGGTTGAGGATGTCGAGCTCGAGGCGAGGCAAGCAGAAATCAATCATCAACGAAAGCTTCTCATCGTCGGTGTGTCGTTCACGCTCCCGCTCTTCATCCTCTCGATGCTCCGTGACTTCGGCATGCTTCCTCCTGGATTGGCGAGTGCGCCATGGTTGAATTGGCTCATGTTTGCCCTGGCGACGCCGGTACAATTTTACGTTGGCGGTCAGTATTACAGGGGGGCGTATAAAGCGCTACGAAATCGAGCGGCGAATATGGACGTACTCATTGCCATGGGTTCCTCCGCGGCCTATTTCTATTCGTTGCTCGTCCTCTTTGGTCTGGTAGATGGTCATGTGTTCTTTGAGACCTCGGCCATGATCATCACGCTGATCGTGCTTGGTAAATACCTCGAAGCGCGTGCGAAGGGTCGTGCCAGTGAGGCGATACGAAATTTGCTCAGTTTGCAGGCCAAGCACGCCCATGTTATCCGAGACGGGCTCGAGGTGGACTTGCCAGTCGAGGACGTCGTCGTAGGCGATATATTGGTGGTGCGTCCGGGGGAGAAGATCCCGGTTGATGGCGTCGTGATCGATGGACATACCTCGATTGACGAGTCCATGCTCACCGGAGAGTCCATGCCGGTGGAGAAACGTCAGGGGGATCAGGTCATTGGTGCCACACTGAACAAAACGGGACGTATCAAGTTTGAAGCCGTCAAAGTTGGTAAGGATACAGCGCTTGCACAAATCGTCCGTTTGGTGGAAGAAGCCCAGGGGAGTAAAGCGCCAATCCAGCGTCTTGCCGATCAGGTGTCTTCCATCTTTGTTCCTGTAGTAATTCTCATTGCAGCACTGACATTCCTCTTCTGGTTCTTCGTCGCTCCTCTTCCCCTGGATGATACTTCTGCCTTCACGCGTGCCTTGATAAATGCCATTGCCGTCCTGGTAATCGCATGTCCATGTGCCATGGGGTTGGCGACACCGACAGCCGTAATGGTCGGTACAGGCATGGGGGCGAAGAATGGGATCTTGCTCAAATCCGGAGAGGCTCTTGAGCGTGCCGGCCATCTCACGACGGTCTTACTGGATAAGACCGGGACGATCACGCGTGGGCAGCCGAGTGTGACGGATATCGTGCTCGCAAATGGATCTCCCAAAGAAAACGATGTCTTGCAGCTCGCTGCCAGCGTTGAGAACGCTTCCGAACATCCTCTTGGAGAGGCCATTGTTGCGGAAGCTAAGAGCCGGAACCTGACTCTTTCTGACCCGCAAGGTTTCAATGCGGTGATCGGGAAAGGGGTAAAGGCCCAAGTGGACGGGCATGAAGTTTTCATTGGAACGACTCAGTTCCTGGCCGAACAAGGTATGCAACTTCATCAGTTAGATGAAATCTCCGCCCGCTTACGCAGCGATGCCAAGACCGTCGTCGGGATTGGGATCGATGGAGAGGCGGCAGGTGTAGTCGGTATCGCGGATACGATGAAAGATGGATCGAAGGATGCCATAGCGGCTCTCCAGGCGATGTCGCTCGAGGTAGGAATAATCACGGGGGATAACAAACAAACTGCTGATGCAATTGCGCATCTAGTTGGCATATTGAATGGTACAGGAAATACAACAGGATTTGTACGAGCCGAAGTTTTACCTGGAGAGAAGGCGGAGGCTGTTCAAGAGCTCCAAGATGAGGGCAAGGTTGTTGCGATGGTGGGTGATGGGATCAATGATGCACCAGCTCTCGCGCAGGCTGACGTCGGGATTGCCTTAGGGACCGGAACCGATGTAGCCATAGCGGCTGCACCTATTACGTTAATCAGCGGCGATTTGCGCGGCGTACCGAAATCCATCCGTCTTTCCCGAGCTACGCTGCGGACGATTAAACAAAACTTATTCTGGGCACTTATTTACAATATCATCCTCATCCCTGCGGCTGCACTGGGCTTCCTAAATCCTATGCTTGCCGCAGGTGCGATGGCATTTAGCTCGATTTTCGTGGTCACGAATAGTCTACGGCTTCGAAGAGTTGATTTGACCTCCTAAGATTAGAATTTGCTAATAATCTCCGCATTTTTCAGCCTTTCTACTTGAAGATGGGCTGAGGTTGCGTTATCCTTCTACGGTCGAAGTTAATTACCATGTGGATGCAGTGGGGATCGTAGGAGGCAGTTCATGGGATTTGGAGATATCGGGGCGGGTCCCTATGGGATTGGTCTTGCATTTTTAGCAGGGTTGCTCTCATTCCTGTCACCATGTGTATTCGCTCTCGTGCCAGCCTATATTGGCTATTTGAGCGGACGTTCGTTCAACGCAGACGGAGAATTCGTCGAGAATCGGTGGGTCACATTTACCCACGGGCTCTTTTTTGTTGCAGGGTTTAGCGTCATCTTTGTGATATTGGGCGCCGCGGCGTCGGTGGTTGGCGTGCTGTTGTATGACTTACGGGTATGGTTAGCTCGCATTGGCGGGGTCGTCGTGATCATCTTCGGACTTCATACGTTGGGTGTGATCAACATCCCATTTCTCAATTATGATACTCGCCGACAAGTCGATCAGAGTTCTGGTCTGACCTACATGTCCTCGTTCATGATGGGGGTGTTCTTCTCTGCAGGATGGGCACCTTGTGTCGGACCAGTCCTGGGAGCGATCCTCACGCTTGCATTGAATAATGCCATGATTTCTGACGGCATCATCTTGCTCAGCGCCTACTCGTTGGGGCTTGCGGTGCCGTTCTTGATTACAGCATTGGGGATAGGTTGGGTATCTGAAATATTAAAAAAATACAACAAAGCTGCTCGGTACATTTCGTACGCCACTGGCATCATTCTCATTATCGTGGGTGTGATGCTTTTCACTGGAACACTTGAACGGCTGGCTCGCTTCGGTTTCTTCGTCGACTTCGGCCTCTAGGAGCATATAGCAAAGTGGATCGACGTATTATTTATGTGTTTTCTGGATTGATCCTGGGCAGTGCCATCGGCATCGCAGCTTTCTATGGTTTCCCCAGTTCCGAGGCTGGATCTGGAACTGTTGGGTCAACTCGAATAAGTGCGGATTCAACAGAAGTCCTGGACACCGAGGTAGAAGGATTTTCCTCGCGGCCGAGCGGACCAAAAAATGGGTCGCCTGCGCCAAATTTTTCTCTTCACGATCTCAATGGAAATATGGTAAACCTGGAAGAGACCCTTGGGAAGGTCGTCCTGCTTAATTTTTGGGCGACCTGGTGTGGGCCATGTAGGGTAGAAATGCCCTTCTTTGAGAGAACTTATGCAGAATTCAAGGATGAGGATTTCATTGTCCTTGCGGTGGATTTTGACGAACCAGTTGAGGCCGTACGTACTTTTCAAGAGGAACTCAACTTGAATTTTCCCATCCTTTTGGACCCCGGCGGAAAGGTCCAGAGGGCTTATCGGGTCCTCGGTTATCCCACAAGCGTACTCATCGATCGGGAAGGTCTGATACACGCAATCCACGTGGGCATCATGTCAGAAACTCAATTGGATAATTATCTTGGGGAGTTAGGTGTGGGCGAATGATACGTGTGAAGTTGTATACGAATGAAAGCTGCTCTCTGTGCGAGGACGTGAAAGCTGATCTTGAATCTCTTCAATCCATCGTCCCACACGAAGTTATTGAAATCGACATTTCAAACGACCCTGCCCTTCATGCGGAATACGTAGAGAAGATCCCCGTTGTCGACATTGGTCCTTATTCGTTAATAGCCCCGATGACGAAGGTAGATCTTGAAGTTGCTCTTCGAGCAGCTCAGGATAGTTTCTCGAGATCGGAAGAGAAAGATCAATCATCGGGAAAATATGCAGTGACCATCAATAAAGTTGTATATTTCTTTGCCCAGCATTGGTTGGCAATCATAAATTTGGCTATCCTTGCTTATATTGGCCTTCCCTTTCTTGCGCCAACGCTTATGAAGGTGGGCGCTGAAAGACCGGCTCGTTTGATCTACACTGTCTATTCTCCGCTCTGTCACCAGCTCTCGTTTCGCTCATGGTTCCTTTATGGAGATCAACCAGCGTATCCGCTCGAGTCATCCGGAACTTCCTCGGGAACATATGAGGAGATAACGGGCACCGATCAGGTGGATTACATTGAAGCGAGCCGATACGTGGGGGATGAGACCGTTGGGTACAAGGTGGCTATCTGCCAACGTGATATCGCCATTTATGGTGGAATGTTCCTGGCTGGTCTGTTTTTTGTGTTTGTACGAGGCTGGCTGAAACCAGCTCCACTCATCCTCTGGTTTCTTATTGGTGTGGTACCTCTAGCATTGGATGGGGGGACTCAGCTAATCAGCCATATTCCCTTTATTGGTCTGGCTGTCCGAGAAAGCACACCCTTTCTGCGGACTTTGACAGGCTTGCTATTTGGCATCATGAATGTTTGGTTGGCGTACCCCTATATCGAAGAAACCATGATTGATACACAAACCTTAACCGCAGGACGGCTCGCTTCAATTGGAGAGCTAGAGAAATCTTGAGAATGTTCTCGCGGAAAAGTTTGTTTACATCTCATCACGTAATACGTGAATATCACCAATATATACGCTTGGATTATGCATGATCAGAAAACAGGAGGGTCGCATTGGTTACGTTCAATTCGCCTCCTTTCAATCCTTTAATTTGTTTCATGCTGTCTTTATGCGGCATGGCGGCGCAAGTTCTCCGCCATGGGACTCACTAAATGTGGGCAGCACGGTAGGGGACGACCCTGATCATGTCCACGAGAACATCCGAAACATATTTTCCGATTTTAAGCGCTCGCCCAAGTCGATTCATCAGGTTTGGCAGGTTCATTCGGCAAGTGTCGCTTTCGCGAATTCGCCTTCCATCGGTGAGACACCCCAGAAGGCTGATGCGATCATCACGAGTTCGCCGCAGGTGAGCCTGTTTATGCGCTTTGCAGATTGTGTTCCTATCATGCTATATGACCCTGTACAACACGCCATCGGTATTGGACACGCTGGGTGGCTGGGAACGGTCCGGAATGCTGGGGCCGCACTCACTCGTGCGATGGTTGAGAAATTCGGATCTAAACCGGCGGACCTCCTTGCTGGACTGGGTCCCTCGATTGGTCCGGATCATTACACCGTCGGAGAGGAAGTCGTCGATCAAATTATGCGCGCCTTCAAAGTGGGAGGGGAAGCGCATATCAAGCGCATAGATGGCTCATATCACCTTGATCTGTGGACAGCCAATCGAGATTTACTAGAACGGGAAGGTGTCTCCCAGATCGAGGTTGCCGAGATATGCACTGCCTGTCATCTCGACGATTGGTTCTCTCACAGGGCTGAAAACGGGCGCACGGGTCGATTTGGTGCGATGATTGCGTTGGGTGCATGATGCGTGAAAATGTAGAACGCATGGCTCTGAGCCTGCAAAGGATTCAGGGCAATATCCATGAAGCAGCTGCCCGCTCGGGAAGAGATGACGCCTCTGTACGCATCGTTGCCATCTCCAAAGGCCAAACAACCTCCTCCATCCAACTCGCCTATGACTTAGGGATGCGAGACTTCGGAGAAAACAGAGTTGAAGAGGGCCTGGAGAAAATTACAAAGCTGGAGAACTTGGAGGGGATCGTCTGGCACATGGTTGGACACATCCAGAGCCGGAAGGCGAAGGAAATCCCCGCGAATTTTCACATGGTCCACTCCGTTGACCGCCTGAAAATTGCACTTCAGTTGAATCGCAGTTCTGAAGAAGCAGGCGTTAAACTACCCGTATTCATCGAGTGCAATACTTCAGGAGAGGAATCAAAATCCGGTTGGTCGGTTTATAACCGTGAGTCATGGGGGTTGATTTACAAGGATCTCTCCGATATCGCAAATTTGCCCCATCTCCGCGTTCTAGGATTTATGACGATGGCGCCCTGGGTACAGGATGATCCAATCATTCGTACGTCATTCCGGAGGCTGCGAGAATTTCGTGATGATTATGCCGAATACTCGGATTTGGATTGGAAGGATCTATCTATGGGGATGACGGATGATTATTTGATTGCAATTGAGGAGGGGTCGACGGTCGTTCGAATTGGCAGAGCGATTTTTGGTGAGAGACAAACTCATTAATTGCTCGAACTACGGTAGAATCATGGCCGTTGGATCTCGATGGGCTTCGAGACCTTGTTCTAATAAATTCTATGCGACAGACACACGAAAGTAGGAGTAGCCACGGATGAACGCCCTTGCAAACGCCATAATCATCGCAACCAGAATTCTCAGTATCGTCATCCTTGCCGATATTGTGATTTCTTACATCCTGGATCCATTCCATCCAGTACGACGTATCCTTGATTCCATCGTCCAGCCAATGCTTGCACCGATCCGGCGATTCATGCCGCAGACAGGTATGTTTGATTTCAGCCCAATCGTACTTCTAATTTTGGTGCAGTTAATCGGCAGCGCACTTGCGAACATCATCTCTTAAGGAAGAGGCGGCATGAGAAAATTTAAACTTCACAACGGAAAACATGGCGCCGCCTTGACCATCCGGGTTACTCCAAGAGCTCGGAAGACTGAGTTTGGAGGCGTATTGGAGGATGGCACGGTCCGAATTCGCATCGCCGCGCCGCCAGTAGAAGGAAAAGCCAACAAGGCGTTGGTTAAGTATTTATCTGAATTGTTCGGCGTGCGAAAAAACAAGATAGAAATCGTAGCAGGCGAGAAGGGGTTGGATAAGATCATCTCTATTGATGGCATGTCTGCAGCCGTGGCGGAAGAACGCATTCAAGCGTATCTAGAAGCGGATGAAGTGAAGTAATAAGCTGGTTTTAACCAAGAATGAGGGGATAGATTGTACTGTACCCCGGATCGTCCCCCTCGTGGGGTGTCCTAAAAGGACAATACCATCAGACTGGTTAGATCTATACCTATGAAGCTTAGATATATATGTAAAGGAACAGATACTTCCGATTGTGCTATCCCCCTGAATCCCTGAATCAATGTGGTCTTACGATTGCTGACAATGGAGACGTCGATCCCCAAGATATTAGGTTTAAAAGAGGGGAGGGATTATTTTGGGTACTCTTTCGACGTGATTCGCTGCAACACTACTTGGTATTTTTTTCCAATGTATGACCAAAATTGCTTTAAACAAATGCTGAGAGCTAAACGGATGACGGATTGGAGTGAATCTGATTAGGTGATTTAGAGACATTGCTTGTACATTATTCTTTAGGGGAGGCTTTGTTCTTCCCGTCGGTCGGCCTAACGATCTCGAGTACGTTTGCTTTGTCTTGGTACTGTGAATGCTATCCCAGTATTACTAACACATAACTTGCTTGGCTAACCTCTTCCCTGTCGCCTCCAGGGGAATTGTTTTTCGGCCAAAACGTGTCCTGAGATTCCTCTGGTTTTCCAAGCGAATACACTCCACGCGATTAGCAGAACAACCGTTGCGTAATATGCTCCATACGAGAACCTGATGCCGCTCTGAGCCAGTGCCAAGTAGGGCAAATTAATCATGACCCCTAAGGCCAATGCAGATTTCATATCCGACCTAAATAGAGGAACTACACCTATGGCAACGATTGCAAGCAAATTATTGCCAGCAGCGTATGGTGAAAGCAAGAGCGAAGCTGACATGAGTAGACCCGCTTTGCGACGATCAACCAAATGGCCTGTTGAGATAGCGATATAGAGTGTTATGCAGAAGATCGTGATCCAAATGCCCCAAATAACACTGGACGGCAACTGTAGTCGAGCCAAGGTAGAGAGAAGACTAATATCCATAATGCTTCCTCGTTGCTCGATTCCGAGCAAGGCCGTGATCCATTCCCTTCCAAACAATATTATGGTGATCATGACAATAACGGATAATCCGACAGCTGCGGATAGAAATCGTTTAATCGGCCAGGTGCGAAGAACAAACAGAGAAAGCACAATTAATAGCAGCCATGTCTCTTGAGGTTTTGCTGAAGCCAACAAAAACCCGATCGCCATCAACCATGGTTTCCGTCTGCGGTAAGCAAAGAGCGTTGTAAGGACGCCTGCGATCGTAAGAAACTCTAAGTTGCCATCTATAATAGTCCGCAGGGATGGATATGATGTCACCAAGAAGATAGTCACAGGCAAGTTGACCCTGTTAGATACCTTCCGCGGTACGCTTATCACCTCGGTGGCAATTGTGGCCAGTGTTAGAATCGCCCAACTGCTCTTGAAGGGGAGCAGACCTAGCGGTAGCACTGGAATAAGGCTCCAGGGTGGATTCCTTAAGCCTGTCCCGTAGTTAGGCAAGCCTCCTTGAAGCCCAAGCCATATACTGCGCCAATCGATCCCTAGCGAAGTCCCCTCGACGGGTAAGAGTTGAAAGAAGAAAATTAGCGAGAGGATTGCTATTCCGATGAGGCCGCCTGCCAATAAGAGCTTAGAAATCAATATCTTCATTCAATCCGTCTTAGCGATGAGCTCACGCTAATTCGTTTGGCGTTTGTACAGGTTACCCTGCTGTACTGCGGTGGGTTGAATAGATGAATTATGAAGGTTGTACACGATGACGTTAACCACGAGCGATCATTCCAATAACAGTCACGCCCGGTAGGACCTCTATGCAGTCACCTTCGGCATTTCCTGCCCCTGAGCACGCAGCTGCCAGAGTGCCTCAAAAGCGGCATCTCTAAGGTAAGATTCATCGGAATGCAACGCCTGTGTGAGTTCAATACTGAACTCATCCCCACCATTCCAAGCAATAGCCTCCATGGCCGCGATCTGTTCTTCGGGTGTGCCCTTATTGAGCGCTCGTCGGATCATTTCCAGGGCTGCCTTTCCAGGCGCGACACCCAGTCCCTCGCGGGCGGCAAAATCGGACAGCCAGGTGAGCTCGGCGATATCATCGGAAGGTGGTTGTATATGCCAGGGAGGATTCTGGCGTCGCTCGAGGGCCTCTGCCGCCGCACCACGGACAACCCATTGATCGTCTTCGACCTGGATGGTCTCCAATATTTCAAACGCCCAATCCTCAGACACCCTGGATAAACCGAATACAGCGGCCCGTCTGGTGAGCAGGTTTTCGATCTCCACAGCTTCGCGAAGCATGGAGTAGCCTTCATTTGGATCACAGGCGAGGGCCTCGCCAGCTGATAGGCGAATGGTCTCATCACCTTCTAGTAGCAGCCGACCGAGTCCTTCGAGCGAACTCTCGGTACCTATGCCCGCAAGCCCCAAACATGCGGCCTGCCTGGTGTGTAAGTTTTGACGTTCATTAATTGTTTGGATGAGCGCATCGATGGAATCCTCGTCTCTCAAGCCCCCAAGACCCAGCGCGCCAAGGACACGACTGCTTGGGTATTTGGATTGCAACAGTCGGCGGAAAAGAACTGCAACAGACATTTCATTCGAATAAGCCAGGGCATGGATAGTTCGCAGTCGAAGTCCATAGGGTTTCGAATGAGCGTTTGCGATGGTCGCGAGTTCGCGCAGAACACGGGCACGCCATTCAGCTCTACCGTCAGCTTCTCGAATCCAATCGCTCATCACAAGTAGATGTTCCTCGAGCGGGTCGTCTCTTACCTCAAGGTAGCGATCTGCGACTGCGCTGATGTCACCCATAGCGGAGAAGTAGCGCATCGCGTTCTCGGCTGGGCTCCATCCGAGTTGAGCAGCCTCAAAGGATATTCCAGAATTAACCATCTCAAGGGCGGCAAGATAAGCTCCGACACTCGGGTTTGAAAAAGACAATCTATTCGCGACATGGCGGGAAAGGATCCCCGCTTCGATCATGTCATTAATCGGTGTCCCACGTTTCACCGCTCTGTCGGCGATGATCCCGGATCTACCTTTGATCCAATTTAGCGCCGTCGCTCCCGCTGATTTTCGCTCGTTCGGGGAAAGGAACCGGGCCACATAGGATTCGAGGCAGTCGACGATCTTTGGACCCCGTACATCACCAACGTAGGCCGACCAGGTAAGTAACGTGACCTCGAGCGGCGTGTAGCCCCGAACAAGGTCAGAGAGCCACCCGGAATACAGCGAGGGATCTACGTCGGAAAGCCGTTTCTTGGGGAGGGTGGGCAGGATATGCTCCTGCCAGGCCAGCCCCCATTTCCTCAAGAAGTGATGGTGTTCGTGTGCGCTCCATGGTGCGATGGGGACTGGTGTGAGACCCGCTTTGGTAATCCCATCATATCCACGCACAGGTCCGGCAGCCACAACCCGGATTTTGGGGTAAGTTTCGATGATTTTCTTAAGCCACGCTGCGACGGTTGTCAATTCATTAGGGGGGAATTCATCAAGCCCGTCGAGCAGCAGAAGTGCCCCCCCACGGCTGAATTGCGATTTAATTTTCCCCGGGAGTCGGGATGAAGCTGAGGAAGAGGTGGTTTCGACCGCGGCCGTGATGATGGGTTTGAGAGGATCCTTTTCGGCATTGCGATCCAGGATGAGATCGGCGGCATGAATAAGGATGGGCATGAGATCTGCGGCCACGCCTGCTTCAGGATCTCCCATAGCCGATCGGATGGCAAGATAGGCCAGGGCGGTCGTTTTCCCCGACCCTGGTCTCCCCGTAATGAGTATGTTGGCGCCATCTTTCAAGGCGCTCCCAAGCTCAATGGTTGGCGCCCGGTAGATACCCGACAGAAATTTCCGGTCGGGCAGGTTTGGAATGACGGAGAGCGTGTCTTCAGGGGCGGGTTCGGTCTGATCTGGATCCGTGGGGATTGGGGGGGCGAGGAGCCTCGGAACGACGGCTAATTCATCGAGTGAGAAGAGCGCATTCGCAATGTGCATCGCTGAGGCACGTTCGATCAGGTCAGCGCGATATTTGTCGACCGAGCTGCGACCTCGTCGTTCACTGGAGGTGGCCATTCGGATTTGGAACCAGGTTGAGATCTCATCCCGCGCTGGACGTAGTTTTACAAATATCCATGCGAAAAGCAGCCCAATCCCGATCCCAACAAGAAACTCTCCAAGATCGAAGAAATAGCCAAAAATTCCAGCGAAGATGTTTCGAATTAGATCAATCATAAGCACCTAACCTGAGTATAAGATACGAGTGCATTGAGCACATTGGATGATGACGTTGCCTGTCCTGATTTCTTGTAATTTGGAACGTGCCTGGTCAAGACCACAGACTGAACAACTGTCATCGCTCAATGTTGTAACAGCAATCCTGTTTAGCTTGGATCGCAGACGATCATACTTTTCAACATCCCCGGGCTCGATATCGGCCAGAGCGGCTTCTTTTTCTTGTTCTCGACTCTCGATATCGGTGGTGAGGGTACCTCGTTCCTCATCAAGGTCTGCGTTGTCACTCAAAGTTTTCGCTTCGAGTAGATCAAAAGCGTCTCTTGACGCGATGTGGCTCTCTTCTGCTTCATCCAGCTCCAGCATAGTCTCTAAATACGTGTCCTCAAGTGTAGCGAGATATTTCTTGAGCGATACGGATTCGAGCTGCAGGTCTTCAAGTTCTTTTGGATTCGTGACCGCACCGCCGTATAGCTTCTTATCGTTCTGCTCGATCTTCTCTCGTTGACTCAAGACGGCGTGATTGGCGGAAGAATTCGTGGTCCGTGCCTCTTTGAGGACGACTTCTGCACCTTCCAGCGCTTCACGCATGAGTGCGAGTTCGGAGTTATCCGCCAGAATCGTGTTGATCTGTTCAATCCGGGCATGGTTATTGTCGATTTCTGTATCCAATTCCTGGAGACGATAGAGGCTCGATACGCGGCTCATAGTGCGATTATAGATGTTTCGATGGCTCCGAGGCAACATGACATTGGCTTCATACCTGAGGACAGCGTACAATTCTTTCCAATGAAGAAGAGGAAAGATTGGGCAGGTGCGCTCTTAATTAGCGTATGCGCCGCATTTATTACGCTTCTGCCCTTCATCTATGCAAGTGTTCGAGTGAACCCGGGGTTTGAATTCACCGGATTCCTGCTTAATCCCTGGGATGGGTTCACGTACCTGGCGAAAATGCAGCAAGGTGAAGCTGGAGCATGGGGTTTCCAACTGCCTTATGCGTTAGATCCCGGACCCGAAACTTACCTCTATTTCTACTACATACTCCTGGGTAAATTTGCATCGTGGATAGGATCAGAGCTCATCGTCGTATTCCATGGAGCGAGGTTCCTTGCTTCTACAGGGATGTTCTTCCTCGCGTACCTGCTCTTCGAACGAGTATTGCCGGATCGACGGACGACGTGGTTCGCGTTTCTCCTCGTACTTTTTGGCTCTGGGTTGGGGTGGCTACCCCTTCTGCTTCATGGGGTTGAAACGAGCGATATCGCAATTCCGGAGTCGATACCCTTTCTCCTTGCGTATTCGAACGCACATTTCCCAGTAGCCGCCGCGTCCATACTGGGCGCAATATTGGCTATGCTGGGAACAGGGACGAAGCTGTGGATCCGGGCTGCTGTCGCCTTCGTTTGTGGTTCAGTTCTCGCGATCGTACTCCCTTTCTCCGTGGTGAGTTTGATTGTGACTCTATCTGTATGGATTGCCTGGGAGTGGCGTGCTGGGGGTGGGGGGAGCATTCTTCAATTCCTCCGTGGGAAAAATCGTGCCCGATCCATCACGTTTTTCTGGCTGCTGCTTGCCATGGTTCCATGGATCTTGTATGACACCTGGATCGTGCTTGCACACCCCGTTATTTCTGCATGGTCCTCGCAGAACATCACACCATCACCTCCACTCTGGCAATATCTATTCGGCTATGGACTTATCCTCCTCCTTTCTGTGATCGGGGTCATTCGTGCAAAACCGTTTGCCACCTCCACGGGACGATTGCTGATCGTTTGGGGTGTGTCCGGCTTTCTCCTCCTCTATGCCCCGATTGGACTCCAACGGCGGTTGAATCTGGGGCTTTACTTTCCTCTCGCTGCTCTAGCCGCATTCGGCTTGAGCAGCATCGCAACTCGGGCTCGATCTTTCTGGGCAACCGCCATCATCCTTCTCATCTTAACCCTGCCTTCAAACCTCATCGTGGTCACGGCCGGATTGTACGCCGTCTCAAACGACGAGGCTGTGGTACTTCACACCTCTGATGAACTGAATGCCTTCAAGTGGCTGGGTGACAATATATACGAAGGAACGGTGATCCTGGCTGCACCCGTTATAGGAAACCGACTACCTTCATATTCCGGGGCTCGTGTTCTGTTTGGGCATCCTTTTGAGACCCCGAATGCGGACGAAAGCAAGCAGCGAGTGTTGGACTATTATGCGTGGATGGGATCAAACCAGACGGCCATCACATCGCTTCAGAAGGATGGTGTTGAGTTAATCTTTTTCGGTCCGCAGGAAGAACTGATAGGTACGCCGAACTGGCTTGAAGCGTTGCCCGTCATTGCAGAATTTGGAGAAGTCAGGATATTCAAGGTGACGCCGTGAAAGCCAGGAAAAGATCGATCCCCGTTTGGCTCATATTTGCCGGAGGAGCTATCGTTTGGCTTGGCCTCGGCTTCTTCCAGGATGGGGTTCTTCCTTTCTGGCGCGGTGCCACATACTCCGATCTACTCATCACGCACCTGCCCAATTCGCTGTTCCTCAGACGTGCACTAACGACATGGGGACAAATTCCATTGTGGAATCCACTGATCCTCTCGGGGGGGCCATTCGCAGCAGATCCTCTCTCCGGCCTTTGGTATCCGCCGAATTGGCTGGCGGTGGTCCTCGCCCCGGAAGCGGCTTTCCCCTTATTGTTCTGGTTCCATCTGGCATTGGCGGGTTTTGGAACCTGGCAGCTTGCACGCGCTGAGGGCGTTGGACGGATCGGGTCCATCATCGCGGGATTGGCATTTGCGGGAACGCCAAAATTTATCGCCCATATTGGCCTTGGCCATATCGGGTTGGTCAGTGCGGTAAGCTGGATGCCATGGGCGTTATTACTCGCCAGGAAAACACTTGAGAGCCTCCCTTCATCCGGTCGGAAGTGGATGATGTATGCCGCGCTGGCTGGATCGATCCTTGGGTTGATATTTCTTGCTGACCCTCGCTGGTCACTTCCCTCTGCAATACTGGTCTTTGTGTATTGCGTCTTTACGGTACTCGGGATGGAGAGGGATAAGACGAGCCGGATGCGCTTCCTATACGCTGGAGGGTTAGGCATATTGTTCGCGGCCTTGATCGCTGCCGTCCTGGCAGTTCCCATGGTGGAGTTCAGCATGGGTTCCACCCGGTGGAATCTTTCAGGTGCGGAGCAGGAGATGCTTGCGCTACCCCTGGCTGCATTGTTTAACCTGCTCACCCCGACGCTCGTGCAGCCGGAGTGGTTCATATTCCTGGGTGTGAGCGTTTTATACCTTGCCTGCAGTGCTTTCATCCGACCGGGTAGATATTCATGGTTCTGGCTCGGCATTGCTTTATTCAGCGTGATCCTCTCTCTAGGATCTGCTACACCGCTCTATGGGGTATTCAACTTTCTCGTACCAGGCGCATCTATGCTGCGGGTGCCTCCGCGGTGGATTTTCGTCGGTTGGTTTGGTATGGCGATGCTCGCAGGTTATGGGATCGATGCCATCCAGAAGTACAGAAACGATGAAGGCGTCAAGCGCAAGATGCGTCTCTTTACAATGGGTCTGTTTACATTCCTTTTCCTGCTTGTTGGGGGCAGTTGGCTGATGGGATCCAGCCCAACCCAACTGCAGACGATCAGCCTGGTACTGGCTCTCCTGGTATTTATCTGGGGGATCCTGTCCTATAGCAGCAAACTCTCGGAAAATGTACTGATCGCCGGGTGGATTCTCCTCCTGGTTGTGGAGTTGGCCTGGGTAAATCATAATTTGTTGGAGCATCGTCAGCTAACCGCGCAGAATGCGGAAAATGAAGCACTCGTATCTGCAATAACACCAGGAGAGTCAGGGGGGCGGTATTTTTCACCTTCGTACAGCATCCCCCAACATATTGCAGCAGAACATGGTCTGGAACTAGCAGATGGTGTCACCCCGCTGCAGCTGCGTGTTTACGTTCAATATATGGAGGATGCGGCCGGTTTTTCCGGAGAGGCGTACAGCGTCACACTTCCGCCCTTTCCAACGGGGGATCCGACAGAACCGTGGGGTTTCACGCCAAATTCGGATGATTTGGGAAAATTAAGTGTCAGGACAGTTTTATCCGCCTACCCTGTTGATGCCTCTGGTCTCGAATTTGTGGACAACATCGATGGCGTGTATGTATATGAGGTAGCGGAAGCCCGTCCTCGAGCCTGGGTTGAGGAGGAATCTGGCGGATGGAAATTCGTGAAGGAACTTCGTTGGACCCCGAATCGAATCGAGATCGAAGCCGATGGACCTGGCTTGTTAATCCTTAGTGAGATTCAATATCCAGGCTGGAACGCATCGATAGACGGCAAGAGTGCGCACATCATGACGAGCGATGGAATTTTTCGAGCCGTGTCCCTGACCGAGGGGACGCATAATGTCGTGTTCGAATTCCAGCCTCTCACAGTATTCCTTGGATTCCTGTGTACCTTCGCGGCGATTGTGGGTCTGATATGGCTCTGGTTACGAAGATGACGCGGGGAGAACGTAAGTGGATGTGGGGATATTCCACGCTCATCATTCTTTTAACGACGCTGCCTTACATCCTTGCGTTCTCATCTGAGGGCGATGCGTGGAGTTTTACGGGTTTTGTTTTCGGGGTTGAGGACGGAAACTCATACATCGCGAAAATGCTGCGTGGGTATGCGGGTGATTGGTTATTCTTCACACCCTACACAACTGCAGAGCAGGGTGGTGTCGTCGCTTTTTTACCCTACTTCCTGCTCGGGCGCCTGGCTGGCGGGATTGAAATTCACCGGCAGCACATCATCCTCTTCCAGGTGATGCGGGTGGTTTCTATCCCCTTCGTCGTATACGCAACTTATCGTTTTATCTCCCTTTTCATCGATAGAATTTGGTGGCGCCGCTGGGCCACCATTCTGGGAACGCTCGGGGGTGGGTTGGGTTGGATAGTATTAATATCGGGTCAGGGAGCCGTGCTGGGAAGCCTACCTTTAGATTTCATCTCACCCGAGACTTTTGGCTTCCTGAGTATATTTGGGTTACCTCACCTCATCATCGCTCGAGGTTTGCTACTTCTCGGACTGGTTTTCTATCTGGAAAGTCGCGAAGACCATCGCAAAGCATGGATAGGGGGAGGTTGCTTGCTCCTCCTGACCTTTGTCCAGCCGTTATCCGTCCTGGTCGCATACGCAGCCATCGGAGCACATATGCTTGCGGTCGCTATTTTTGGACTGATTCAAAAAGAAAAACCTAAGATTGGGACCTGGTTCCGAGCCGCAGCACGAGTTAGTCTTCCGTCTCTCCCTGTGGTGATCTATCTGGCACTCCAGTTTTCATCCGATCCATTTCTAAAAGCCTGGACCGCGCAGAATCGCATCCTCTCACCACATATCGCACATTATGCGCTTGCGTACGGCCTCGTCCTCATTCCCGCGATATTCGGAGCTCGGGCCATAATCCACTCGAAGAAGACCACTTCATTGTTCCCCCTGAGTTGGGTGGTGATCTCGCTCGTCCTGGCGTATTTCCCGTATAACCTGCAGCGCAGACTCCCCGAAGGGAGCTGGGTAGCATGGGTCGCCCTCGCGGCTCTTGGGATGATGTCTATCTTCAAGGAAGAGAGAAAGCGAAGGATTGGAGGGGTGATCCTGCTTGCATTCTCGGTGATAAGCAGCATCGTCTTGATCCTTGGAGGAGCAAATGTCGCACGAAGACCTTCCAGCCCTATCTTTCGTCCTGTGGAGGAAGCGGCGGCATTTGAGTGGTTGGCGCTGCATGCTGAAAACGGTGATCATGTTCTCTCTTCATTTTCCACAGGCAACGTTCTCCCCGCATGGGCGCCTGTTCACGTTGTGATAGGTCACGGACCCGAGAGTGTGGATTTCGCCCGACTTGCGCCGCAAGTCGAAGCATTTTTCGCAGATCCCGCATCGACTCAAGCGAGGCAGAAATTTCTACATGAGCATGACGTGCGTTTCGTCTTCTATGGTCCGAACGAAAAGATGATGGGCGGTTGGAACCCTGACCAGAGCTCCATCCTGGCGGAAGTGTATTCCGGAGGGGAATATCAAATCTTTGAGGTTGAAGTTGAGCGATCGCAATAAGCTGATTCCGTGGCTCATTGTCGCTGGGGCACCGTTGGTTCTATTCGGACCGATGCTGGTGCGCGGCGAGGTCCTGTTCTGGGGAACGCCCATGCTTCAATTCGTCCCCTGGCGTCAGCTTGCATTCGAAATGCTTTCAGAAGGCGTGCTGCCTTTATGGAATTCATCCTTGGGGATGGGCGCCCCATTGCTGGCGAATTATCAGCTTGGCCTCCTTTACCCCCCAAATTGGCTGCTATTCGTGACCGGTGCGGCGTGGGGACATGCTTTGCTCATGATGCTGCACCTCATCTTGGGGGGATGGGGAATGATCGCCCTCGCCCGAAAGTTAGGCCTTGGACCCCTGGGTCAGACTACCGCCGGGCTTGCGTTCAGTTTGTCAGGGTATCTCGTGGCTCGAGCATGGTTTATCAGTATCGATTCAGCCGTAGCCTGGCTTCCCTGGATCATTCTGGCTGTAGACATGCTCGTCGACGAATTAATTAATGGACACGACCGAAAACGAATTGCCCGGTCAATGACCATCCTGGGCTTCCTATTTGCGCTGCAGTGGCTTGCGGGTCATGCGCAGATGGCCTGGTACACCCTGCTCGGCGCAGGTGCATGGCTTCTATGGAGGGCAATCAGCACGAAGAAGCATCGACTGGCGCTTTCGGCGATGCTTGCCTTTCTTGGCAGCACAGTTCTCGCCTTTGCGCTTGCGGCGATCCAATTGCTGCCCACGCTTGAATACACATTCCAATCCCAACGATCCGGTGGCATCGACCCTGAGCTTGCACTCACATATTCCTTCTGGCCCTGGCGGATGCTAGGTCTCCTACTTCCCGATCTTTTTGGGAACCCCGCCCATGGGAACTATTGGGGGTACGGGAATTATTGGGAGGATGCCATCTACATCGGTGTGCTTCCCATCTGTGTTGCTTTGTCCGCAGCGTGGCTGGCAATCAGGAAGCGGAGCCAATACAACAATCTTGGTCGCTTTCTTGTCGCACTATCGATTGGGGCGATTCTGCTTGCGCTCGGCAGAAATACGTTCATCTACCCGTTTCTATTCCGCCATGTGCCCACCTTTGACCTATTCCAGGCTCCGACGCGCTGGAATTTGCTTCTCGTTTTCGCACTAAGCTTATTAGCGGGAATTGGAATCGATTCATGGAAAACGCCGACCGGGCGCGGCTTGTACTGGATCAGATTGGGAACCGCGGGGGCGGCTGTGATAGGCGTGGCTGCGTATATCGGGACGATTCTAGTCGAAGGAGTAGAACCATCCTTTGTGCGGGCCTTCGCCATCGCGGGAGCATGGCTCTTTGTCACGGGTATGATCATTCTCTTTGCCAGGAGGGTGGGATCCCTTGGAGTTGTTCTCCTCGTAGGGGTCGTACTATCGATCGATTTGCTCCTGGCTGGGCGTGGGCTTAACCCATCCACAACGGCAGATTTGTATCAAGGTGAGAGCGCTTTATATTCACAGATCGAACCAAACCAGCGGATATTTATGCCTGATGAGTTGGAACAAGAGTTGAAATTCGAGGACTTTTTCCGGTTCGACACGTTCGACTCCAGGGTGGACTGGCGTTGGGTTCGTGATTCGGGCCTGTCGAATGTAACGATCCTGGACGGCCTTGTTTCAGCGAATAATTTCGACCCGCTTCTACCCGGAAAATATGTGAGCTGGATGGAGAGTCTGACCGAAGTGCCAATACAGGAGCGGAGCGGTCTACTCTCACTTATGAACATTGGATGGCTCATACTTCCCCATGAAAACATGCCTGAGAGCGTGACCATTAAAAAGCTTGAAGGCGCTCAGAGAGTTTGGTTTGTTCCACAAGCTCTTTATGAGCCGACCGATGAAGTCGCTCTCGATGAAGTAATGTCGCCAGATTTCGATCCTTCAACCACGGTCATCCTGGATGAACCATTCCCATCCGAATATGTCGGTTCGTCCGAGGGGGAAGTTCTGGTGTTTGATGAATCTATAACCGGGGAAATATCCATGGATGTGTTCGTCGAGAAGGGGGGCTGGCTCCTTCTTTCGGATACCTGGTTTCCAGGATGGAGGGTTTCCATTGATGGGGCACCTACAAAGTTGTTTCGAGGGGATTATGCCTTTCGAGCTATATGGGTTCCTCCCGGAAATCATATAGTGGAATTTGCGTATCAACCCCTTTCATTCTGGTTGGGGGCTTTGATCAGCATGGTCGCCTGGATCGGTCTTATCATAGTGGTGGTGCGATGGCGACTAGATTAAGGAGCATATGGCCTGCAGCGGTAACCCTCTTTATCACTGGAGGATACCTGATCATCCGATTGAGCGGTGTAGGGTGGGACCCATCAGGCGTAGCTGAAGTTGGCAGCCGATATCTCAATCTAGATCCACGTGGTGAGCAAGGGTATGATGGGCAATTCGCTTATTTCATGTCGCTAGACCCGGACCCCGAAAGCGTTGCCCCTCACTTAGATGCACCCGCTTATCGCTACCAGCGAATTCTGTACCCACTTTCTGCCAGGTTCCTCTCCTTCACCAACCCAGAAGTGATCCCCTGGATGTTGATTGCCATCAACCTGGGATTTCATGCCCTGGCAACCTGGGGGCTGGCGAAATATTTTGAAAATCTCGAAATTTGGACTGGTTATGCGCTTGTTTATGGACTCTGGGTAGGGTTAGTCGCCGGAGTAGGGCTCGATCTCCATGAGCCGCTTGCGTATGGTCTAATTGTCCTCGGATTGTTGGCATGGCAAAGCGGTCGGGGCAAGCTTGGCGCCGTACTCATCGTCACCTCGTTATTTGCTAAAGAGACGAGCATATTCTTCTGGTTGGCAGCATTATTTGGGTCCTATTTATACGAAGATGATCGTAGTTCAACGCGAATCCTTATCGCGGGTGGTGCGATTTTCCTGGTATGGCAGATCTGGCTTTATGCGACGTTTGGACAGGTCGGGATTGCCAGCGGTGGGGACATGGCAACGGGCTTTGAGTGGCTGCCATTGATGGGCTTCTTTAAGATCGGCACAGAAAATCTGCGCGCCCTCGCACTTTACGCCGTCATCTTTATCCCGTCCATCATCCTCCCGGTTGTGTGGGGGACCTTTGCATCAATCCGTGAAATTACACGAGGTTGGCGGAAAACTGAAGCTTGGGCTCTACTGTTCAACGCCATGCTGATCTTGTTCCTGCCGTTTTCAACATTTCGAGAACCGCTCGGGTTGGTCCGTGTAGCCACTGGATTCGTCCTGGCGATGCTCGTATACTCGGGGAGCAGGAAGTTACATCGCCCATTGAATTATTCGATGTTCTGGATACCTATGCTTGTGATCCTAATTCCTCGGTGAACTTCAACCCCGTAATATCGATAATAAATATGGAGGTAATCGCGTTAATCTCAAGGTAAAATTATTCAAGGAAAGAGGCCTGACAAATGAACCTTCGACTACAACATAGGAGTCCACATGGTTGATATAAAAGAAGTCGCAGAAAAGTTGCTTGACAATGTAGAGAAGGTCATCGTAGGCAAGACCGAACCTATCCGGTTGACGATCATCGGTTTGCTCTGCCAGGGACATATTCTTATCGAAGATGTTCCCGGCACGGGTAAGACGATGCTCGCGAAAAGTTTGGCGAGATCTATAGGTTGTTCATTCAATCGAATCCAGTTCACGCCCGATATGCTGCCAAGCGATGTAACCGGCGTTTCCATTTTCAATCAAAAGACGAGCGAATTTGAATTTCGTGCCGGGCCAGTGATGGCGCAGATTGTCCTGACGGATGAAATCAATCGCGCCACTCCAAAGACGCAGGCTGCACTACTGGAAGCCATGGAAGAGCGTCAGGTAACCGTGGATGGCGTAACGCATCCCCTGCCAGATCCTTTCATGGTATTAGCAACACAGAATCCTATTGAGTATGAGGGAACATTCCAGCTTCCAGAGGCTCAGATGGATAGATTCTTGCTCAGGATAAGTCTGGGTTATCCAGCGACGAAGGATGAGATCCGCATGTTGGATTTACAGAAGCTCATCCACCCCATCACTGAATTGAAGCAGGTGTTGGAAGCTGACGAACTGCTGGAGGCGCAGCAGTTGGTGCGGGGAATTGGCGTTTCGAACGAGATCAAGGACTATATCGTGGGTCTCGTCGATACCTCGAGAAAACATGATGAAGTTTATCTGGGGGCGAGCCCTCGGGGGAGCCTGGCATTGTTCCGTTCATCCCAGGCAAGAGCTGCACTGCAGGGGAGAGATTATGTCACCCCAGATGATGTAAAAAGGATGGCCGTCTCAGCACTTGCACATCGCCTCATCGTCGGATCGGCTGCCAGGATTCGTGATGTAGATGCTCGAGATATCGTTGGGGAAATTCTTTCGAGGGTCCCGGTTCCGGGGGGCGAGATCGGCTGATGACCCGCCGGGCACTTTTTGTTATCGCTCTCTTCATCCTCAGTCTGTTTGGATCTCTCGTAACTGGTAGGGAACTCCTTTACAGCCTCACTTATTTTCTCGGTGGGCTAATCTTCATCTCGTTCATATGGGCGAAGACCACACTCCGAGGGATCGAGCTAGAACGCTATCGCCGGTCGAACCGTGCTCAGGTTGGACAGATATTTATGGAACGGTTCCGCTTACGAAATCGTTCCCGGATTCCGAAGCTTTGGACAGAGGCTAGCGATTCTTCCGAACTCCCAGGGTATAAGATCGCGGGTGTCACGTCTCGGATGAACATGGGATTACGAGAGGAGGAAGCCGCACATCGCGCCGTAAATGTTACGGTGGGGATTGGATCCGGTCAGATCCGAACATGGCTTGTGCGAACGTTGTGCACTCGCCGGGGTCAATACCGTTTGGGCCCACTGACCATCAGTAGTGCAGATCCATTTGGGATATTTCCACAGGAGATGAGTATCTCCAGCGATCAGAATCTGGTTGTCCTCCCGCTGACCGTTCAGATCCCCGAATTTCCACTCCCGAGCGGTCGCCTCCCCGGCGGCGAATCGTTGCGCAGGAGAACCCATCAAATTACACCCAACGCATCCGGCGTGCGTGAGTATGTGCCGGGTGACAGTCTCAGCCGCATCCATTGGCCCTCCACCGCCAGGCGGCGGCGGCTCATTGTAAAGGAATTTGAGTTAGATCCATTGGCTGAAATCTGGATCGTCCTTGATGCTGCACGTGAAGTCCAGAGGAAGCTCTCAGACGAACCCGAACGCGAGGGTGGTGGATTTATGGATGGATTTCAGTTTAGATTGCCTCCATCCACTGAGGAGTATTCCATCTCCGCTGCAGCCTCCCTCGCTCTTCACTTCCTGCAGCTCGATCGAGCTGTGGGTTTGATCGCCTACGGCAATTCACGCCTCGTCATGCAGCCCGAGACAGGTGAATCGCAGCGCTACCGGCTTATGGAATCACTTGCAGTTTTCGAGTCGACCGGTGAACTGACGATTGAAGAGGTGTTGAAGGTCGAAGGTCCTCAGATTCCGAGAGGTTCCACGGTCATCGTTATTACACCCTCACTGGATACGACGATGTTGGGCGCCGTGCGGCGACTCTCGTATACGGGCTGTCAACCTGTGCTGGTCCAGCACGATTTGGAGAGTTTTGGGGGAGCGCCCGGGACTCATGCTATCGCCGGCGCAGCGGAACGCAGCGGCATTCCCGTACGCATCATGAGAAAGGGCGAACCGCTGGATGTGAGCTTAGGGACATCGGGTGTGCGGGGCAAGATCCGAGTTGTCGCATGAAGATTGCCCCCCGATGAAGATGGACATGAATCGGAGATACCTGGCCCTCGCTGTTTTTACCAGTGGGATGACCACTCTGGCGATGGAGATCACGGCTTCCAGACTGCTCGGGAACGTGTTTGGAACCAGCAATATCGTCTGGGCAAATATCATTGGTTTGATCCTCGTCTACCTTACGTTGGGCTATTACATCGGTGGTCGCATAGCAGATCGATGGCCCTTCGAATCCATGTTCTATCGATTGTTGGCCTGGGGCGCTTTTCTCGCCGGGATCATCCCCATTGTTTCCCGCCCGGTGCTTCTCGCTGCCGCCAGCGCAGTGGAGCTGCTCGACGCTGCGGTCATGATAGGGACGTTCCTCGTTGTCCTCATCCTGTTCAGTATTCCGGTGACGATACTTGGATTTACATCCCCGTATGCCATCCGTCTCTCCCTCAAGGATACCGAGCATGCCGGACGAACGTCTGGTTGGGTTTATGCAGTATCTACACTCGGCTCGATCCTGGGCACCTTCCTGCCGGTTCTTATTCTCATACCCCTCATCGGCACCGCACGAACTTTCATCCTTTTCAGTCTCATCCTTCTCGTTGTGGCGTTGATCGGATTATGGCGTTCCGATCGACGGCTTGCAATCTATCATCTCTGGATGCCAATAGTTATCATCATTCTGTCAGCGCTCCTCCTGTCTGGATCGATGAAGTCGATTGAGGGGCAGGTGTATGAGACCGAATCGGGTTATAACTACATCCAGGTCATAGAACGGGATGGTGTGCGACAGCTTCTCTTGAACGAAGGGCAGGGGGTCCACTCGGTTTATGCACCAGGGCTCATGCTGACCAACGGGACCTGGGATTTGTTTCTAGCCGCTCCATTCTTTAACCCGCCGACCGAGGGTGAGATTCAACTTGACCGTGTTGGACTGGTCGGTCTCGCTGCCGGCACGATTTCCAAGCAGTATACGCAGAATTTCGGACCCATCCCGATTGACGGGTGGGAGATCGACCCGAAGATCGTTAATGTTGGTCGTGAGTGGTTCGAGATGAACGAACCAAACTTGAACGTGATTGTCGCCGATGGTAGGTGGGGATTAGGTCAATCGGACGAGGTGTACGATGTCATCGGAATCGACGCATACCGCTTGCCTTATATTCCATGGCATCTAACTACTCGAGAGTTTTTCCAGGAAGTCGAAGCGCATCTATCACCGACTGGTGTGGTGGTGATCAACGTAGGACGCACTCCGGATGACAGACGTTTGATCGATGCCATGGCGAGCACAATCGGAAGCGTATTCTCAAGCGTACATGTCGTGGACGTTCCGTACACCTTCAACACCATCATTTACGGAACAGTACAGCCGACCTCACCGGAGAATATCTTTCTCCATGCAGCCCAACTTGAGGTCTCCAGATCATCGCCGCTCCTCCTCGAAGTTCTAACGCGTGTCATCGAAAATCTCCAGCCGGTGCCGGAAGCGGGTATCATATTTACGGATGATAAAGCGCCGATAGAGAGAATCACGAACGCCATGGTCATCGAGTTTATCCTGGGAAGCAATTTGGAGGTATTACGTTAGCCTAATGGACGAAAACAGACGTGATTCAGCGGTAGCAGTCTCAAGCATACTCATACACTTTGGTCTGCCCCTCGTACTCCTCCTCACGAGCGTAGTTGTACTTATCACAACAGCACGGTGGTGGACTGAGGTGGAGTATCGACTTCCCGGATTTCCACAAGATCGCTACGGTTTCTCGCTAGAGGACCGTCTTCGCTGGTCGGCCGTAGACATCGACTTCCTTCTCGGTTCCGATGATATCGCGTTCTATGATGACCTTTTCCTGGACGATGGCTCACCGATGCATAACGCCCGTGAATTGAGTCACATGCAGGACGTCAAAAATCTCGTGGATCTTCTCAAGCCCGTATGGCTGATGGGTGTCATTATTTTGTTTGTGGGGGCCATCATCATCTGGCGACAAGGAGAGTTGGGAGTTCTCTGCGAATCTTTATTGAAGGGATCCCGCCTAACCTTTTTCGTGATGATCGCCATGGGACTTCTCTCTTTGTTTGCCTTTGGATTCCTGTTTGTGGGTTTTCACCGTATTTTCTTCGAGGGGAATACGTGGATATTTTCATACTCGGATACCTTTATCCGCCTATATCCACAGAGATTCTGGCAAGATACGATCGCTTATCTGGCCGTGTTTACGCTCATTGAAGCGGGCGTTCTTTATCTTCTGGCACGCCGGTGTATCAAACGAACGGAAGAAAAAGCTGCTTAGAGCTGTGCAGATGCCTTTTGAGAAGATCCATAACTGAGTCCGAGACACCCTCACCCCAACCCCTCTCCCTGAAAAGGAGAGGGGCTTTTGATTATCCGTTCCACAATTACGCGTAAATAGGTTGGACATGATAACCCTTTTCGTTATACGTAGAGACACCCCGACGGGGTGTCTCTACAGAGTTCGCCGAATTAAGACCGCGGCTTGCTCCTCTCCTCGCTGGGGATACCCACTGGCTGAGCTGCTCAAACCTGATGGGTTGAGCTTAAGGCTGCGAAATGCCCTTCTGCCCTGAGCCCGGAGGTTCAGCTCCGGGCGTCCCCATGTCACGTCATTGTGAGCGCAGGCGCCAGCGCGTGGCAATCTCCACTGTCATTTCGTAGAGATCGCCTTTTGTGCCGGCTTGATGAATGAGACCTCGGCTGGGGAATCTTGATGGATCTGATACAAGGGCGGGCGGACACACGGGTCCGCCCCTACGCGTGACCGGGAGGTAACCTCATCATATTAAGAGGACGAAGCAAAACATTCTCGAGCTTCAAGCCCCATATTTTGCAAGGCGACCTGCGTGTGCCATGAGAAGCTGCATCAAATCTTGCCCTGGAAAAGTTCCCAGGCCACCGGATGCGCAATACCTCTCTCCAAATGCTTCAAGTGGATCCTGGCGAGCGGTTGCTGGAGCCCATATGAGCAATGGTACCGGATGCCATGAATGCTTTTTTAACTTTGTCGGGGTTGAATGATCCCCCGTAATGGCGATCACATCTGGTTTAAGATTTAACAGCAATGGCATCGCCGCGTCGACGTCTTCGATCACGCCCTTCTTCCCGTCAAAGTCCCCATCCTCGCCCTTGCTGTCCGTCTTTTTAATATGGATGAAAAAGAAATCATAGTCAGCCCAGATGCTGGCGGCCGCGCTGAACTCATCCTCGGGTTTTTCGCCTTCGAAGTTGTGGACGTGCATGCCGACGAGGCGCGAAACTCCCCGATACATTGGATAGACTGCAACACACGCCGCTCGAAGCCCATAGATCTCAGGAAACTGTGGAAGCTTCGGGTCTTTTGAGAACCCTCGAAGTGTGAGGGCGTTTGCTTTCGGCTCCTCGCGTAATACCTCCCGGGCGAGTTCTATCCAGCGGTTGAATAAATCGGCTGTCTTTTGAGAGCCCGGCTCCTCGGCTTGTGCGGGAAGAGGGGGTACGCCAGTCTTCTGCGGGTCTGTATCCGCAATCTCGGCTTCAAGTCCTTCTCCAGCGATGGTGATGGCGAAGCGGTATTCCCGGAGGTGTTTGACCTCGATTTTGACACCGGGAATGGTAATCTCTGCCAGCCGGTCGACGATGGGGATCGCATCTTCCGATGGTATCCTCCCGGCGCGACGATCCGTGATGTATCCATCCCCATCGACCGTACAGAAATTACCTCGAGCGGCGACGACATCGCCCCCAATGTTCATGCCAACACCAGATGCTTCGAGAACTCCCCGACGGACGTCGAACTCCAATGGGTCGTATCCAAAAAGCGAGAGGTGAGCCGGTCCGGAACCCGGTGTGATCCCCAGTCTGATCGGGACAATTTGACCCAGAGTTCCTTCTGAAGCAAGACGATCCATATGGGGCGTCTTCGCCGCTTCCAGTTCTGACAACCCGCCTGTTTCCATTTGCATGCCGCCCAGTCCGTCCAAGATCAGGAGCACGATCTTTGTAGACCCAGCTTGATGGAGTTCACGCATGAGTTGAAAGTTTGCCATAGCGTTACCTTCTTTGCAAAGTAAAGCCCCCGCATGAAAAAATACCGGGGGCTTTAAGCTTGATCTTATTTACTTTAGCTAATGGCTACCTGTGCTCCTTCGGTTTCGAAGAGTTGCATGTTCAACATATTGAAGACTGCTTGACCCTGGTCGCCAGATTTCAAGGCAGTCCTCGGGTCGAAGCGGCCCACGAAGGAGTCATCACCCGAGAGCAGGAACATGAAAATCTCGTTTCCCATCAGCTCGGTCACGTCAACCTTGATGTCCACCGGTGCAGCTTCGATCCCCGGAGGGGTGAATTGTGGATCGTGGATATCGTCCGGTCGAATTCCGAATATGACATTGTCCCCTTCATACGAGCTGTACATGTCCGTCTTGTTCGCGGGCACAGGAACAGTGAAGTTCCCAGCATTGATGGCCAGACCACCGTTTCGCCGCTCAAGCTTGGCCTTGAAGAAATTCATCGCCGGTGATCCGATGAAGCCCCCAACAAAGACGTTCGTTGGTCTATCGTAGAGGTTCTGGGGCGTGTCGATTTGCTGAATTAGCCCATCACGCATGACCGCGATCCGTGTGGCCATGGTCATGGCTTCGACCTGGTCGTGGGTCACGTAAATAAAAGTTGTCTGAAGGCGTTGGTGGAGCTTCGTGAGTTGGGCGCGGGTTTGAACGCGCAATTTTGCATCCAGGTTCGAAAGCGGTTCATCGAGCAGGAAGACCTTAGGCTCGCGTACGATCGCCCGTCCAACAGCGACACGCTGACGCTGGCCGCCAGAAAGCTGGCGAGGTTTTCGATCAAGCAGCTGCTCGATGCCTAAAATCTCAGCGGCATCCCCAACCCGACGTTTTATTTCGTCCTTGGGTGTCTTGCGGAGTTTTAGTCCGAACGCCATGTTGTCGTAAACCGACATGTGGGGGTACAACGCATAGGATTGAAAGACCATGGCAATATCGCGATCTTTCGGGGCGACGTCATTGACGACGCGATCTTCGATGCGGATCTCACCGTCACTAATCTCTTCGAGACCTGCGAGGAGCCGCAGGGCTGTGGTCTTTCCACAACCGGACGGACCGACGAGGACAAGGAATTCCTTGTCCGCCACCTCAATACTCATATCGTTAACTGCTGTTACTTCACCGAACCGTTTGTACACATGATCGTAAGTTACGCTGGCCATCGGCCGTCCTCCTCTCGGTTATAGTATCGTACCGCCATTATACATTTGTTGCAGGTAGATTCGCAACGAGAAGCGCATTCGTTGACGCACCCCAGCACCTCTGGTATAGTCGATTTTGTGCAAACTGGAACGAATGATTCTCGAGAAAACAGCCACCCCGCCAGGAGGTGGCGATTAATTGCCAGGTGGTTAGAGCCAGGCCTGGGTGTGAAGCGTTGGTTAGTGCTGATGGTGATCGGCACTGCGCTTCTCGGGCTGGGTGTCGCCATCGTAGCGCTCGACATCTATCGGGCAAATCCTGAGTCAGAATTTCTGGCAACGATAAGCATGGCAGCATTGCCCCGTGTGCTTCGAGCCGTCGTGTTAGGTTCTTTTGGGGTTGCAATACTGGTCTATGCAGGTTTCCGCCTAAACCGCTCGCTTCTGGCGCCCTATATGCGCCCTGGAAAACCTGTGGTGGAGGCGGTTGCGCAACATCGGCGATTGGGGCGTGGTCCGAAGATCGTCGCGATTGGTGGGGGAACGGGGCTTTCCACACTCCTGCGAGGGCTCAAGAAGGGTACCGGAAATCTTACTGCCATCGTTTCGGTGGCTGATGATGGGGGTTCTTCAGGAAGACTGAGACACTCCCTGGGTTTACCGCCGCCTGGAGATATACGTGCCTGTCTCGCGGCATTGTCGAACGACGAGGATTTACTCACTCAGCTCTTTCAGTATCGTTTCAGTGAAGGGGATGACCTCGGAGGTCACTCCTTTGGGAACTTGTTTATTGCGGCGATTTCCGATGTAACCGGAAGTTTCCAGGAGGGTGTCACGGAAGCCGGTAGAGTCCTGGCAATCCGCGGCAGGGTTCTTCCATCCACCGCAAGCACGATTATTCTAGTGGCAGATAAGGTGTTATCAACGGAGAGGGAGGCGGTGAGGGTTGAGGGTGAGAGTCGTCTCTCATCGGGACCTGGAAAGATACGCAGAGTGCACTTAGAGCCGAATGATCCTCCGGCATATCCTCCTGCAATCCAGGCCATCTTGAATGCAGATATGATTGTTATCGGACCGGGGAGCCTGTATACGAGCATTCTGCCAAATTTGTTGGTCCCCGACATCACCAAGGCAATCCGAGCAAGCAGGGCATTTAAAGTGTATGTCTGCAATGTTGCCACACAACCTGGTGAGACAGACAAGTTTAATTGCCCTGAACATTGGGTTGCGGTTGAGGCGCATATCGGGAGAGAAATTGTCGATTTAATCGTCGCAAATGATAACTTGAGTGGGGAACTACCCGAAGGTGTGCAGGCGGTTGACCCTAGTATTGATGGTAATCCACCTGAGCCGCTGTACGTCGCAGATCTGATCGATCCTGATCTGCCCTCGAGACATGATCCAGACTTACTTGCAGATGCGTTGATCGCTTTGCTTGAAGAGAGAACCGGTCCTCTTGATCTTTCCCCCTTGAACGGGGAAACGAAAGAATCGGATAGAATCTAATAAAATAATTAAGGAGCATAACCATGGCAACTCGTGTAGGAATTAACGGATTTGGAAGAATTGGACGTCAGGTATTGAAAATCTTAAAAGAGAAATACCCGAAAGAATTCGATGTTGTCGCGTTCAACGATCTCGGTGACCTGGACACGATGGCGCACCTGTTTAAGTATGACTCGAACTATGGGCGCTTTACGGGGAACCTGAATGTAAAGAAAGATGGGTTCGAGATCGATGGAGATTTTATCAAAGCGCTCTCAGTCCCAGATCCAGCGGAGCTACCCTGGAATGATTTGGGTGTGGAAATCGTCATCGAGGGCACGGGCATATTTCGTGACCGTGCTGGCGCCAGGAAACATCTTGAAGCCGGGGCGAAGAAGGTGCTCATCACCGCACCTGCGAAAGAACCGGATTTCACTGTGGTGCTGGGCGTCAATGATGGAGACTATGATCCCGGGCAACATCACATCATCTCAAATGCCTCCTGTACGACAAACTGTCTGGCGCCAGCAGCGAAGGTTGTGTTCGATAATTTCGGCATCGTCAAGGGGATAATGACCACGATCCACTCCTACACGAACGATCAAAAGATTCTGGATATGCCGCACAAAGATTTGCGGCGGGCAAGGGCGGCAGCGTTGAATATCATTCCCACGACGACAGGGGCGGCAAGGGCGCTTTCTCTCGTCATACCAGAGTTGGAAGGCAAATTCGATGGGTATTCGCTTCGTGTGCCAACACCCACAGTTTCGGTTGTGGATTTCGTGGCCACGCTTGAGAAATCAACGACCACCGAGGAACTGCATGCTGCTTTCAAGAAAGCAGCGGATGGTCCGATGAAGGGCATTCTCGGTTTCTCCGAAGAACCACTTGTGAGCATGGACTATAAGATGGATCCCAGATCGAGCATCGTGGATGCGCAATTCACCTCGGTTATGGATGGGGATATGGCAAAGGTTGTCGCCTGGTACGATAACGAGTGGGGTTACTCTGTTAGGACTGCAGATCTTGCAGCCCTGGTCGCAAAATCGCTTTAGAGCAGGAAGGAGCCACGCCGCAGCAATACTTCGCTGCGGCGTTTTAGGTTATCAAACATGTTTACCAAGAAGACGATTAAGGATATCGATCCAAGAGGACGGAAAATACTCGTCCGGGTTGATTATAACGTTCCACTGAAAGATGGTGCGGTTGCGGATGACACACGCATTCAAGCTTCCATCCCAACACTAAAAAATTACTTGCTGGATCGTGGAGGGATCTTAATTCTATGCTCTCATCTGGGACGTCCGAAGGGGGAGGTGGTACCAGAACTCTCACTCCGCCCGGTTGCACTACAATTATCCAACTTACTGGGTCGACCTGTGGATTTTCAACCTGATTGTGTGGGTATCGAGGTTCAGGGTGCGGTTTCTGCACTATCCGAAGGTGATGTGCTCTTGCTCGAGAATACCCGCTTTTATGCTGAAGAGAAGGCGAATGATCCGGACTTCGCTGCCAGGTTGGCAGCGCCTGCTGAGTTGTTCGTGAATGACGCATTCGGGTCCGCACATCGGGCGCACGCTTCGACTGTTGGAGTCGCAGAAATTCTCCCGGCTGTGGCGGGATTATTAATGGAAAAGGAACTTGAGTACCTCGGGGATGCCCTTGGGGAACCGAGACATCCTTTTATCGCCATCCTCGGCGGGGCAAAAATCAGCGACAAAATTGGAGTCGTCGAACGTCTTCTCACTATCGCGGATCGTTTGCTTATCGGGGGTGGAATGGCAAATACGTTCCTGGCGGCAAAGGGGTATGCGCTCGGTGAATCCCTCGTGGAAGAAGATTCGATTGAAACAGCAAAGAAGATACTACAAGAATCGGGGGATGAGATCCTACTCCCCAGTGATGTAGTAGTTGGAAAGGCGTTCGTGGCGAATACGGAACACAAAGTTGTCCCGGTGGATGAAGTGCCGGAGGGTTGGCGAGCGATGGATATAGGGCCCGCGACGGTACAAAGCTTCTCCGAGGCGCTTCAAGATGCGGCGCTTATCGTCTGGAATGGCCCCATGGGCGTCTTCGAGTTCCCATCATTCTCTGAAGGCACGAGAGCCGTTGCGCAAGCCGTGGCAGAATGCGAAGGCGTCTCCATTGTGGGTGGCGGCGACTCCGCTGCGGCGGTTCGACAGGCAGGTCTCGCCGATAGTATTAGCCACGTTTCCACAGGTGGGGGCGCTTCGTTGGAATTCCTGGAAGGAAAGACGCTGCCTGGTGTCGCTGTTCTTCTAGACAAAGACGCCGAGATCGAACCATAAGGCGGTTTGACACGAAGACTAGATATGTTGAAGAAGAAGGTGTCGGGTGCAATATCCGATACCTTTTTTTGTGCGCCTGTGCGCCTGTGCGCCTGTGCGCCTGTGCGCCAATCTCGTCCGAGGGACCTTTGTTTTTCCCAACTGTGATTGACCATACTTTGCTCGTGTCCGCCCGGTGTAAGGGCACGACGTGTCATACCCATGCTGCGCCTGCGAGCGTGCATGACCAGGATGGGAAAACCATTTGCGGACCGGCATGTCCGCTGGTGTGGGAGGGGTGGGGACGTGAGGCCTCCTCCTATCCCGATTTGAAGCAACAAAATTTACGAAGTCATTGTATAGAGAGTAGGGATCACTTCACAATTTACTTACAATTAACAAGGATTTATTGCCCGCCTCACATGCCTCGTCTATAATGATTCCTGATATTCACAGGAGAAATGATGTCCTTTGTGCTTGGAGAAAATGTTGGACCATACCGGGTCACGGATCAACTGGGCCAGGGAGGTATGGCGACGGTTTTCAAGGCATACCACGCTGCACTCGACCGCTATGTTGCCATAAAAGTCCTACATCCCGCGTTTAAAGAAGATCCCCACTTCACCTCGCGGTTTCAGCGTGAAGCTCGTGTTGTTGCAATGCTTGAACATCCAAACATCGTTCCCATATATGACTTCGCAGAGCATAACGGCCATCCTTATCTGGTGATGAAATTTATCGAGGGCAAAACTTTAAAAGCGCGTTTGGATCAAGGACCGCTCACGAAAACGAAAGCCGGTGAAATTGTAGATTCAATTGGCAACGCTCTCACATATGCCCATGAGCGAGGCGTCCTCCATCGCGATATTAAACCATCCAACATCCTGATCAGTCCGGATGGTTCGATCTACCTGGCGGATTTCGGCCTCGCACGCATAGCAGAAGCAGGCGCGTCAACGCTTTCCCAGGATATGATGCTGGGCACACCACAATATATCTCGCCCGAGCAAGCACAGGGCTCGCGTGATTTGAACGAAGGCACCGATATTTACTCATTCGGTGTGGTGCTTTATGAAATCGTTGTGGGGAAAGTTCCCTTCAACGCTGACACACCATTCTCAATCATTCACGATCATATCTATACACCGCTCCCCATACCGAGAACCGTCAACCCGCATGTTCCAGAAGAGGTCGAGTTGGTCCTGCTGAAATCGCTCGCAAAAAACAGAGAGGATCGTTTTGATTCTGTCCAACATCAAGTTGAGGCATTTGATGCAGCCGTGAGGGGTGAAGCGGTTGATTTCCTACCAGGTATGGACAAAGCACAGCTTGTAGAGCAAACCGAGACCGCCGTGGACTTAGTTCGAGAGGGCTCTCTCTCGGAAGCAGATGAAGGCGACTCACCGCCCACTAAGAAGAAGCGCTGGCCATGGATCATCGCGGGCATTATGCTCGCCTCTTTTTGTTTATTCGCCTTTCTGGCCGCACTTGGCGGCTCAGAGGAAAGTGAACCTCCACCGGAAGGACCGCCGCGCGAGGAATTGGCCCTTGAGGATTCTCCGCTTTTGGAAGAGATGGATAACAATCCCGAGACCTTCATGCGACGCGGCGAAGCGCTTTTGGAGAATGGCCGTAAAGCGCTTGCAATCGCGGAATTCAGCAAAGCCGCTGAATTGTTCCTTGAAGAGGAAAGGTATTTCGAGGCGATCCTGGCCTTTGAGATGGCTTTCGAAGCAATGGATTACTCGATTGATCGCAATACGCGCATGGCAGAACGTATGGCACAGGCGTTGTTCCTGGGGGCGGAAGATGAACGCCTGCTTGACCACCTTGAAGTGCTCTATGAGATTTTCCCTGAATGGCCGGTGCTTCCCGTGGTCGAGGCTCGTGCGCAATTATTGTCAGGATTTCCGGAAGAAGCGCGTCAGCTTTCCGAGGAAATTCTTGAATCGAATCCCGACGATCCTCTTGCACATGGAGTCCTCGCAGAATACTTCCTGATGACTGGCAGCATCGATGAAGCGGTCGAAATTCTCGACCGAGCGGAGGAAGTGAAAGATCAACTCCCTCGCTGGTTTTACAACCACATTCAATTTCTGATGTCACAACTTTAAATGGATCGAGGGGGTTCTGGGTGTGGCTGCGCCCAGCGATCGAAGATGTCGTGGACGCTTGTATTAAATTTGCGACCATGCCTGTAAATTATTCCAAGGGTTGTTCTCAATGCTGCAGTCCAGCGTAGGTTCCTTCTAGCTCCAATTGTGCTTGCATTGGTGTGAATATTACGCGGTGCAGGCATTAGCCTGGCTGGTCTTATGCTGTGCCGAACTGCCGATCCCCTGCATCTCCCAGACCAGGAAGAATGAATCCTATCTCATTCAATCCATCATCAATGGCGGCAAGATGGATGGGTACGTCAGGGTGGG
>JBGUDT010000004.1:61244-79133 GCA_041821665.1 Anaerolineales bacterium
CAGACCAGGAAGAATGAATCCTATCTCATTCAATCCATCATCAATGGCGGCAAGATGGATGGGTACGTCAGGGTGGGTGGAGTGAAGCGCGTCGATCCCTTCGGGTGCGGCGATGACGCCAACAAATTTAATCTTTGAAACGCCCCATTTTTTCAGAATATCGATGGTGACGACTGCGGACCCTCCCGTTGCAAGCATGGGGTCGAGTATCAAGCATATCGATACGGTGGGCTCGATAGGGAGCTTGTTGTAGTACTCGACCGGTTGGAGGGTATCCTCATCTCGATAAAGACCAATATGCCAGACTTCCGCAGATGGCATGAGTTCCCAGACGCCTTCTACCATGCCTAAACCCGATCGCAGGATGGGCACGAGGCCAATCTTCTCCCTGAGCTGATAACCTTGAGCAGGCATGAGGGGTGTTTCAACCGTGATGGGATCGTTAAGGATGTCTTGGGTTGCTTCATAGGTGAGCAGGGCGGATATTTCACGAATAAGCTCGCGGAACTTTTTTGGTTCGGTGTCTTTTGAGCGCAGCTTGGTGAGCTTGTGTGCGACGAGCGGATGAGAAGATGGGTACACGTTCTTCATTTTAGGTCACCTCATAGGTGAGAATCGGGTTTTGTATAGTCTATGTGAGCGTCCGCCTAAGAGCAATTGCAGTGAAATCATCTGAGATTTCACCAATCCCTGAGAAATTTATTACTCGATCCCGTATCCGATCTGCGACAGTCTGCGATTGCCAATTACGAGAGCCTAAGATTAGGTTTTCGAGGCGATGTAATCCGAACATCTCCCCGGAACTATTAAAAGCCTCCGTGATCCCATCTGTATATAAGACCAGCATTTGGTCTGTATCCAGCGTTATAGAATGATCAGTATAATTCGCACCATTCTCCACACCGAGCACGATGCCGTGTTTATCGACGAGCTTGCTTGCATAGCCGGGCGTCAGGACTAGAGGTGGATTATGACCCGCATTCGCATAGGTGATTCTGTCGATTTGTGGCTCCCAAACACAATAAAACATGCTCACAAAAAGATCAGCACGAGTATCCCGTAGGAGCAGATGATTCACACGTTCGAGTGATTCAGCTGGAGAAATTTTATCGCTAGCCACCGTTCTGATGAGGGTTCGACTGAGGGCCATATAAAGGGCTGCCGGAATGCCCTTATCAGAAACGTCAGCGATGATAATGCCCCAGCGTGTTCCGTGGGGTCCCTCTGGGAGAGGGATGAAATCATAAAAATCGCCGCCTACCTCCCTGGCGGATCTCCAGGTAACTCCCACTTCCCACCCGGGGTACTCAGGCACATCCCGAGGTAGGAAACTGGCCTGGATATCTCGTGCCATGACGAGTTCCCGCTCAAGTGAATGTCGATGCCCTGCTTCTTCAATCAGGCGTGTGTTTTCGATGCGAAGAGAAATCTGGTGTGCAATACCCACCAACAAGGACACTCGACGCTGGGAGAGTGGTTGATCCTCGAAGAGGAGGACGCCCAGCAGAGATTTACTGTCACTTAAAACCATGCATGCAGCCAAATCACTCCCGAGAATCTCGGCGAGATAAGCTGGAAGAGAGACCAGATAAGGTTCGTCGCTTTCTTCCATTTTCGGTGATTTTCCAAAAAAATCTGGGGAGATGCGATTCTCGCTGAGCAGCATGAGATCTTGACGTCTCAAGCCTGCAGCTGGTCCGACAATAAGTTCGCTGCTTCCTTCTTCGGGCACGAGAAGCATTGCCCAGTTTGTTCCTGCAAGAATCGTTGCTAGCTGCAGGACTGCTTCGAGGGCAACCATCGAGTCGCCGGGTTGAGCTGCATGCCTTGCAACCTCCAGGAGCACAGTCGTGATCCAGGCTTCTTCTTGATGTTGGGTGTAATTCCGGGACTCGAGTATGGCAAAACCCATCTGGGTCGCCAGCATCCTGATGAGTGAAATATGATCTTCAATGGTGTCTTGCGTGCGATAGCAGTAAATACCTAACACGCCCAGCACACGATTTTGGATCATTAGAGGTATGGAATAACAAAGCCCTGAAGATTCGCCTGTTAGAGATTCATCATGGCCTTCGATCGTCCGAATGATCATGTCCTGGTTTGCGACGGCCTCGTTGGCAAATGTGGCCATCCTATATTCATCGGGTTGATCGCTGGTAGGTCTTGATGAAGCTCGCAACAAGATTTCGCCATCGACATTTTCATACAGATCTACAAACTCGAATCCAAATGCTTGGCATAGAAGGGAGATGACGCGCTCAAGACGATCATGAATTGGATCCAGTGAAAGAAGATGCCTGGATACCTCCTGCGTAATGACGGTGTGGATCGTAAGGTACTCTGTCTCCAAACGAAGGCGAATATTAAGCAGGACAGGAGCCACGTAGCTGGAGAGAACTTCAATCAGGTGAGTATGCGTTAGATCGAACGCTACCGGGAGCCGGCTCTGGATGGAGATTATTCCAATCACGCTTTCGCCCAGTTTCAAAGGAACAAACATTCCCGATCTGGGTGCATCTTCCGCATCATAGCTTGGTTGTGCGGGAAGAATATCCTCTTCTACTTCGAAATCGGACACGAGCACGGTCTCGCCTGAGTCGCGGACCCATCCAACAATTCCTGACTTATCAGGTGAGAGCTTGAAGCTTACATTCTCGACTCGATCGTTATCCTTAATCCAGATGAGTGTCCTGTAGTGAGAATCCTCGAAGATTCCCATTTGGAAAAAATCTGTCTCGCATAATTTCGCCGCCTCGATGTACGTGATCTCGGCGAGTTCCTCTTCATCAGAACCAGCAGATGCAATGGATCTACCTGCTTCCGCGAGTGTGTCTATCAGATTGTCAGGATAGTCACGTTCCATGCTGGAATTATTCCTGGTTAGCTGAGTTGCTGCAACCCGGGGTCAACCGAGTTGCAGTTTAACTGCATAGCGTACCGATATCTTATGCGCGCGCTAAAATTAACTCGGCTCAATATATTGCACGATCAAGGGAGGGTTGATTTCAGGATTTCTTAATCTTTCTCAATCTGAGCGTGTTCCCGCTTTGAGTCCGCTTATATTCGACTTCATCCATCACTTTGTGCAGGATGACGAGGCCCAGCCCTCCGATAGGTGGGTCATCCGGGGAAGCAGTATTCTCAGGAAGAGGTTCAGCTGGGTTGAAAGGGGGAGCCTGATCGATAATCTTGATCATGAGATCGCCGGGTCGAGCTTGAGTTTTTACAGTGATCTTTTCCCCATTGGCGCCCTGGTAGCCATGGAGGATGATGTTTTCACAGGCCTCAGTCACCGCAAGCTGGCATGCATAACTCTCTTTTTCATCGAAGCCAGCAGAGCGTGCTGATTCACCAATAAAACGACAGACAGTTTCAACCTGGTCCAGCTGACCAGGTATGCTGAGTTGCTTTTCTTGCATAATTTATCTAGAAGGATGCGACCGCTGATTCGCGGTCATCGAACTGGCGAAATAAGACGTCCAGGCCTGCAATATCCATCGTATCGATTACTTGTTGAGATGGTCCGGCCATGACGATATCACCACCTGCGGATTTCACCGCTTTCCGCTTCGTCACGAGGACACGGAGACCAGCAGAAGAGATAAATTCAACCTCGCTCATGTCGAGTATGATGTTGTTCTTTCCCTTCTGCATCTCGGCATGTATGGTCGACTCGAACTCTCCGGATGTGGCTCCGTCGATTCTTCCGCTTACCGATACCACGACGACCCGCTTGTATTCAACAACTTCGATATCCATTTTTCCTCCGTTCCCAGGTCAGGCACTGCGTTGGGTGATAAACTCAGCCAATTCAACTAATGCTCGCTGCGCCTGACAGCGTGGCGCATCTTCTAGGTCGCGAATTGCAGCCTTAATATACCCCTCTGCATCCTCTATTGCTCGGTCAATGCCATCAGAACCTCGAATGTCTTCGATGAGATCCAGCTTCTCATCTTCACCGATCTCTAATTCACATACCTTTTTAATATAGGCACTACTTGTGTTTCGCTCTTCGAAATAATAAACGGCGGGGAGGGTAATAACTCCTTGTCGAAGATCGCTGGCGACAGGTTTACCGATGTCATCTTGTACCCCTGAAAAATCAAGCACGTCGTCGACAATTTGGAATGCTAATCCGATATTCCGCCCAAAGGATTTCATGGACTCAATCGTCCCGGCATCTGAATGACTTAATAGCGCCGCCCCTTCAGCCGCAACTTCGAACAACGACGCAGTCTTCGCGTAAATGTGTTCTAAGTACGTCTCACGCAAATTTTGAGTGTTTATATCGAACAACTGCGTGAACTCGCCGTTCGCTATGATCATCAATGTCTTTGCAAAGGATTCCATCAATGGAAGCGAGCCCGTCATAGCAGCGTGATATGCCGCTCTCGCGAAGATGTAATCCCCAGCAAGAACGGTCGCATCGGGTCCCCACTTTGAATTTATAGTGGGAGTTCCTCGCCGCAGAAGTGATCCATCTACAAGGTCATCATGCACGAGGGTGGCTGTATGCAGCAGCTCGATAGCTGCAGCATGCGTGATAATGCGGTCCTGATCGCCTCCAAGCATGTCGCCTATAAGGATCACAGTCCTTGGGCGAATGCGTTTCCCGCCTGATGTGATGAGCTGATCGATAGCATCATCAAGATTCGGGTGACGCTCATCAGGACTCGTACGCATCGCAGCTTCAACATCGAGAAGTGCGAGTTGAGTAAGATCAAAGAAGGTAGCGGTTTTCTGTTCCATTATTCCATCTGAATAGTTCATTGGCATTGGCAGCTGTATTTTCTGCGATCACCGATAGATTCAGTTCGAAAAGGTCCGATAGTTTTTGTGCGATATATTTAATATTCGCAGGCTCATTACGCTTCCCCCGCAATGGGTGAGGAGACATATAAGGAGAATCTGTCTCAAGCAGGAGCCGATCGAGTGGGATTCGAGCTGTGATTTCGCGCCTGATTTTAGCATTTTGAAAGGTGATTGGGCCTGCAACCCCAAGATAAAATCCGTGCGTGATGGCGACACTAGCTGAATCAGCGTCCGCGGAGTACGCATGAAGAACACCGGGAGTAAGATTGCCGACGGATGAATTCTGTTCCGCCCACGGTACGATGATCTCGAGTATCTCTGCTATGGCTTCACGATTGTGGATGACTACTGGTAGTTCAAGCTCGCTTGCAAGTTGTAGTTGATCTCTAAAAGCAGATATTTGAGCCTCGTGCGATGACAGATTGCGGTAGAAATCAAGACCAATTTCTCCGATTGCGACGACTTTTGGGGAGCGAGCAAGCTCCCGAATTTCTTCATGAACTTCATCATTCCAGCTGTCGGCATAATGGGGGTGAACGCCCACAGCCGCATAGGCTTCAGGGATATCCTGGGATATTTCAACGGCGAACCGGCTCGTTTTCAGATCCATACCAGGAATGAGCATGCGCTGAATGCCTTCAAAGCGGGCTCGCTCGAGTACATCGGAGAGATCACTCTTAAAAGCTGAGATATTCAGGTGACAATGTGTGTCTGTTAAGTTCTGCTGCTGTGACGTCATTTAATTCCCACTAGCTTGAGTCCGTCTTCCAGAATGTTGGAAACCAAGTCTTCATGAGTCGTTTCGCAGTATACCCTGACGATCGGCTCTGTGCCGGAAAACCTCACCAAGAGCCAGCCGCCATCTTCTAACGAAAACTTATAGCCATCCTGGGTTGATATATCTGTCACTCCTAGCCCGCCTACGGTAGTTGGTCGTGCCTCATCCATAAGTTTCCGATATTCATCACGCTTATCCGGTGAAAGTGGAGAATCGATACGATCGTAGTAATGTGGACCGACTTTCTCGAAGAGCAAATTGACCAATTCGCTTGGTTTCATCCCAAGCCTTACCATCATATCGAGTATGTACAATCCTGCCAGGATGCCGTCGCGTTCTGGGACATGACCTCGAAAGGCATACCCGCCCGATTCTTCGCCCCCAATAAGGGCATTCACTTCGAGCATCTTTGGTGCGACATACTTAAAACCGACGCCTGTCTGATGGACAGGAACGTCGTAGATTTTTCCAAGTTTTTCAAGCATTGACGTGGTGGACAGGGTTTTCACGATTGGACCACGTTCGCCTTTAACTTCCAGTAAATAATAAGCGAGCAAGCCGTAAACTCTCAATTGATTGACGAAGGCGCCATGTTCGTCACCCAAGCCCAGCCTGTCCGCGTCACCATCCGTTATGAGAAGCACATCTGCATTCTGCTCCGTCGTCGTTGCTAGACCGACATCGATATTCGGAGGTATCGGTTCAGGTCGCCCCATTTCAGGGAAAATTGGATTGCGCGTATTATGTATCTCCGTGACACTCGTGGAGCCTCCAGAGAGTAAATGTGAGAACCAACCTGCGCCATTACCCCACATGGCATCTATCACTATCTTGAGGCCTGCATTACGAATCGGTTCTAGATCAATCAGCCTATCGATCTGCTGAATATAGTCTGGGGCGGCATCGAAATACTTGATACGACCATCGCTGAGACCATCCTGGAGGTTGACCCGTGGGATATCTGCATCATCTTCAGGGATGTAGGCCTCGATTCGCAGCAAGCCTTCGGGAGCAATAGCTCCCCCATGACGATCACGCACTTTGAGGCCGTTGTCCCCTGGAGGATTGTGTGATGCCGTGATATTGACAGCACCTGCAGCTTTTTGTGCTACTGCTGCAAAGGATATGGTTGGGGTAGGCGTGGGGCCGTCCGTTAAGAGCACATCAAGTCCGCTGCCAGCCAGTACTTCAGCGGCTGCCGCAGCAAAGGCTTCCGAAGCGAACCGTTTATCGTAACCAACGATGACAGGTCGTTTGTCACCCTCTTCTTCTAATAAAAACTTAGCAAAGCCTTGACTGCAGCGACGGACTGCGGAAAAAGTGTAATTATCGGCGATTCTCCCACGCCATCCATCCGTTCCAAACTTGATTTGTTTTGCTGCCATTCGGCCTCCAAGTGGATGGATGCATCAAAAGATGCACCGGCAATAAATGGACCAGGCAATTATAGACCTGGCCGCATGAGTCTGATAATGAAATGGACATCCTTATGTATTCTAATGCCTATTTAAGTCCTCTGTCCAAGAGTTTCCTCAACTGGAGGAATTAATTATACCGTGAAAGAAATCGACCAACCAGTAGAGATTGTCAATTGGGGGGGGGCGTGATAGACTTGTGACCGTTGCAGCGCCAAACCTGTGGCGTGCTTTCCGCTCTTGATGCTTGTCACCTGGCAAGTCGTCGATGGCAATCCCGAGGAAAGGAGACCTCAATGCGCAACTATGAAGTAGCATATCTTGTTGACTCGGAACTGGACGAAGACTCCCGCACCGAACTTGAAGATAATATAAAAAGCTGGATTGTAGCTGCTGGTGGGACCGTCGTGTCTGTGGATAATTGGGAAAAGCGGCGATTAGCTTATCCAATTAAAAAGAAGAACGAGGGGTACTATGTGTTCATTCAAACGGAAATGCCCACCACGGCAGGACGTGCGGTCGAGCGTGATATGAACATTAACGAACAAATATTACGTTTCATGATCACATTGCAAGAAGCTTCCTGAATCTGTCGTACATGTACGTGGACTATGTGTGAAAGAGAGACATGATGAGCCGTGGCTTGAATAAGTTGATGATTATCGGCCACCTTGGACGCGATCCAGAAATGCGTTACACACCCTCTGGAAAACCGGTTACGACCTTCAGCGTTGCTACCTCAAGGACATGGCATTCCGCAGATGGCGAACGCCATGAAGAAACTGAATGGTTCAATGTGGTCGCTTGGGGCAGCCTTGCGGAAGTATGTAACCAGCATCTTAAGAAGGGCCAGCAAGTGTATGTTGAAGGTCGCCTGCAAACAAGGCGATGGGAAGATGGAGATGGGAATAAGCACTTCACAACCGAAGTTGTTGCCCAAGAAATGACCATGCTTGGGAGTCGAAAAGACAATTTTGAGCACGACATCACGCATGAATCAGATGAAATCGAGGACCTCGCTGGTTAGCGCGCTTAATGGCGCTCTTCATGTCGAGCTCTTCAATAATGGATAGGAGAATTTAAGTTGACTGAACATGGTAGTGCACCGTCAGAATCTCGTGGGTCTCAATCAAGATTTTCCGGACGCAGGCGCTTCAGCCGGCGACCGCGAAATTGCAAGTTTTGTGGGGATAAGAGTCTGAAAATAAATTACAAAGAATATGAATTGCTCAAACGATTCGTGAACGAAGCCGGGAAAATCCGAACTCGTAGAGAGACCGGTAATTGCGCAAAGCACCAACGTCTGGTGTCTAAAGAGGTGAAGCGGGCCAGACACATGGCGCTTCTTCCCTTCGTTACCGCCCGAACTCGTTAAGTTGTTGCGAGCTTCATCCAGCAATCCACAGGTCAAATCAATATAGTTGGCTGTGTCCTGGTTAGGATAGTGGATAAAAGACTATACAGTCAGCTGAATTGGCTGTAAATCTGGAGTAAGCCTTATGGCCAAGCAGAAAGCCCCGCCGCGCGAAACTAAAAAACATGTTGCCCGAGCTGACTTAGAACGCAGACAACGACGATTAATCATCGCACTTATAATCGCGATTGGGATTATTGTCATCGTGCTCGTCGGCGCAGGAATCTACGATACCTATTTCGTTAAACCATATGAATCGGTTTCAGTTGTCAACGGGGAGGAGATCCACGCGGGACTCTTTGAAACCCGCGTCCGTTGGGCACAGCGCACATTAGTGGCTCAAATGGGCTCCCAAATTGAGCTACTGAATGCCTTTGCGGACGAACCTGAGTTGACCCAGACCCTTCAGGAGCAAATCCTCGAGCTTCAGGCACAGCTCTCAAATCCTGCACTGCTTGCTCAAGACGTTTTTGACCAAATGATCACGGAAGCTGTGTTCAGACAGGAAGCCGAACGAAGAGGGATCACCGTGTCAGCGGAAGAGATCGATAATACGATTTACGAACTGTTTGATTTCTTCCCGGATGGGACGCCAACACCATTGCCGACATCGGGGGGCGAAACTTCGGAGGAGGGTGAATCAGGCTCGACTGAAGTGCCCCAGCCAATACCCACCGTCTACACGCGAGAGAATTATGACGAAGATTATAAAAACTTCGTGGATTCCCTCCGAGACTTTCGAATAAAAGAAGCAGACTTTAGAGATCTCGTTAGGAACCAATTACTCCAGGCCAAAGTCCAAGAGGCTTTCCAGGCTGAGATGGATATTCCTGAAAACGAAGAGCAAGTTCTGGTCCAGCATTTGATTGTTCAGGACGAGGCTGTCGCTGAGGAAGTTTTCCAGCGTTATGAGGATGGTCAGCCATGGGAAGATCTTGTCCTGGAATATTCTGAAGATACCTCCACGAATGAAAATGCAGGGGAAATTGGGTGGCTTAGCTTAGGAGATCTTCAAAGTCAGTTTGGCCAGCAAGGAATAGTTGTCTTCACTTCGCCATTGGGAGAGGTAATTGGACCTATCGAAAGTTCGATTGGATTTCACCTGATAATCGTGAACGGTAGAGAGGATCGACCACTGAGTGAATTTGCGCTCGAACGACTTACACAAACAATTTATGGCAACTGGGTGCAGAGCTTACGAGCGGAAGCTGAGATCGAAATTATCGACGGTTGGGAAGAATTTCTCCCGCCCCCATTTGCTCCAGCAGCCGGCTGACCGTCCGCGCCGCAAAGGCAGCTCAATATTGACTCGCAGCCAAACCTGGTTATAGGGTTTGGCTGCTTTGGTTTTTAGTGCAGGCTTCCTCTTGAAGGCGCATTATGCTGAGGATATACTGGATGTGATGGATATCGACGGGCTTATCAAATCGCTTCCTAAAGAAACCTCTCCTGCCGATAGGGAGATGATTGTACGCGCATACAAAGTGGCGGAGAAAGCTCACCGGAGACAGAAGCGAGCATCGGGTGAGCCTTATATCAACCATTGCCTCGCCGTGGCCAAAATCCTGGTCGATTTAGGTGCTCCCATCCCGGCTGTAACGGCCGGGATTCTTCATGATACCGTGGAAGACACGAAGGTTTCTATATCAGAAATTGAACGTGACTTTGGCGGAGAGATCGCAGGAATGGTCGATGGCGTGACCAAACTCACACAGCTGCCGCGGGTAAGCAGAACCGGTAAACGTTCGCATGAACCACTGGCCAGCAAGGGTGAGCTGGCGAAGGAGACTCTCCGTAAGACTTTCCTGGCCATGGACGATGATGTCCGCGTCGTGGTCATCAAGCTCGCTGATCGGCTCCACAACATGCGAACACTCTCTCACCTTCCCGAGGAGAAGCGGTTAAGAATCGCAGAAGAGACCCTTGAGATTTTTGCACCTCTAGCAAGCAGGTTGGGAATCTGGCAGATGAAATGGGATCTCGAGGATCTCGCTTTCCGGTACGTTTACCCTGAAAACTACAAGGAAATAGCTTCTCACATCGCTGAACGTCGTGTCGATCGAGAAGAAGCCTTAGATCTTATCTGTGCAGAAGTCAATCAGGTTCTTAAAGAGAACGGTGTCTCGGCAGAAGTTTCGGGGAGACCCAAACATCTCTTCTCCATATTTAGAAAGATGGATCGGAAAGATGTACCTTTTGACATGGTCTACGACGTCAGAGCCGTACGAGTAATCGTCGATGGTGAATCGGACTGCTATCTGGCACTAGGGGTTATTCACAATCGCTGGAATCCAATCCCAGGTGTTTTTGACGATTACATTGCCACGCCGAAAGACAACTTCTATCAATCCCTGCATACCGCAGTTATTTATGACGATGGAAAAACGCTCGAGGTGCAGATAAGAACAGCAGAAATGCATGAAAATGCCGAATACGGCATAGCGGCCCATTGGCGCTATAAGGAAGGTCGCCCCCGCGATAGTGCTTTTGAACAGAGGGTTATGTGGCTGCGTCGGCTCATGGAATGGCAGCAAGAAGTTGATGATGCTAGCGACTTTGTCGATGCTATGAAGAGCGATGTTTTCGATGACCGTGTCTATGTGTTTACGCCAAAGGGTGACATCATCGATCTCCCGGCAAGTTCCACGCCAATCGATTTTGCCTATCATATCCATACGGCGATCGGCCATCGATGCAGGGGGGCGAAAGTAAGTGGCAAGCTTGTTTCACTGGACACCAAGCTCCAAACTGGAGATTCTGTTGAAATACTCACCGCAAAGCGGGGAGGACCCAGTAGAGATTGGTTGAACCTAAATCTCGAGATGGTCAAGAGCCAACGAGCACGCAGTAAAATACGACAGTGGTTCAAGCGCCAAGATCGCCAGCAGAATATTTCTCATGGGCGTCTACTCCTCGATCGAGAAATGCGGCGTCTGGGGTTGGATAGCGTCCCATATGATCAAGTTGCCAAAGATATGGACTACACATCCGTAGAAGATCTCCTCGCTGCGATTGGTTGTGGGGACCTAAATTTACACAAGATAATCTCTCGTGTCGTGCAGCAAGAGGAGCAGGAACTCGATCTCACAAACGTGGTTGATGTGGGACCTCGAGAATTGCCTTCTGAAGAAATTCAGATCCTGGGTGTGTCTGGTCTGCTCACCAAAGTTGGCATGTGCTGTAAGCCAGCTCCTGGTGATCCCATTATCGGCTATATTACTCGCGGCCGAGGCGCTACAATTCATCGTCAAGATTGCCCCAACGTCTTACGTGCAAGAGACAAGGAACGACTGGTACAAGTTTCTTGGGGACAGCACAGATACACATACCCTATCTCGGTTCAAATTCGGGCATACGACCGGGATGGATTGATCAAAGACGTATCCACGTTGGTGGCCAATGAAGGCATTAGCATGTCTTCAATTCATGTTTCCACGAAGAATAGCCTGGCAACATTCGATCTCGTACTGAAGGTTACAGACGTATCACAGCTGAGCAGGATACTAAATCGGCTTGAAGCTCTTCCAAATGTGCTCGAGGCTCGTCGCGTTCGCCCGGGTTAAGCGATTTGTTTTCGTTTCAATATTTCATATTCCAGATGCATGGATTGGGTAAATGAGTATGGCCACAATAGAGATTCCTGTTGAGGACACTCGAGATAGGCGCCCATTTGGGCTTACACCCACATCTGTTGAAATTTGCCTTCTCACGGCTTCTAGGGATCGAGTTCTAGTCGAAGATACGATCGCGAAAATGGATCTTCCACCGATCAAAGCCTCTGCGGCGGATGGGTTCTGCATAGTGTTTGCAGATGTGCGTTATGCCTCCCCTGAGGCTCATGTCCGCTTGAATATCGTAGATGACAACCCCGCTGGTAGTTGGCGCGCAGATTGCTTAGCGCGTGAAAAAGTAGCTCGAATGGTTACCGATGCGCCGATTCTGATTCGTTGTACAATGTCGGGGAAAATGTTCAAAGGCAGCCTGACGGGAAGCCAGGATAGTATGCTCTCATCCCGTGACTGTGGAAATGTGCTGTCTCCCAATCCGGCGGGTGAAATGAAACTCACCGCAGATGAGCTTGTAGAGGTATAGTTTCTCGATCGTGCCCGGAATGTTAAAACAGGATGGTAATGGAGGGATAAAGACTTTATGAGTGCTGAATCGAATGAAAATGTACGCCCTCAAAGCTTGTGGTTTGCAGGGGTCATTCTAGCCATACTAGGTGCAGTAGATTCAGCTTATCTACTGTGGCTAAAACTCACAGGACAGATTGCCGCTTGTCAAAATATTGGAGATTGTGAAGCTGTAAATTCAAGCCGATATGCAGAATTGGGTGGTATTCCAATTGCTCTTTTCGGATTGCTTGCCTATCTCCTGATTCTTATTATTTTCTTCCTGGAATTGAAATTCCCTGAGTGGCAGGATAGTCTGCTGCTGGCGAATTTTGGGGTTGCGCTTGGAGGAACTTTATACTCGTTCTATCTGACATACCTTGAGATATTTGTACTCAAAGCCGTTTGCCCCTTCTGTGTTGTGTCCGCAGTGATAATTATCATATTATTTATCATCAGTATATTAAGGTTGTACACTGCATATTCTTCTGAGGAGTAGGGAGAAATAGTCCCATGCCTAGAATCCACTGTCGATACATCGATTGTGTTTTTCTTGAAGATGGATTTTGTGGAGCGAATTCGGTAAATCTTGATCCTGATGAGGGATGCCTCACATACAGACGTATCGGAGATATCCCTGAGGATGAGGATTGGGAAGAGGAAGAACTCGAAGAATTCTGGGAGGAAGAGGATGATTCCTTAAACCAGGATGATGATGACGAGTGGATGGACGTGAACGAGAAATAATCAGATTGATCTTACCGGCCTGTACCGTTGTGTGATAAGAAACCCTTTGAAGGATATCCACGAAGTAGACCTACGCTTTGCCCTGTGCCTCCTCGATAACCTCGATTGCTGCAATGGCTTCTTTCCCACGTTGGTTCCGACTAGCAAAGTTACATTCGAGTAGTGACTCGTCGGATCAACGTCCGCAGAGGAGGTTCATCTCCAAACTATCACCCAAGAGGGGCAATATATTTTGTCGTAGGGCACGGCGTGCCGTGCTGATTATTCAAGTGTATAAAATAGCCCTTGAACAGTCCCCCAGATAGTAAATCGTAGAGGCGTAGCATGCTGAAATTAGACTTTAGAGACGTCGTATGCTGAAATTAAACTGTAGAGACGTAGCATGCTACGCCTCTACCGAATCAACCATACCAACATGTCAATAAAATAAGGCGCCCTATCGGCGCCTTTCCTGCTTGTGAGACTTACTCTGTTTGAAGATGTTTCAGAATATCATTCGTCTTTTGATGCCGATGTATCGAGCTTATTCTCCAACGTTCGGGCGAAAATATCGTCAAGTTCACCTCGGTTCCCCTTGGCTGTTGAAGTTTTTTCCAGCTCGGGGGTTTTAATATCCTTCTCGGGTTCTTCCATGGCCTCTCGCAGGGCGATTTCCATGGCGGTTGGTATCTCCTCTTCGACCTCTTCCTCTTCTATCTCGTAAGTTGCTTGTTTCATGCTCAGCCGAAATTGACGTTTGCTCCGATCCACATCCAGGACAGTGACTTCGACTGTCTCACCAACGCTAACAAATTCGGATGGATCGGTGACATATTCATCTTGCATTTCACTTACGTGTAACAACCCAGGTCGTTCGGCGCCAATATCAACAAATGCACCGAATTTCTCCAATCGAACGACTTGGCCAGAAAATTTGGCTCCAGATTTTATGTCTCCCCATTTGACAGTAACGGGACGGATCATGGTGAGTTCGAGGCGTTTCGCGTTTGGATCGCATATTTCCACCCAAACTTCAACCTGTTCACCAGCTTTTATGGCATCCTCGACTCTGTTGACATGTCCGCGATTCAATCGGGATATGTGAATTAATCCCTCGCATTCCGCGCCCACATCAACAAAGGCGCCGGCCAGATCGATCTTGGTCACTTGCCCGGTGAGTTTTGAGCCTCGTTTGAGATCTGATAATTGGATTGGTGTTTGTTCGCTGTTCGCTGCTTCCACCGTATAACCTCGCTCATAAATCGCTTGGTTCCCATAGGAACCAAGCATCGAGATTATACCATTCTTCCTCGAAACCGTTAGGTAAATGTCTTATTTGACAAACAAGAAAAAAACACCGGCAGGGATTATGCGCCCCTAATGGCTCAATTCGTTATGGTTCGGAGGTCTCGGTGGCTTGGAGATTCAACCCTCTGCGGGCGAGTAAGTGCCAATTCGTAATTGTATTGTGCCTGTCACTCGGGTCGAATAATGGGCCTACCGATACGCCCTGGACCTGAGGGTCAATCCCGTAATTGTACACAGGGTAATAAAGCATTAATGAGGGTTGTTGATCCTGGAAGCGGTATTGAAAGCTTTTATAGAGATCAGCGCGTCTTCCCAGATCAGGGGTGGTTCGGGCCTGTTCCAGCCAGATGCTGGTATTACGATCTTCGAAACCGGCGTAGTTTTGGCCTGTCTCCGTCTGTGAATCATGCCAGAATGGATATGGATCAGGATCCGGGTATCCGGAGAAGTTTACATCTGTCAACACGGCTTCAAATTCGCGTGGCTCAAGATAGGTGTTGAGAATCTCGCTTTGAGATGCCGGTGTGAGACTTACATCGATTCCGACGTTCTCCCAGTAGGCCTTGATAATCTCTGCGATGCGGACGTGATCGACGTCGTCAGGATGGACAAGATCAATCGCCAGGACTTGATCGTCCTTAGTGCGCACAAACTCTGGGGTACCCGGTTGTGCGCCCGCCGGTAGTTCCCACTCGAGGGAGTCGAGAATTGCTGCCGCCTTCTCGGGATCGAAGTCTAGGGTAGGGAGATTCTCGGCATATGCCCAGGTCCCGGGCATGATCGGTCCATTCGCAACCAAGGCTTGCCCGTCAAGCGTTGAGTTAATGATGAACTGCCGATTCACAGCGTAGAGGAGCGCTTGCCGGAAGTGTTTATCGGATAAAAATTCCTTTTCGGGATGTTGGAGATTGAGAAATATCATGCCCAATTCTGGGAGGCGGCTTGAATGGATATTTGTGCCGGGCATATCGAGAACATCAGCGAAGATCTCGCGGCTGATCTGCCCTAGGCCAGCGACCTCATCGTCCAGATAAGCCTGAAGAGCCGTGACCGAATCGGGATAAAGCTTGAATTCTACACGTTCCAGAAAAGGACGTTCACCATAGAAATCAGTATTTACACTCAAGCTTACGCCTGTAATTTCCCCTTCATCGATGATGAAGCGGTCAAACTTGAATGGTCCCGAACCGATGGGTTCCAGGTTGAAAGGATGATCCACCAGCTCACTCACGGATACACCCCGCAAGAGATGGTCAGGTAGCAAGCCGACCGAGAGATAGTCAAGGAAGGGAGCGTATGGTTCGGGCAGTTGAAATTGCACGCTCTTATCATCAAGACGGATGATGTTCACTTGCTTCCAGAAATCTTTAAGATCCTCAGGACCGGGGAAATCATCGTCTTGAAATTTTGAAAAGGTGTAAATGACATCATCCGAAGTCACCGGTTCGCCATCGTGCCAGAATGCATTATCACGGAGGGTGATGGTATAGAGTGTGGCATCCGCGGACACGGCCCAGGATTCAGCGATACCCTGCTGAGGGATTCCCCGAGAATCAAACGATACAATCCCGCTGTATATAAGCTTGTCAATGTCACGATCTGGTTGGTTGACGGTATCTAGAATGGGGTTCAGACGAATGATTTCACCGACTAGAGCTTCGCTGTAAACACCGCCCTTGATGGGCTGAGGTGATGATATTTCTGAGTCAGGTGTTTGTCGGATCAACAGCCCGATAACAAGAATTAGGCCGCCGATAGCGATGAGCAACTGCCAACGAAGCTTACGCATTATCCTTGAGAGCTGGGTCGACCCCGGAGATGGAGAGCGAGATCAACCCGTTAAGCCAACTGTAATGATGGCAAGCGAAAAGAAGATGAAGCTGATCGCAATGGTGAGGTTGAATATTAATCGCTCAATGCCGCGTCGTGCATGGTATCCGGCACCGCCAAAATCGCCCCCTCCACCTCCAATACCACCTAATCCGCCACCTTTGCTTTGAAGAATGATCAGAGCAACAAGTGCGATTGAGACAACGATTAAAGATAGGCCGAGATAAATCGTCACGCAGAATTCCTCCTCGATAACTGAACCGCGGGATTATAGCAGATGGACATTCGACCGACAAGGTTCAGGCGATTAGGATGAGCTGATGAAACTTTCATCGTCCGATTGGAACCGAAAACCAATTGCCCAATAACTTAGCTTCCCTGGTACTAGCTTGATTCGCCGATTTTCGATCGCAAGTACGATTCGATAAATAGATCGATGTCTCCATCCAGGACAGCGTTCGCGTTGCCTTCTTCGTAACCAGTGCGGTGATCTTTCACCATCTGATAGGGATGGAGCACGTACGATCTGATCTGGCTTCCCCACTCAGCCTTTATGTGGTCTCCTTTGATCTCGGCGAGTTCTTTGGCTTGTTCCTGCTTCATGAGATCGAGCAGCCTGGCCCGAAGAACTTTCATGGCGTTCTCTTTATTCTGTGTCTGGGAGCGCTCATTCTGGCAGGTCACGACGACGCCGGTGGGAATATGCGTGATTCGAATAGCAGTTTCATTCTTCTGCACATTCTGTCCCCCAGCACCAGCCGAGCGATAAGTGTCGATCCGCAGGTCGGAGGAATTTATTTCAACCTCTGAATCAGTTTGTACCTGTGGAAGCACCTCAACAAGGGCAAACGAGGTGTGTCGTCGATTGGCAGAATCATAGGGAGAGAGTCGAACGAGTCGATGGACACCTTTTTCCGCACTGAGGTAGCCATAGGCAAAATCTCCTTCAACAACGACCGTCGTGCTTTTTATGCCCGCTTCCTCACCCTCGCTCTGATCGATAACTTGTGCGTCGTAATCATGTGCTTCAGTCCAACGAAGATACATGCGCTGGAGCATCTCAGCCCAATCTTGGGAATCTGTTCCACCAGCCCCGGCGTGGATGGCGAGGATGGCTCCCTCTCGGTCGTGGGGACCTGAAAGGAGCATCTGAGTCTCCCGCCGATCCACCTCATCCCGGAGTTCACCTGCTTCTGCTTCCAACTCAGCGCGCATATCTACATCTTCGAGGGAGGCTAGTTCCTCGGCGTCTTCGACGCGCTGCAGCAGGGTGTGCCAGCCATTGATTTCTTCCTGCAAACGCGACAATTGCTGCATCGTATTTTGTGCAGATGCAGGGTTATCCCATAGATGTGGGTCCTCGGCAGTTACTTGAAGTTTTGCTAACTTCTCTTCGCGGGAAGGAAGGTCAAAGACGCACCAAGAGGTCTTGGATTCTTAATCGTAAGGTTTCAAATTCTTGTTTCAGATTTTCCATCAATCCTGTCTTCCCTA
>JBGUDT010000004.1:79183-94307 GCA_041821665.1 Anaerolineales bacterium
TTAACCCATTGAGGATGTTGGAGCTAATAAACCATCCACGTATGCTTGTGGGTCAAAACGAACCAAATCACCGATACCCTCTCCTAAACCGACGTAATAAACCGGCAAGTTTAGCTTCTTCCTGATGGCAAGAGCGATGCCGCCTTTTGCGGAACCGTCTAATTTTGCTAACACCACGCCGTCGATCTGAACGGTCTTGGTAAAGGCTTCAGCCTGGGCGAGTCCATTCTGCCCCGTTGTCGCATCAAGGATCAGTAGCGTCAGATGCGGTGCGCCGTCAATGACCTTTCCAAGCACTTTCACAATTTTCTGCAGCTCCGCCATCAGATTGTGTTCGGTGTGCATTCTGCCCGAAGTATCCACAATCAGGGCATCCAGATCACGGGCGATGGCTGCCTGACCTGCATCATAGACCACTGCGCCTGGGTCGCTGCCTGGTTGTCCACATATGACATCCACGCTTATGCGCTCACCCCAGACCTTCAATTGCTCACACGCAGCGGCCCGGTAGGTATCCGCAGACGCAAGTATCACCGAGCGTTTGTTTTGCAGTTCCCGGTACGCTAACCGGGCTGCCGTGGTCGTTTTTCCTGAGCCGTTTACACCTACGAGCACTACGGTATACGGATGACCCTGAGGCAGCTCTGAATTGGATGAGGTCACCAGATCAAGAAGCGTCGTGCGGGTGGCGACACAGACTTCCGCCCCTTCAGTCCACCCCTCTTTCCGCGCCCGGTCCTGCAGGTCTGAGATCAACTCAAAGGTCAGATCTACACCCAGATCCGCCTGGATAAGACTGGCTTCAAGGTCTTCCCAGAATATGTCCGTGAGCTCGGTAGCACCAAAAAGGGTAGAAATTCTACCGAAGGTGGTTTTTCTTGTGCGGGAGAGCGCTTCATTCCACGAATTTCGAGCCACGGCGGGGATTATACCATCCACGTAATTAATGCTAATCGGATGAACACGGGCTCTGAAGGTTTCCCAGAAAGTTCAAAGGAACGGAGACCAGTTTCACTTTTTAGGGGTGAAGCTGATTTGGGCGCAGTGCGTACAGATGGGGATGATTGGAGTCTGGGAAGGAAAAGCGCCCATCATCGGATGGGCGCTGACAGGCTGGGGGTCGAGGATTCGAACCTCGGCTTACGGATTCAGAGTCCGCTGTCCTACCACTAGACGAACCCCCAATTGTGAAATCGATTGTAACATAGGAGTTTTCCGATTGGACACTATTATTTGAATGTTTTTAAGAAGAGTCGTTCAATCTTTCGAGCAATTTAACAGCTTCTGCCACCCTTTTTAGCACTGTCTCACGGCCAAGAATGACCATGGTTTCGATTAGGGGGGGGCTCACACGCTGTCCAGTTACCGCAATGCGCAATATTCCGAAGAGCTGCCCTGGCTTGAGTTCGAGCTGATCAGCCAGATCGCGCAGAGCCGCTTCTAAAGGCTCGATCTCAAAGCTTGATTTGGTATCCATGAGCATTTGTGCTTCTCGGGCTGCATTTGCGGATTCGGATGGTGATAAATTCTTGCCAATTAGATCCTGGGGATCAGGGTGTACCTCATCTTGAAAGAAAAAACTGGAGATCTGGACAGCTTCGTCCAACGTTCGAATTCGCTCTTGAATGAGGGGAGTTATCTGGTTTAGCAGAGATGCAGATGTTTCAATGCCGGCTTGAGCATAGAAAGGCTCAATTCGTTTCTGGAGCTCATTTACGGAAAGGCCCCGGATGTACACACCGTTGAAGTGATCAAGTTTGCTGTAATTTACGGCCGCTGGGCTCGGGTTTAATTTTTCAATGCTGAATTTTTCAATCAACTCCTCCATGCTGAACAGTTCAGTATGATCATCATACGACCAACCCATCAACGCCATCCAATTGTTCACGGCTTCCGGTAGATATCCCATATTTCGCAGATCGAGGGAGAATATGACAGCTGAACCGCTTTTAGATCCCTCCGCATCGCGCTTGCTAAGTTTTCCCTTGCCGCTGGGGTTCAGAAAAACCGAGAGGTGGACCCAGGCTGGCTGCTGCCATTCCATGGCTTCATAAATAAGCACATGAAGTGGGAATGTGGGCAGCCACTCGGAGGCACGAAACACATGAGTGACATCCATGAGATGGTCGTCAACCATAGCGGCCAGGTGGTACGTGGGGAGCCCGTCCGATTTCATGAGAATGTAATCATCGAGCGTCTCGTTCTGGACGACGATTTCACCCCTGAGTACGTCGACGCCTCTGGTCTCGCCCTGCTGGGGTGTCTTGAATCGCACGACGTGTTTCTCCCCTGATCTTACTCTCTCCTCCGCAGTTGAAGGCTCGAGGCGTCTGCACAGGCCGTCATACCGAGGTGGTTCTTTCCGTGCTTGTTGCGATTTTCTCAGCTCAGCGAGTCTTTCAGGCGTGCAAAAACAAGCATAGGCCGCACCGCGATCGATCATTTCTTCAATCTGTGCGTGGTAGATATCACCACGTAAAGATTGCCGGTAAGGTGCATAGGGTCCGCCTACATCGGGACCCTCATCCCATTTAATTCCATGCCATTTAAGAGCTTCAACAAATTCCTGTTCGGCTTCAGGGATGTACCGTTTTTGATCTGTGTCTTCGATGCGGAAGATCAACTGCCCGCCAGTCTGGCGGGCGAGCAAATAATTATAGAGTGCAGTTCGGGCGCTTCCGATGTGGAAACGTCCAGTCGGGGAGGGGGCAAAGCGAACGCGGGCGGGTGCTAGGGGCATAGTTTAATTTTTCCTTGACATAAGTTATAGGTCGATCTGTTTGTGTCGTAAGATGACGGACTCCACCAATCCAACCCCCAGCAGGCTCGTGAGTAATGAGGATCCACCGTAGCTGAAAAATGGAAGCGGCAGACCTGAGACAGGGAAAAGATTGAGGTTCATCCCGATATTGAAGAATCCCTGGAAGAGAATCAAGATCGCGACTCCGTAGCAGATAAATGAGCCATAGTTATCCCGGGCGATCCTGGCGCCTCGGAGACAGCGAATGATGATGAAGACCAGGACCAAGATGAATAGGCCGGCTCCGATAAACCCGAACTCTTCCGATAATGCTGAAAAGATAAAGTCGGTGTGACGAACTTTTAAGAAACGGAGCTGCACCTGAGTTCCACTACCGTAGCCCTGACCAAAAAAACCGCCCGAGCCAATAGAGATGAGAGCCTGGTTGACATTATATGTATCTCCGAACTGGGCCTCAGGGTTGGGGAATAAGAAAGTCACAATCCTGCCTTGCTGGTAGGGCTGTAAGAATGGCCAGCTCACTATCGGGGCAAGAATTCCAGCTCCAAGGATTGCGAGCAGGTGCTTGAATTTCGCTCCAGCGATCCATACCATCGCCAGCCAAATGACGCCGAGAACGATGGCCGTACTCAGGTCGGGCTGCAGGAAAACCATCAATGCAGGTACGCCCACCAGAGCAAGGCTTCGTAGGAGAGTCCGAGGCTGATCGATCTCATGCTGGTTGCGTGCGAGGTAATCGGCAATCACAAGGATCATGAGGATTTTTGCGAGTTCCGATGGTTGGATAGTGGCGATACCAACATTGAACCAGCGTGCTGCACCGAACCCTACAAATCCCGCGGACAAGATGAATCCCAGTGAAACGAGCACAAATACGTACAGCATTCTTGAGAGCGCGGACCAGATTCGATAATCGATGGCGGCAGTAAGAAAGAGGATCCACCAATCCAATGACAGCATAGATGGCCTGGCGGAGGATAAGCTCGGCAAGGTTCTCATTCCCGCCTATGGCCGACTGAATCATCGCCACTCCGGCGATTGTGAGAAGGGTTACGGCTGCCAGCAACCAGACGTCAAAATGACGCCATAATCTTGTCGATTGCATCGTGGGGTTATTTTACCGCCGACGCTTATTAATGGGGGCGAGTGGTATGTCCGCGACCAGGCGCTGTTGATCACGATCGTCGGTCAGCGAGATATTGACGGCTTCGGTGTCGATTTCAATGTGTCTTGACAACACACGGATGATATCGTCTTTCAGGGCTTCCAGTTTACCGGGAGATAAACCAGCACGATCATGGATGAGCACGAGTTGGAGACGGTCTTTTGCAGATCGGGCGCTTTTCGGGCTGGTGAGCCCCATTTTCTGAAAGAAGCTCATGTGTCTCCTCCCGATTTCACCATCCGGGAAATCCGACCGAAAAACCCGTCCTTGTCAGCCAGGTCATCGAAGGGGACGTCCTGTCCATCCAGCCGGAGGGCGATATTTCTATACGCTTTTCCGGCGCTGCTTTTTTCATCGAGGACGGCGGGAATCCCCTGGTTTGTGGATACGATTATCGCATCGTCTTCGGGTACGACACCGATGAGGTCGATGCCGAGTACATCGAGAATATCCTCGGTGGCGAGCATATCTCCACGCCTCACCATCTCAGGTTTTACACGGTTGACAATTAGTCTGCCGGGATCTTTCTCCTCAGCCTCGACAAGTCCGATAATCCGATCTGCATCGCGGACAGCCGATATTTCCGGATTCGTGATGATAATAATGATATCCGCTGGAGCAATGGCATTCCTGAACCCGCGCTCAATTCCCGCAGGAGAATCGATCACAACCCAATCGAATTCTTCACGCAATTCTTCGCATATCCGCACCATATCCTGAGGCGAGACCGCGGTTTTGTCTCGCGTTTGTGCGGCCGGAATAAGGTAGAGATTTTCGATACGTTTATCGCGGATCATCGCTTGACGAAGTTTACAGCGACCTTCGACAACGTCGACAAGATCGTACACGATGCGGTTTTCAAGTCCCATAACAACATCTAGATTCCGTAGACCTATGTCCGCATCAATACAGACGACGCGATAACCCTGGGAAGCCAATGCAGCACCCAAATTCGCAGTTGCTGTAGTTTTTCCGACCCCACCTTTACCGGAGGTGATCGTTATGATCTTGGCACTCATACGCGTGCTCCGTATCCTGATTTCCTTATTTTTTTCGTTTGCCTACCCACTCTTCTGCTACCAGTTGATCCTCACGGATACGTGCTATTTCTGGTTTTGGCCGTCCCTTCCTTGAAGGGGATACGGTTATTTGGCCGGCGATGCGAAGCTGCGTGGGGGAGAGGTCGAGAGCGCAAACTACGGATTGATCATTTCCTGCTGCACCCGCGTGTACCAGTCCTCTCAAACGACCCCAGATGATAATATTCCCGCCAGCGATGATTTCCGCACCCGGGTTCACATCCCCGACGACGATTACGTGGCCAGGGTGTCGAATGCTGTGCCCCGAACGAAGTGTGCGATTGATCAGTACAGCCTCCTCACCCGTTAGGTCGGTAGTGAGGGGGATCTCGTAATCATCTTCGAGGCTCTTCTCTCGGGTCAGATCGACTGCCATCCCAAGATCTGCAGCTGCTGCTTGGGTGGGTTCAGATGTTGAAAGTATCGCATAAAGCGAGACATCCTGCTCGGCCAAATCCCCCCGCAAGCTGCCCAATTCGGCCGCATTCAACGTTCTGTCGTGAAGCTGAAGAGCGAGGCGTGCACCTCGAAAAAAATCAGCTTGCTCACGGACAGATGTAAGCAGATTCTGACGCGCTTCTAGCCATTCCCCGTTGGGAAGGGTGACCAAAAGCCCATCTTGAATTCCCTTGATTTCCAGAGAAGTATCCATAGGCTGCGCGCGGGGCGATTATAGCATGCCTCATTTTTCAGGGCGAATTTCTCGTAGTTTGGAGCTCGGAAGAGAGGTTAGATTTTCGTTGACGGAGGTTGATCCGGCCAGTGGACATGGAGATGCGTAAGTGTATGGGAATAAGCCAGAATGTCTTACAGTTTGCTGAGGGATTCTTCGCGCAAGCTGTGTGCTGTGTTTGAGGTTGTATGGTTAGATAAGGCCGATAGGTTGCAAATCTTCTTATTCAGATCTGGCGATATCGACTTCTTTAAGCTCGAAATAGGCTTCGAGAACCTGTTTCACGATTGGTCCAGATGTGACTGCGCCCTCTCCGCCGTTGTATACGAATGCTACGACGGCGATCTCCGGATTTTCGGCTGGAGCGTAGGCCGTATACCAGGCGTGGGTAGGCCATTCACCCGGTTTGCATAAACCCTGGTTAAACACATACTTATCACAGAACTCTCCGGTGCCGGTTTTCCCTGCCGAGGAGATGGTATCAAGGTCAGCATATCCAGCTGCGGTGCCCTCACCTTGTGTAACCCGATGCATACCGGCTTGGGCGCGCAAGATTACTTCTGGATCGACATTGACATCAGGAGAACCGATATCAGCTCTTGAGCTGATGACCAGCTGGCGTAATTCATCCGGCATGGTTGGACAGTTTGCGCCGATGTCCTCTAGTGGCGTGATCTCACCGTCGGCTAGGTCCCAAAGAACACAAGGCTCGATGCTCTCGACGATATTCCCCTCACCATCGAGGATTTCCTGAACCATATGTGGCCACATGACCTTCCCCCCATTCGCCAGTGTAGCGATAGATGTGAGCACTTGAAGCGGGGTGGCGCTCACGAATCCCTGCCCAACGACGGTGTTGTAGGTGTCACCCGTAGACCAGTTTTCGCCCAGGGCGATGCGCTTCCAGGTTCGGCTTGGGATGAGCCCGTTTTCCTCGCCCGGCAAATCTATCCCGAGCTGAGCGCCGTAGCCGAGTGCAGGTGCATAGACGTTCACACCATCAACACCGAGACCCTGTTCGATTTCTCCTGGATAGCCTCCCCCAATCTTATAGAAGTAGACGTTGCAGGATTCGGCGATTCCTCTCTCGAAGTCAACATTTCCGTGGCCGTCCTCTTTCCAGCAGACAAAATCCTTGGCTTTTCCAGGATCATTTGGGAAATATCGATCGGCAATAGTAATCTTGCCGGGATCATCAAGTGTTCGTTCAGGGGTGATAACGCCCTCGTTCAATGCGCCAATGGCCGTGACCATCTTAAACGATGAACCCGGGGGAAATTCACCCGCAATGGCGTGGTTGGAAAGTGGATTGCCGCGTTCATTAGCGATCAACTGCTCGTAGTAGTCCACCGGGATCACGCGTGCAAATCTATTGTTTTCATAGGTGGGTAGAGATGCCATCGCTAATATCTCGCCCGTCTGTGGATTCATAGCAATGACGGCACCCAATGGGGCTCTCTCCTCACCCGAATATCGGTTGATGAATTCGATCCGACTCTCGAGCGCCGTCTGAGCAACTGCCTGCAATCTTGTGTCGATGCTGAGCTTGACGCTATTCCCAGGAACCGGTTGCGTGAATGAACCGACCTCACGCACTTCTTGTCCGGCAACATCGCGTTCGATTTGTTTGATCCCGTTCAGCCCGGCAAGGATCTCCTGGAACATCCCTTGATATCCCACCTCAACTCCGGCATATCCAATTTTGTCTCGATCAGCCTCAAACCCCAGCTCTTCATAGAATTCCTCCAGAATTGCCGGGATGGGTCCCATGTAGCCGATAAAGTTCGAGGTTAGGTCGCCTGTGGTGTAATCTCGTACCGGTACTGTTTCGACACTTACCCCGGGAAGATCGGCTTGCTCCTCCCTCAAAATGCGACCGATTTCTTCTTCCACATCACATGCGATGGGCCAGGCCTCATAGGGACGGTTCGTGGCACCCTCTTCAACAAATTGGAGAATGCCTCGGCCGGGGATGCACAAGGCTGATAGAGGACCTTCTTGATCCACTGGAACACCCGTTATTTCCGATAATCGCTGGTAAATTGCTTCAACTTCCGCCTGACTGTCTGGAAGGAGCGCAGGTGTGATCATAATGTTGAACGCAGGGATATTGCGAACGAGCTGGAAGTCATTCCGGTCGTATATAACTCCACGAGGAGCCGGAATCGTAATGGTGACAAGCCTATTCTCATCTGCTTGCAGTTGGAAGGCTTCCCCTTCGATGATCTGAAGTGAGAAGAGGCGCAGGACGAACGCGATAACCGCGATAGCGATCACCACATATATGATGTTCAGTCGAAAAATGGAGACATGTTTGCCCGATCCCGGGTTCATTATAGATCAACCTCGGCAGGGTAGAGACGGCGGGCAATCCCTGCTATCGCCTGAGCCATTGGAATGGCCAGGATGATGTTTAAAAATGTGCTCGGGAGGATAACACGTCCAAACGCAAATGTGAGGTCTATCTGTCGTCCCGATAAGAACAGAACCGCCAGAATGATCATGTGGTATACGAGCGATCCCATTAGCGTGATTCCGAGCGGCATGAGAATATTTGCCTCCCAGATTCGTTCTTCGTACAAAGAAACGAGAAAGGCCACAGTGACGAGAGCAATTGCATGGGTCCCAAAGGGAAGTGCGGAAAAGAAATCCAGGAACAGACCGCCAAAAAAAGCAAAAACCATCGATTCTGTCGTTCGCCCTGCGAGCCCCCATCCGATCACAGCCAGGAGAATCAGATCCGGTCTTCCGGAGAGAAAACGGAACTGGCTTAGCATGGTGGATTGTATCAACGCCATGAGTGCCATCAGGGGAACACCAATAATATAAACCATTACGTCCTCACTGCTAAGGTGCACCTGAGTCGATTGAGAAAGTTTGGAAATTCGTGATGGTGAGAACAACTTCAAGGTCTTCAAAATCCACGAGCGGTTGAATAGTTGCCTGTTGAAAGAGGTCGTAGTCTCGCTTACGGACACTGATCACCTGTCCAATCGGTATATCCGCAGGGTATTTACCTCCCAGGCCCGAAGTCAGGACGAGTTCTCCTTCACTCAATTGAGTGTTGAGATCGATAAGATCCACAATGAGATCCCCATTCAGCTGCGCAGTCAAAACCCCATCCGCTCGAGAATCCTGAAGTCTGACATTGACCGCAGATTCCGGATCGCTTATTAATTGAATTCTTGAAAAAGTTGAGAATACTTCGGTGACACGACCGACAAGGCCGCTTTCCGTAACTACCGGCATGCCCCGAGCGATGCCATGATCCGAGCCTCGATCGATCATGACCGATCGGATAAAGGGGCTCACATCTCGTCCGACGACATTCGCAGCAACGTATCTGCTCTCAGGTTGGGCGCGTGCATAGTTGAGCAAGGCGGATAAGATTTCAGCTTCTGCCGCCTGTTCGCGCAGGGAGATGACCTCCTGCTGTAATTGCGCGTTCTCCGCTTCGAGTGCGCGGATATCTTCCCGCAATGTGGTCACATCGCGTGGCGCGGTTAGGATGTCTCGAATCGCTATGTAGCGGAGGGACACCCAGGATTGAACCGCGGAAATAGGTCGAAGGGCTAGACTCTGAACGGGTTGCAGAAATCCACCGATATTGAGGATCATGAGCCCGGCCGCCAACAAAATTAGAATCGCGGCAACCAATACTCTCGTGTCTATCCTGTTCATGATAATGGATTGAAGGCGCTCAACGATTTATCCTACCAAGCTGTCGAGCGCTCGAGGCCGACGAGGAAGCGTCCCATTGTGTCGAAATCTTCAAGAATTTTACCTGCACCTCTAGCGACGCAAGTCATCGGATCATCAGCTTGCCAGACCCTCATCTTCAGTTCTTCGGATAGCCGGTCGGTCAGTCCTTGAAGCTGGGATCCTCCACCTGCGAGGCATACACCCTCTTCCATGAGGTCGGCGATGATCTCGGGAGGTGTCTCGTCGACGGCGTCTCGAAGTGTGTCGACGATGATTTTCACCGAACCCGCTAGGGCTTCGCGTATTTCTACCGAGGAAACTTCGACAGCCTCAGGTAGGCCACTGACGAGATTTCTTCCCCGTACAGCGGTTGTCTTTTCTTCTTTGAGAGGATATGCGGAACCGATGGATAACTTAACTGTTTCTGCCATGCGTTCACCAATGAGCAGGTTGTACTTGTTGCGGATGTAGTTAATGATGTCCTGATCCATCTCATCACCAGCCACACGCAGCGATCGCGAAACAACGATCCCGCCCATCGAAAAAACAGCCATTTCAGAGGTGCCGCCGCCAATGTCACATACCATGGATCCACGCACTTCACCAATGGGGAGCGATGCCCCCAACGCCGCAGCCGTAGGTTCTTCGATCAGAAAGGCCTCCCGTGCGCCCGCCGCCATTGAGGCATCATATACGGCGCGTTTCTCTACCTCTGTTGCGCCGCTAGGAATTCCAACGACGACGCGTGGTCGTGGGACAGGAACGAGGCTCTGTTCGTGCGCTTTCGCGATGAAATATTCGAGCATCCGTTCCGTGATGTCAAATTCGGAGATTACACCGTCCCTCAAAGGTCGGATGGCAACAACATTCGCCGGCGTTCTGCCGACCATTTGTTTTGCCTCCGCGCCAATGGCGATCACGCGTTTGGATTTTTTCTCGATCGTGACCCAGGATGGTTCATTGATCACGATGCCTTTGCCGCGAACATTTACGAGCGTATTCGCGGTACCAAGATCAATGCCGATGTCGAGGGAAAAGAGCCCTAAAATCCAATTTAGGGGATTGAGTGACAAAGGGGCAATCCTCCAGTGGAACCAAGCCGGCATTATACCATAGGGCGCACCTCTACACATCTTGCGCAAAGCGTTATGTCATGCAAAATCAGCCCATTGACAGGATGCTATAATCGTCTTGCCATGAACATCGTTGAGAAAATTTCCGCTTATATCGACGATCAAGACCTACTCGAACCGCAAGAGTCGGTCCTGTTGGCCGTTTCTGGAGGCCCAGATAGCCTTTGTCTGTTGGATTGCATGCAAAAATTGGGCTTTCGCGTCCGTATTGCACACCTTGATCATCAACTGCGGAAGGAAAGCGGGGAAGAAGCTGCTTTTGTAACCGCTGTTGCGGAGAAGTACGGTATTCGGTGCATCCAGGATCAGGAAGATGTTCGGGCAGTCATCGAGGAGGGGTACTCCGTTGAGGAAGCCGCTCGTCTTGTGCGTTATCGGTTTTTGGTCGACGTAGCCAATCAACTTGATTTTAAGTTCATCGCCACTGGTCATACCTCGGATGATCAGATTGAAACCATTCTGATGCATTTCCTTCGAGGTGCGGGCCCTTCCGGATTGGCTGGTATGAGGCCAATGACATCCCTGGATGGTTGGCGCGATATCCCGAACGCTCGAGGTGTTAAACTTGTCCGCCCTCTCCTGGGTATTTCGCGGGCGGAAACGGTCGCTCATTGCCACGAAATTGGTCTCCAACCCGTGATCGATTCAAGCAATACGGATCAAACGATTCATCGCAATCGAATTCGCCATCATCTACTGCCGCTGCTAGAGACGTACAACCCGGGTATTCGAGGACACGTACATCGAATGGGTGAGATCATGTCTGCAGAGACGGATTATTTAGGTGAAGTAGTCCAGGCCATCTGGGAAGAGGTTGTCTCACCTGCAGGCGAGAGCGCACTGCTTCTCCATCGTCACGAATTTAATCAACTTCATCGTGCCGTTCAACGTGCTTTGCTGCGATCCGCTGTTGAGCATATCGCTACCGAGCTCCGCGATACACCTTTCGAATCGATCGAACGGGGTATCGATTTCATCCTTTCCGGTTCAATTTCACAAACCCTCCCGATGAAGGGGAAAATCGAACTCGTCCCGATAGAAGATGATGTACTGATGATGAGATCGGATGTTGAAGTCATTCTCCCGCACTATCCTCAGCTACTTGAGAAGGGTGCGGTTCCCCTACCTGTGCCAGGAAAGCTAACGTTGGCGAATGATTGGGAACTCATCACATCGATCGCACGAGTCCCCGATTCCTTTGATCAAACGGTTGATCACCGTGATCGTGTCCTCCTCGATCTCGAAAGGCTGGGAACCGTGCCTATGGTGCGTACCAAGATGCCTGGTGATCGCATTCGCCCACTTGGATTCACAGGTCATCAGAAACTTTCAGACATGTTCATCAACGAACACATCCCGGCTTTTGTGCGCGCACGATGGCCCCTTGTCGTGTCAGGAGATGAGATTGTCTGGGTATCTGGGGTGCGTCTCGCTCATGAATTCCGCATCAGGGAAGATAGCCAGGGTGCAATTGAGATCAGGCTTATGAGCCCGGTGTGAGGCTATGCGTCTTTGAGCTTTACTGTGATCATCGTGAAATGTGCGAGTATGCGAGTGGAGAGTATGCGATAATAAATCAGACTATGCACACACAAACTCGCAAACTCACAGAATCACAGACGAATCGTCCACCAAACAATCTCTCAGAGAGCCGGTAAACAAATATGGAAGAGGCTAAGTCTTATCATTTTGATACAGAATTTAATCGTCAAGGAACCCATAGCGTAAAGTGGGAGTTTATTGTTCAGGGAGACCAGATTTTACATGGCGACCATGCCCACAAAAAGCATGGCCCCGATCGCACATTACCCATGTGGGTGGCAGATATGGATTTTCGTTGCCCGCCAGCCGTTATTGAAGCCCTGGTTAAACGGGCACAGCATGGTATTTTTGGCTACACTGTCCCTACAGATTCCTATTATGATGCGGTGATTGGCTGGATGAAGCGACGGTATGGCTGGGATGTTGAACGTGATTGGATTACGCTGTCACCGGGCATTGTACCGGCAATCAATATGCTGGTACAAAGCTTTATTTCCTCAGGAGATAAGGTGCTTATCCAACGACCAGTTTATTACCCGTTTATGAGTGCAATTGAAAATAATGGGGGCGAAATAGTTTCTAATTCATTGCTGTATGAAAACGGCCGTTACACCATGGATTTTGAAGATCTAGCCGCTAAAACGGCCGATCCAGCCGTCAAAATGGCGATTTTATGCAGCCCTCACAATCCTGTTAGTCGCGTATGGACACGAGAAGAACTAATCCGATTTGGTGAAATCTGCATCGAAAACAATGTCATCATTATCTCTGATGAAATTCATTGTGACCTCATCTTCAGTGGGCAAACCTTCACCGCCTTTGCTAGTATCAGTGACACCTTTGCCCAAAACAGCATCATTTGCACTGCCCCCAGCAAGACCTTTAATCTGGCCGGATTAAAAACATCCAACATTATTATTCCCAATAAGGGATGGCGCGAAAAATTTTCCGCGAAATTGTTGAGCAATGGCTTACTTGGCTTAAACAGCTTTGGCGTGGAGGCATTAACAGCCGCGTACAATCATGGCCAGGCATGGCTGGCAGAAGTAATGGCCTATGTAGAAGCCAACTACCAATTTATGGCCGCCTACATAGCTGAACATCTGCCGCAGGTGACAATCACCCCCCCTGAAGGTACCTACCTTATTTGGTGCGATTTTAGCAAGTTGGGGTTATCGTCAGAAGCCAGAAAAGCATTACTAATGGACCAAGCGCGGGTGTATCTGGATGAAGGGGAGCTATTTGGCCCTGAAGGGGAAGGATTTGAACGATTCAACCTGGCCTGTCCCCGCTCTATATTGGCAGAGGCATTAGAGAGAATTAAAACAGCCGTTGACTCTCTTTAGACGTCTTTAGATACCTTCCTTGTCGAGTTGATCACGCTTACACCAAATAGTTGACGCACCTCAATTCATAACAACCCAACAAGCGTCCGATATTCGTTCATTTCGGACATATGGTAACTATCAATCTTCCAGGACATTAACTCGACCCTCACCGCAAACCTCTCCTCACCTTCGTGGTTTCAGAAAACCACACAGCAGGATCACATGTTGGATTTGACCAATCTACAACCATTTGCTAGAATGCTTCAGAAGTGCGAATTAACAACTGAATAGTGGGAGTCTAGCGTATGGATCTCATGGGCTTTCATGAGATCACGAGGTGGAGGTTACCTGTCGCAAGGCAGGACTAACCCGGGTAAATCTCGGGGAAAATCGGAAAGATCAGCGGATGCCTCTGGAGCCAACCACAAGCTCCTTTCTCCCTTTCAAAAAGCATTTCCTCAAAAACAACCCGGTGACGGGTGTGACAAAGGGAAATGTAGTGGTCGGATAGCCTATTTTTACTTTGTTGGTTATCTGCGATCAATGAGAGGGCGGTTCTCCTGAATTTTACGGCACGCCCGGCGTGTCGTTTTTTGTTAAGCCCTCTTTAGTCAGGCGAGAAGGGTGATAGCACATAGATATCGTCTATGAGGTGGAGGCAGTATCTTATATGTGTGGTTGGCATGGTCCCCATAAGGGCCAAAAGCAATATTAGACGATTGTTGAAATCGATTACGATCTAGGAAGCCTTTGTAGAGAAGTCGTCAAGGGATAAGGGAAACAACAGAAAATTGTGAATGGAGGGTGTGGAAATGGCGAACTCGATAATTGAACGAGCCAAAGAAGATGAAGTGCAATTTATTTGCTTGCAGTTCACCGATGTAACTGGGACGGTGAAGAGTGTGGATATCCCGGTTGATCGTTTAAAGATAGCGATTGAGGATGGAATTTGGTTTGATGGTTCCTCTGTGGAAGGTTTTGCTCGTATCCAGGAGAGCGACATGCGGTTGCTTCCTGATGTGGATACCTATGCCGTTTTACCCTGGTCCTCGGCAGATCGAAGACGCGCTCGTGTGTTTTGCGACATCTATCTTCCTGACGCTGAGCCCTTCCTCGGAGACCCTCGAGGTGTCTTAAAACGCGTGCTGAGCAGACTCGATGAGAAAGGCTGGCAATTTAATATAGGTCCCGAGCCTGAATTTTTCCTACTTCGGCGGAATGGACCCGACATGATCCATCCAGTCCCGCATGATGTTGGTGGCTACTTTGACTTCTCGGCGAGTGATGAGGCACAGCAGGTCCGCAACGAGCTCATGCTGGCGCTCTCTAGCATGGGTTTAGAGGTCGAGATGGGACATCATGAGGTCGCGTTGGGTCAGCATGAAATCGACTTTCGCTTCACGGACGCCCTTCGAGCCGCAGATAATGTCATCACGCTTAAATACACGATCAGGGCGTTGGCCGCACAGCAGGGGCTTACGGCGACCTTTATGCCGAAACCTATTTTCGGGATGAGTGGATCCGGGATGCACACGCACCAATCGATTTTTACTCATGAGGGTAATAATGTTTTCTATGACGGTGATGATTCATTCCATCTCTCCAAGGCTGCCTATCAATTCATCGCTGGTCAAATCGACCATGCTGGCGCTCTTGCGGCAGTCGTGGCGCCGACTGTTAATTCCTATAAACGCATCGTTCCCGGGTATGAGGCGCCGGTATATGTGTGCTGGGCTCAGAA
>JBGUDT010000004.1:94407-96573 GCA_041821665.1 Anaerolineales bacterium
CCCGGGCGAGAGACTTCCACGCGAGCCGAGCTGCGTTTTCCCGATCCTTCCTGCAATCCTTACCTTGCATTTGCTGCCATGCTTGCGGCTGGATTGGATGGAATTGAGCGTGAGTTGGACTGTCCACCGCCTGTGAATGATCTCAACATCTACGAGATGAGCGCAGAAGAGCTTACGGAGAAGGGTATCTCACAACTGCCCGGTTCTCTCGCAGAAGCACTTAATGAACTCGAGGGAGATGGGGCCATTCGTGATGCTCTTGGAGGTGTGGCCTACGAAGCTTTCACAAGAGCGAAATGGGCAGAATGGGACGAGTACTGCACTCGTGTCATGGATTGGGAGATCGAGTACTATCTCGAAACCGCATAAGGTTGTTCAATTGCGCTATTCTCATGAAAAAAGACGGCGGTGAGGAATTTTTCACGCCGTCTTTTTAGTTCGTCTATGCAAGAAACCTAGAGCTTGATAGGGTTGAAATTTGTATCCTCATCGTATATGTCAACCCCCTCCGCTTTCTTAAGCGCACCTACTACAAGGTAGGTGAATGGGGTTGCCAATGCCTCGAAGAGGCTCTTGAAGATCCATTGAAAGAGGATCGCAGTGAACAAGACAGATGTTGGAAGAATGCCGTAGAAGGCGATCGTGATGAAGAGGAAGGAATCAACACCCTGCCCGACCAGCGTAGAGCCGATGGTGCGTATCCATAAATATCGTCCCTGAGTCTTGACCTTTAACTTGGCCAGGACGAACGAATTCAAGAATTCTCCAAATAGGTAGGCCACGAACGAAGCGAGTAGAAGGCGAGGGGCGAATCCGAGAATGGCGCTATAGGCTCTTTGGGCTTCTTGAGGACTTTCCAGCAAGGCTACTTGCCAGGCTGGAGAGGGGGGCAGAAGACCCGCGATCCAGATCGCGGTAACGGCTAGCAGATTGCATCCAAAGCCAATCCAGATAGCTTCACGGGCGCGAGGGAAACCATATACCTCGGTAAGGACATCTCCGATGATATATGCGATAGGGAAGAGGATGACACCGGCGGGCAATGTGATGCTACCGATCGAGAACAGCTTCACCGCGATGATGTTGGAAACGATGAGGCTTGTCACAAAAACCGCGACGACGACGTGATACCAGCGGTAGCTCTTCACGCGTTATTCAAATCCCTTTGTCCGTGTTCTACTTCGACCGTAATGCTTATCCCCCCGCGGATGCTGAATTGACCTATGACCTTGCACCACTGTGGATCGAGTGCTTCAACAAGATCGTCGAGGATGATGTTGCTGACGTGTTCGTGGAAAACACCTTCATTCCTGAATGACCAGATATAAAGTTTGAATGATTTCGACTCGAGTATCTTCTCATCTGGAATGTACTCAACTTTTATTGTCGCAAAATCGGGCTGACCCGTTGCAGGACACATGCAGGTGAACTCGTCGGTTTCGAGACGGACGATATAGGGGCGGTCTCGGTGATGGTTGGGGAAAGTTTCCAACTTGCGGGATGGCCCCGTTTCTCCACCCAAGTGTGTAAGACCACCTAGATCGGCAGGATCAGTCATATAGAACCGTCCTTTCTTTTTTCGTGTTTGGTGGCACGGATTGTGTCCCATGTTCTGCAGAATGCACAGGTTCCCGGTGCGGTGGTAGGCTGACCACAACTGTTACATGCAATTAGGGGGGTGCCCATCTTTACATCCTTTAAAAACCCCTCGTTGGCCTTCGCCCGGAGAAAGGATAGATAAAAAGCAAGTTTGGCTCCGGGTCGATCTGCTTCAAGGTTGTTTAATTGCTCTTTATAGTATATGGATTTCGCACCTTCCGCGTATGGGCATTCTTCGTAGATGTATTCGATACCCCGTAATAAGGCGTATGTAGCTGTATCCCGCTCATAAAAGCGGAAGAGGGGCTTGATCTTCTTCACGAACCCATCTTTTGATCCCAGAACCGGTCCTTGCCGATTTAAATATCCAATCTGCCAGTTCAATGTGTTCCCGAATAGAACCGCAGCTTCGTCATCAAGATTATGTCCGGTTGCGAGGACGTCATACCCTTCCTTGAGGGCGATGTGGTTCATGATATGACGTTTGGTCAGCCCACAAACCGAGCAGGGCTTTTCGCGACCTCTATGTGAGAGAGATGCGGCTTCCGGAATCGTGGACCCATAGAG
>JBGUDT010000004.1:96614-99831 GCA_041821665.1 Anaerolineales bacterium
TCGCAAAATCTTTCGTTACCTTGAGCGATCTATTTGAGTAACCGGATCCATCATCAATTCCCAATCCGATGTACATTCCGTCTGGGGCAAAACCGAGGATATGCAGTATGTACCAGAGAGCCAGGGAATCTTTACCCCCGGAAACAGCAACCAGGACGCGATCGCCGGGATGGGCCATCTCGTATTCTTTCATAGTCCGACTCGTTTGAGAAGGAACCCAGGACAGGTAGTGATCCTTGCAAAGTGCCAACTTATGCTGACGCATGTGGATGACAGCTTTTTGATCACACTTTCTGCATTTCATCGGAAGTCCATACCGCCTGAAATGACGGCAACTAGTCGAATTTGATCACCGTCCTCTAGTAGTTCGTCATCGGTGAGTAGTTCGCCATCCTTTACGGGAATGACAGATTCTGGTGGGATATCCAGCTTGAGCAGTGCAGCACGAAGCGTCATTCCGGATCGGATTTCATATTCCTCTTCGCGCAGTCTTAAAAATGCAACCATAGTGATTTCCCTACATACGATTTTACCAGTCGGGTGGACGTCAATTCCTAGAGGAGAGCACAAAGCGCATTGTGAGAGATGTCCGTACTCCGGTTTTTAGCATGCGACCCTGGATGAGGCTAAGCGATGTCGGTAATGTGGAGACAGCATATTCAGCGAGCCATCCCTTTGATCTAAGCCCGTGGTCAAAAAAGGTTCACCAATAATATCGTCGGAATTTCAGGGGGGCGGTGTGCCTATTAATTAATCTGTCGACGGTTGATCCTTTATGGTCAACTCATCGATCCGCATAGCTTTGAATGCCGCAATAGCTACCTCCAACATGCTCTCATCCGGTTCGCGCGTCGTGAGGCGCTGAAGCCAGAGGTTCGGTGCGATCAATGGTTTCGCCCAAGTGTGGTTTATCCACTTTGCGGTCAATCGGATGTACTCGTATGCGAGTGCAGCCAGGAAAGGGACGAAAATGATGCGGCTGAGCAGGCGAGGCAGGAGGGGCATAGGACCCAGGAAACTGAAGAATAGGATGGAGAAGACGACGACAGTCAATAAAAATGCTGTTCCGCATCGAGGGTGTTCCCTTGGAAATTCTTTCACCACCCCGGGCTCTAGTAAGGCGCCTGCTTCAAATGCGTTGATGGTTTTGTGTTCAGCGCCATGATAACCGTACACTCGACGGATATCGGGGAGTTGACCAATGGCCCATATATATCCGATCAACAGTGCGAGACGAAGTATCCCCTCGATAAGATTCACCCACCCAGTCGATAGATGGAGAAACGCCTCAAAAACATAGGCCACACCCACAGGCAAAAGAAAGAAAATCGCGATCCCCAAGGTAAGGGAAAACACGAGCGTAAGAACGGCCGATGCGCCTTCAATTCGTTCATCCTCCTCGGCTTGCATGTTTGCAGAATAGGTGAGTGCGTTTATCCCGAGAACAAGAGCATCCCAGAGTACGAACAAGCCACGGACGAACGGTACCTTGATCCACCTCGAGCGATAAAGCCGCCCAAGTCTTTCTTTTTTAACTATGATGGATGAATCAGGGGTTCGTACTGCAACAGCCCAATTCTGAGCGCCGCGCATCATTACGCCTTCGATTACCGCCTGGCCACCATAAGTGGGTAATTTTTCAGACATTAAATCGGCCCCTCTGCATATGGGTTACTTCATCAGCTCATAAGAGAAACGGATAAAAGTTTCAATGCCCCTGAAGTAATTTGGAAGGTGAAATTTCTCGTTCGGGGCGTGAAGATTGTCATCTGGCAAGCCAAAACCCATAATCAAGCTATCGACACCGAGTATATCTTGGATTGAACCAACAACTGGCACGGAGCCACCCTGGCGGACAAAGACAGGCTCTACATCCCAGACAGCTTTGAGGGAATTCTTTGCAGCAACGACGAAAGAGGATTCTCTTTCAACCATTCCGGGCAAGCATTCTGAGAGCATCTCAAGTTCCCATGTAACCGTGGGTGGCATACGCTCTTCCAGATAGGCTCGCATGCTCGCTTCAACTTCTTCCGGACGCTGGTCTGGGACGAGTCGGGTTGAAACCTTCGCCATGGCCCTTGCGGGCAGAACTGTTTTCGGCCCTTCGCCAGTAAACCCAGAGAGAATTCCATTCACATCGAGCGTGGGTCTTGCCGCTGCTCGTTCAGAACTTGTGTATCCCTCCTCACCAAAAGTAGCTCTTGCACTGGTCTGCTCCAACCACCACTCATCTGGCATCGAGTGCGTGATGGTGCGATCCTCTTCTGTGATCGGTCTCACGTTGTCGTAAAAACCAGGAAGCTGGATACGACCTTTCTCGTCCTTCATGCCGGCAATCAATCTGGCGAGGACATTCGCAGGGTTGTCGATAGCACCGCCGAAAATGCCGGAATGCAGATCGCTTTTCGCCCCCTGGAGTCTGATTTCAAAATACGCGAGCCCGCGCAAGGAGTAGGTGAGTGAGGGTGTATCGGGGCCCAGAATCCCAGAATCCCCATTCAAGCAAAAATCACAACTGAGCAGATCTTTATTGTCGCCGAGAAATTTTTCCAGGTTAGGGGACCCAATTTCCTCTTCCCCCTCGATCATGTACTTCAAGTTGATGGGAAGGCCTGATGTCTTGATCATGGATTCCACGGCTTTTAAATGAGCGGCAACCTGACCCTTCATGTCCGACGCCCCACGAGCGTAGATATTCTCGCCTTGAACGACCGGATTAAAGGGGTCATTGTCCCACTCATCAAGCGGGTCCACAGGTTGTACATCGTAGTGCCCATAAAACAGGACCGTCGGTGCGCCTGCTCCTGCGGACAAGTGCTCACCATAAACAACAGGATGTTTTTCGGTGGGGATGATATCGACATTTTCAAAACCAAAACCATCCAATTGAGCAGAAACCCATTTTGCGGCGTCCTCCATGTCCTTCTTGTGTTCGCTCAAGGTAGAAATTGAGGGAATTTTTAAAAACTCAATTAATTCATCCTGAAAGCGAGGTCGATGTTCTTGCGCGAATTTCAGGGCGGTTTCCATCTCGGTCATACGAAACTCCAGTTGCCAGGATCTCGGCTTGTTATGAAGGTTTCAGGTCGAATCTGTTTCCAGGATCAGCCGGGTACCGTAAGTTGCCCGGACATCATTCTCGAAACCACGCTCCCTGTCTAGATTAAGTCTCGATATTTTACCACTCCAGTTGTTCCCGCTGGATCAATTTCACATC
>JBGUDT010000004.1:99928-102163 GCA_041821665.1 Anaerolineales bacterium
TCTCGAAACCACGCTCCCTGTCTAGATTAAGTCTCGATATTTTACCACTCCAGTTGTTCCCGCTGGATCAATTTCACATTATCGGATCAAGCTGAAGACCCTCATTGAACTCGAATTAGGTAGAATGTTATTGTTGCTAAAGCCAAGGTAGGAAAATCACTTAAGCAATCTTATGAAGTGAGGGTACTTTAAGTGGCAAAAACAATTGATGATTCTGCAGATTTAAAGGTGTTCTCGGATATCACGGGAACCATCGGGCGGACCCCGCTCGTGAGGCTTAATCGCACGGCTTCAAATCTTGAGTGTGGACTCTACGCGAAACTTGAGCAGTTTAATCCTGGCGGATCTGTGAAAGATCGCATCGCTTTTACTATTCTCGACGCCTATGAACAATCCGGTGAACTGCGGCCGGGAGGCACCGTCGTGGAGGCAACCTCTGGAAATACTGGCGTAGGTCTTGCGATTGCGTGTGCCCTCCGGGGTTATTCAGCGATCTTTGTGATGCCGGATAAAATGAGCCAAGAAAAAATCGCCATGCTACGTGCTTTCGGGGCAAGAGTGGTCATCACCCCGACAGCCGTGCCTCCTGACGACCCCAAATCCTATTATTCGGTTGCGAAGAAGTTGGTTGCGGAAACGCCCGGCGCTGTTCTGGCGAATCAATACCACAACCCTGCAAATCCTCAAAGCCACTATGAATCGACCGGTCCTGAGATACTCGAACAAACGGGTGGGGAGGTCACAGATATTGTCTGTGGGCTCGGAACCGGGGGGACACTCACAGGAATCGCAAAGTTCTTTCGTGAAATCAACCATGATGTTCAAATGGTCGGTGTTGATCCGACCGGTTCGATCCTTCTCGATGCATGGCAACAAGGGGGAAATATCGACGGGCTCGAGGCGGCTACGTACAAAGTCGAGGGTATCGGTGAGGATTTTGTGCCTTCCACGTTGGATCTTTCGTTGATAGATGAGATGGTGCGTGTGACGGATGGTGAATCATTTCATTGGACACGGAGATTGGCGCGAGAAGAGGGAATCTTTGCTGGAGGGTCATCCGGTGCCGCGCTCGCGGGTGCGATGAAATATGCTTCCAAGCTGGGCCCTGAGCGGCTCGTCGTGGTCATTCTCCCTGACTCTGGCTCACGGTACCTTTCGAAAGTATGGGATGACAACTGGATGCGGGAACATGGATTTCTCGATCTGGCTCTCGATGAGGCAAGCGTGGATGACATTGTCATGATCCATGGGAGAAAAGAACTGGTCATGGCCTCGCCATCCGATCGGATAGGCACGGTTATCGCACTCATGGGTGAGCATGGCGTTTCCCAGTTGCCTGTTGTGAATGATGTGAACGAACTGCTGGGGATTGTGCGGGAGGTCGATTTGCTTGGCTGCCTGGTCTCTGCTGAGGAGGATTGTTCCATTGGCGGTCCGATCGAAGGATGGATTCAGACCGAGTTCACAAAGGTTCAGAAAGGGACAGGTTTTCGTGAGGTACTGCCGCACCTCGTGGCAGAGAAAGTGGTTGTCGTCGTGGATGAGGAGGACCACCCCCACGGCATCCTTACAACGATCGATGCTCTGGAATATATCACTTCGAATAAAGGCATAGTCCTAGGAAGCTAGCTAATCAGAGTACGGGCACCTGGCTAAAGGTTTGTGTTGGATACTAATTTGTAATTTTACCTATGCCTTAGAAAAACCTCGATCAAGATCGTTGATTAAGTCTTCTGCGGCTTCCAATCCAATAGACAATCGAATGAGGGCCGGATCTACAGAGAGGGTTGAATCTGCCGTGGATGCGTGAGTCATAATCGCGGGGATCTCGATCAACGATTCCACGCCGCCCAACGATTCAGCAAGCAGAAAGAGTTCCATCGCTTCAACAAAACGTCTCGCCGCGTCAGGACCATCCCGGTGGACAAAGGAAATCATTCCCCCGCCGTTACGCATTTGCTTTTTTGCGATGAGGTGTTGGGGATGAGAGGACAGCCCGGGGTAGTAAAGCATGCTCACGTCTGGATGCTCTTGAAGGTAATGGGCAATTTGTTGGGCGTTTTCGGCGTGTCTATCCATCCGCACTGGCAGGGTCTTAATCCCGCGCAGGACGAGGAAACTATCCATTGGTCCCTGGATCGCCCCGACTGCGTTCTGCAGGAATCCAATTTGCTCGGCAATCGCATCATCAGCGACGATGAGCGCTCCACCAATCACATCTGAGTGGCCACCGAG
>JBGUDT010000005.1:0-84915 GCA_041821665.1 Anaerolineales bacterium
GGTTCGTCAAGCCAATTTTCTTCTGGGTTCTTCGCTACGCACAAGCACTCACGCGTGAGCGTGACACGATGCACTTTGAGATGACGCGAGTGTTCCCTCTGTTCCGGAGCTATCTCCATGAAATTGGTCGGCGATGGGTAGACGACGGATGGATCGATCATGAAGAAGATGTGTTCTTCCTGACCTTTGACGAGCTTGAAGAGAACGCATTAAAACCAATTGATCGAAGGAAGCTTATCCAAACCCACAAGGAAGAGTATGAAATTGCCCAGTCCCGTCCCTGGCCGGATGCGATTATTGGCGAGCGCGAGATTTTTCTTCGTGAGGGACCAACGATCGCTGGTGAGGAGGGACAATTATCTGGGATCGCCAGCAGCCCAGGCATGGTTTCGGGGGTAGCTCGACTGATCCGTGGGCCCGATGACTTCAATAACCTTCAAGATGGTGACATACTTGTGGCGCCCTTCACAACTCCAGTATGGACGCCGCTCTTCGGGATTGCTAGCGGCGTTGTGACGGAATCGGGAGGCATCCTTTCCCATGGTGCTATCGTGGCACGGGAATACGGCATTCCGGCAGTGATGTCTGTTTCCAACGTCATGAATCTGCTGGAGGACGGCAGTCCAATCATTGTGGACGGGGATCGTGGTTTTGTACGTATGATTTAAGAAAGGTTCTGCATGTTAATCATCGTTTTCGCCGGGGCATATTTGGTTGGGTCGATCCCGGTCGCCTGGATTGTGACGAAGCTTGTGACGGGGAAGGATCTAAGAGAAGTCGGGAGCGGCAATGTAGGAGTGATGAACGTCGGGCTGAGCGTAAGCCGTTGGGCTGGATTGATCGTTTTCCTCTCAGAAGTCGCGAAGGGGATGTTGGCTGTAGTTCTAACGCAGACGCTGGAGCTTGGGGAGCTTGCGGTCTACATCGCCGTCCTGGGGGTTGTGATCGGGACGAGATGGCCGGTTTGGCTGGGATTCCATGGTGGGAGAGGAAATTCCGCCGCCATTGGCGCATTGCTGCTCCTATCATGGCCGACGCTTGTGATCGGGATGTTGGTCTGGCTACTTATTCGAGTCATATCACGAAGTTCCTTCTGGGCTACCAGGATCGCTTTCTATGTATGGCCGGTCATTTTTGGACTTCTTGAAAGTTCATGGATGGCGTTTGGATTCGCTTTTATTCTGGTGCTTATCTATCGGAGCACCCAGCGCGTATCAACGGACGATCACCTATTGATCAAGGAACGCTGGCCTAGTTTTTTTCATTTCGTCTTCAGTCCCCCAAGAAATACCGAGAATTCTTCTTCTCGTAACAATTCGCATAGGCAAGATTGAGAATCTGGTCCAATACATATTCCCGCAGTAGGCTCAATAACGTCATATAAGACACCCAGATAACACCCTTTTGCTATCGTCGCATTGAAAGTTGCGATCGATGTGTTAGTGAAAGGGTGATTGCCATGAATCTCATCTCACTTGCCACAAGCGCCTGGGGGCCATCGGGGATAAGTTTGCTCTGTCGACTTTTGCGCCGTGATCGGGCATGTCAATTGGGTGAAACCCTCGCAGGTCGCGTTTATCATCAACCAGAATCTTCCCTTGTAGAGGCACTGCGAGAAAATATGCGCGTGGTGTTGGGAGCGGAGGAAGGCAATCCTGAAGTAGATCGGGCAGTCCATCGGCTTCTTAAGAACGCGACCTATGGATACATCGATCTTTTTCGAGCAGTGGAAGAGGATGATGGCGGTGCGATTACGTATTTCGACATGGATGACTCACTCGATCATCTTATCGAGCTCAGCCAAACACGGGATCGTGGTCTTATCTTTGTGGGCACTCACACCTGCAGCTTCGACTTACTCATGCTCGCACTGCTTGAATATTTCCCTTCCATTCAAGCGCTGACGAACTCCAACCCTCAGGGGAGCTCAAAAGTCATGAACGATTTACGTGCGCAGTATGGTTTCGAGATCACTCCGATATCATCTACTGCGCTCCGTAAAGCTATCACCCGCTTGAGGAATGGCGGTGTGGTCGCCATCGCGAACGATGTTCCGGTGGAGAACGGCGGTGAATTGGTTTTCTTTGGTGAACGCTGTAACCTGCCCGTTGGACATGCGAGGCTCGCACAGATGACGGACGCTCAGATGGTCGTAGGAGCTTCTTTCCAACTCGGTGACGGGTTGTACCAGGCGAAAGCTAGGATCGTTCCTCCTCCGCTGTCCTCCGCGAATAAATCGCACAAAATTCGTCAATGGGCACAAGATGCGCTTGCAACGACGGAAGAATTTATCCGGCAAAAACCTGATGAGTGGCTTATGCCGCACCCGCTCTGGTCATGCGCAGGATAGTCCATGAAGGTATCCGTAATGAAAAGCTTGCTATACAATGGGAACATACAATGTCGAATGCAATTTCGACCTCACAACGTCCTTCCACGCCCTTCAAGCCAATTTCAACTAACAACCATCCTGCCAATTAGACCGAGGAGGTCCTATGGACGATCTCTAACGAGTATCGTGATTGCCGCGCCCTGATAGAAAGGAGCAATATTATGAGTACGAAATCTGCGCAATCACCTCTCCCGATCCTTATCGTGGTCGGTTTGGCCGGGATGAGTTTGGTTCAGCTCATCGCCCCAGGACTGGTTCCCCCAGGTGCGACTCTCTTTCTCCTCGGAGTAGTCTTTCTTCTACTCTATGCGATCAACTGGATCCGTGACCCCGTGACTCTCATCACTGGTTGGGTATTAGCGGGTTTCGGAATAAGCTACTGGATTGCGACCTTAGATATGTTCGCAGATCTAGGTGGAGCCGTGCTGCTGTTTGGCCTGGCGATCGCTTTTTTTGGCATCTACTTCTCGATGGGTACTAAGGTGGTGATCGAGAGCCGGAAGTGGCCATTGATATTGGGAAGCCTCCTGCTCCTCATCGGTTTGCTCTTTGTACTCGAAGGCGTTCTCGGTCGAGAGAGATTGTGGAGCGTTATCGTGCCACTCATTCCCACGGCTGTGGCGATTTGGTACATCGTTGAATGGCGTCGAAGCGTGGAAGCTCTGGAGGCCGATTGACCCAGGGCCTTGATTGATAGGATGCCCCGATTTTTATAACGCATCGGGGCATCCACAGCAGGCGGAATCAATGGACTGCGTAGTAGAAATAGGAATTAGCATTGCGACATTACTTCTTGGAGCTATCGGGTACCGGCTTAAGAAATTGCGTGATAGGTACCCGCATGAACCGACTCCATCAAAAACGACTGGGGAGATTGTCAAAGATGGTGCTATAGGCGGGCTGTTCGGCGCTCTAGTTGGTCTATTTATTGGTTATACAGCGGGAATGACTTTTTTTTCGGTATACAGATTTAATAAGCCGGTAGAAGTAGATATGATCATTTGGATGACACTCATCGCCCTTCTTGCATGGCTTCTTGGAGGATCGATTGGAGGATTGCTGGCTGATCGTATTATTTTGGAGAATGATTACCCTCGCAAACGAAGCACGCTGGCTCTCGGCGGCTTCTTCACCGCATTTGCGATTTGTATCGCAAGCTCAATTTTTTTGGGGATCGTAAACACGATCTCGATTCTGTAGAAATCTGATTCTCAATCCTTTTAACACCTTGACCAACGCCCATTTGGTCCTGATTTGATTCAACCATCCACATTTGGTTTTTATATCCGGGACGTCTACGAGAGGATATTGGCAAGAAGGCGCTGGAGCAGTGAGACGGTCGCCGGGAGAAGAATGGATAGGGCGAGAGTTCGTATCATTGTGGTGTTATAAGGCCATGTTCGAGCGACCTTCAACCGCGCTTCATACTTCAGCCACAGGTTCAATTCCGTCGAAGCCGACACCATATCTCCGCTGCTGATAGTTCCTCCGCTCAGCGATTGGAAAGCTTCCGAGATCTTCAATTCGGCAAGTTCGATAGCTCGCTTTTTTTCCGCAGATAAAACTTTGTGGGTGTCTCGCATGCTGAGAAAGAAAACAAGCACGGTGACGGTTGCGAGGATCGCATAGAGGGTTAGTGGAAATATGATGCTTTCGTTGGCCAGGGGGTTAATGAAGAGTGCACTGATGATCAGGCCCCCGACAAATGCGAGTGCCATGAAAAGACTAAACCTTCCAATTTGTTCAAATGGGCGCAGGATAAAGATATCGAACTTCATAGGCTGCTGGTGGAGTATGGTTTGCAGTTTAGTACTAGCGACCGAGGAAAAGATCACCCACGACAAGGTGCCCCACAATAACGCTCCTGCGAGAGGGAAGAAGATCTTCAGCCATTGATAGTCCCCTTCGATGGTCCAAGAACCATTAGACCAAAAACCAAATGCGGCACCCAGAAGAAATGCAAGCAGCTCCCCGCGAGCATCAACCTCGGATGCCTCAAGCACAATTTTATTAAAAGCATCATCATCGAGCAGGATAACTTTTCTAAGCGCGAGGACTGCGCGCTCGCCCGCGACGTCCATCGGTCTCTGCAGCGCAAGAATGTATACTAAAAGCGCGGGGGCCATATACATCGTCCGCCAGACCCCTTCGTAGAGAAAGTCATGGATGAATCCATCTGCGAAGGCGACGAGAAGGGGCAAAATGAAGAGTACAATGCCCACGAGGACGACGAACCAGGTCCAGGATAGCCTAGTTTTATTTAGGAACTTACCAAGGGATGTAGGCGCGAAGATGGACATAATACATTATATGAATTATTTGCATTGATCGTCAATCTGAGATGGGATGAGCTTCTTCCAATCCCTCTGTCTGCTCATCCGATCTTGAGGGGGATTTTTCACCTTCCTCCGACAGGTTCGAATTAACATTCATCAGTCGCCCGACCATGAATGGCCGGGCTCATAACTCAAGCCCAATGGGCTGAGCTTTAGGGTGCGAAGCACCCTTTCGCTTTGAGCCCGGAAGTTCAGTTCCGGGCGGACTGGAGCAATTCATAAGATTGCCTTTCCCTAACCCATGGAGGAGATTGCCATCATCCGGCATCAATCAGGACAGGTGTCGCCCTCAGGGCTCCTCGCATTGACAGAGTCTTCACATAGATGATTGGCAGTTAGATGTCAGTTAGAAGCACCTGCTATGTACCCACATTCAATGCAATAATTCAAATGCGTTTTCTATCCGCCTCTGAACATTCTTGAAAGGACTCATCATGGACTACGGAGCAATTCTCACACGAACATGGGAAATCACCTGGCGATACAAAGGACTGTGGATCCTGGGACTGCTCGCTTCTTGTGGGGCAGCGGGGAGGAGCAACTCGAATGGGGGACCGAGCGGTTCGGGCTTCAACTTTAGCGGATCGGAGGATATCGGGCGGATGTTCGAAGCACCGAATGAGGCGCTCCTGATTGCCATCGCCGTGGCTATCTTCTTCCTGGTCCTATTCATCGCGCTTTTCTTCTTGCTTCTAGGTGTCCTTGGTCAGAGCGGTTTGATCGCAGGTTTCAGTCGAGCTGACGATGGCTATGATGTCCCCCTCGGTGAAGCGTTTCGACTTGGTATGCAGTATTTCTGGAAGCTCCTGGCGATCCGTGTACTTGTTTGGCTTGCTGGGCTGCTCATTATTATCGTGATCATTGCGGTGAGCATCCCGTTTTTCATCGCGACGCAAGGTGTGGGACTGCTGCTCATCCCCCTCTGTTTGTGTTGTCTGCTGCCCCTCATTCCTCTTTTCATGCTGGTGGATGCCTATGTGATTATCACCATGGTCGCAGCTGTTGAGGAAGATCTGGGTGTGACCGACTCGTTCCGTCGGTCCTGGAAGCTATGTACAGAGAATTTCGGTCCTGTACTGGTCATGACCTTAATATTGATCCTCGGGACGGCGATACTGAGTTTTGTGCTGGTTTTGCCCTTCCTGATCATGTTTGTGCCCATCGTTCTCGGGTTCCTCGTCGGGGGAGACCAGAGCATCGCTGCCGGTATGATCGTCAGTGGGATTTGTCTACTTGCTTCACTTCCCTTCATCTTCTTGATAAACGGGGTAATCACGACCTTTACCACAGGGGGATGGACAATCACTTATCGCCGATTGATCGGACAAGAAGGCGTCTCGGAGTTGGGTACAGCGATGACGGCCTGAGATTGTCAGCCATTTCTGAAGAAAAATCCCCCGTGATAGAACGGGGGATTATCTTTTTAACTTTATCGAAGATTACACAAAGTATTACGTCTGATCGTCAATCTTCGCCTTTGGTGCATTCTTCTTGACGGATTCAATCCCGTTCTTGCAGCCGTCTTTTGAGGTGTAACCTTCTCCTGTTGCGATGACCTGATTGTTACCCGCAAGCAGTTTCCAGCGAAATTCACCCCTCTTGTCTTTGTAGATCTCGAATTTTCCCATGACTTGACTCCTTAATCCCATCGATGATTGTTGACCTGAAGTATAACGCTAATTTGAGATTTTTACCTGTTAACTTTTTCTTCTTCACAACACCCATGTAAAAAATGATGATGCTGCTCACCATCACCCCTGCCCAGGTGACCAGGATATTATGGGCGGATTGAACAGTCCCAGGTCTCGCCCATCCACCGATGTCAAGAAGTGGGTTATGAATATCATTATTTTAAAGAAACACATCGAGTTACACATCTTCAGGAGTTATTAATGGAGCATAAATTAATGAAATTGTCGCGAGGAAGTATGATAGGACCTTGGATGGCCATCGGCGTAGGGTTTGGAGTAGCTTTTGGAGTCCTTTTGGACAATCTCGCTTTGGGAATCGGCTTGGGTGCGAGTGTGGGAACCGCTCTGGGTGTAGGGCTTCAGAGTGTGGTCAGTGGTCGTGTGCGACTGAGTACAAAACGAGGGTGGGTCATTGTCATCATACTTGGATTGATAGGTCTCTTACTCTCCCTTGGATTTCTGTTCTACTACATTTTCTTCCTATGATGGGGGTCTTTTTGATATTGGTGCTCGGAGACGCCCCCATGAATTTCAATGTCGAAGAATAGTTTTTTTAAGAATCGACTTTCTTCCCAAGTTGAATGCTGAATGACGATCTGCAACGGGAGGAACATGGCGTGATGTTTTGTCAGTACCCGGGGAGCTTACGCGTGTGGCAGTGGTCAGGAGCTAGCTTGCTCCGTGTGTTATAAAAATCATGAGTTATCGGTTTCCGGTCATACTAGTTTTCATGAACGAGAATGTGACAAGAGAGGAACCGCCATGATGGATACGACCCGAATGCGGGCAAGTGACCATGGATTACCTGACTATTTCGACATGCAGGCCTATTTGGGTTACACCAAACATCTCGGAGGTTGGTTCGCCACGCGGGAGTTGGTAGAACTTTGCCACATAGAGCCCGGGCAGGAGCTGCTTTATGTGGGCTGCGGAGCGGGTAACAGCGCAGTAAGAATCGCACAGGATTACGAGTGTCGCGTGGTTGGTGTGGATTTATTGGAGCAGATGGTCCTCGCTGCAAGGGAGTGGGCGATTCAAAAAGATATTGCGGATAGAGTCGAATTCCGTGTTGGTGATGCCCAGGACTTGCCCTTCGACGACGATCGTTTTGACCTGCTCATCTGTGAATCGGTAAATACCTTCGTCCCCAATCTCGATCAGGCCGCGAGGGAGTATGTGCGTGTAATTAAAAAAGGGGGATATGTTGGATTGAATGAGGCAATCTGGATAAAACCTCCACCGGAAAGCGGTGAAGAGACCATGCGTGCACTGACCGGTCAGCGTCTGCGCACATCAGATGAGTGGGTCGATATGATGGAGAGAGCGGGTTTGCAAAACCTGGTTATCCGAACGTCCAATATTGAGATGGGGCGTGAGTCCCGAAGTCAGTTTGGAATAATCGGGGTTGGGGATTACGCACGTATCCTGGCCCGTTTCGTTAAATCCTTTCTGTTCGACACGAGCACCCGAAATCTGTTTAAGGTGGCTCTTTCGGAACCGAGATCGATGTACGAAACCATGGGGTACGGGCTCTATGCTGGACGCAAGCCGGAGGGCTTGCCATAGCACCATCCCTGCAGCTGAGCTGTAAAAAAAGGCTTCCTTGGTTAGGTCCTTGTCTATCGTTCGAGCTGGAACTCCATCGGATCAGGTTTATTATCAAGAACCTCTTCGATGCGTTCCATAACATCATCCGTAATCTGATCAACGATGTCGACGGTCTTCAAGTTTTCTTCCAGTTGAGAGAGACGCGAAGCACCCAGGATCACCGTGCTTACATTGGGGTTTTTTAGACACCAGGCGAGGGCAAGTGTAGCCATATTCGTCCCCAGTTCTTCGGCAATAACGCTCAGGTCTCTCACCTTAGAAATCCGTTCCTGTCCTTCTTCGCTTTCAAACATTTTCTTAAGCCATTCATAGCCAGGAAGGTTGATGCGGGCATCATCCGGGATCCCTTCGCTGTATTTCCCGGTGAGAACACCGGAAGCGAGCGGAGACCAGATGGTCGTTCCGAGACCGATTTCCTCGTATAAGCGAGCGTACTCGACTTCGAACCGCTCCCTGTGAAACATGTTGTATTGCGGTTGTTCCATCGTAGGTGGGACCAAATGATATTGTCGTGCGATCCCGTATGCCTCCATCAATTGTTGAGCCGACCATTCTGATGTGCCCCAATAATGTGCTTTCCCCATTTGAACGAGATCACTCATTGCGCGAACCGTTTCCTCTATGGGGGTCTCTGGATCTGGTCGATGGCAGAAGTATAAATCGAGTGCTTCCACGCCTAATCTGACAAGAGCTTGGTCGCATGCCTCGATGATGTGCTTGCGGCTCAATCCCCATTGCGTTGGTTTATGATCGGAAACACTGCCAAACATGACTTTGCTTGAGACGAGAAAACTGTCCCGGCGCCACCCGAGTTTTTTTAGCGCCTTCCCCATTACGATCTCGGCCTCACCGTGTTCATACACCTCAGCGTTATCAAAGAAATTGACCCCGGCGTCGTACGCGACCTTCATAATCTCTACAGCATCATCGATTTTTACTTGATTGCTAAACGTAACCCAGGCGCCATAGGAGAGTGCGCTGATTTGCAGACCAGATTTTCCTAATCGTCGATATTCCATGATTCGCCTCATCTATTGAATTATTTTAAATGACTCTCGTGAGCGACTGAGAAATGACAATCGTTGATCAGCTTAATTGTAACGTAGCCCTCCCACAATTGCCGACCGAAATGTTCATGGAAATCTTTCGATGCATTCTCAATTCTGCTACGTTCTCTGTCTGTCGAAGAGTTGTGGGAGACTGTTCCTGAAATGGTGCCAGAAACAGATCAAGGGGTGTGATTCCTGTGTAGAAACGGGAAACAGGGTTTTAACATAAAATCTAGAATCGCCATCCCCCATCTGTTGAAGTTGCTCACCCTACTCGGGAGGGGGGGAACCCATGACCAGGGTCGTCTTGCCAGCCGTGGGCAGGCATCCTAGAATGCCCGCACCCTGGATGGTGTCGATGTCATCGCATGTTCGCATGAACCACAAACGGAAACCTGCCAATCGGGTCTCGCTGGTCTGCGTAATCGCGGTTGTCGGAATAGGTCTCTCTGCTTGTAGTGTTCCGAAGGTGGCTGCTAGGCTCTTTATAAGCCCCACGCCGACCCCTTCTATGACGCGTACCCCGACGATTACACAATCCCCTACAAGAACACATACGCCGACGGTCACGCGTACGGCTACCAGGACATCGACCTCAACCCGAACGTCCACGCCCAGCCTCACCCCCACGATCACGCTTACTCCGACGATCACCAGCACCCCGACACGAACAGCCACGATCACGCCCACGCCTGAGATTCGCGGTCGAGTATCCGTTCAGTCAAATTGCCGCTATGGCCCAGGTTCGGCCTACCTGTATGAGTGGGGGCTTTATCCTGCCAATCATGTCACGGTGCTCAATCGAAACGATGATGCGACGTGGGTTTATGTGGATCCCTGGACCTATATTGATTTCTGCTGGGTAAAGGCTGATTTACTCGAGATCGATGGCGACATCACCAAACTCGACGTCCGGGTGCCGATCTTGCCCGCGTCTGATTTATATGGACCTGTGTCGAATGTGCGCGCAAGCCGCGTCGATGGTGATGTGTGGATCGCCTGGGATGGGATCTGGATGACCGAAGATGATTATCGCGGGTATCTCATCGAAGTTTGGGTTTGTGAAGTTGAGGAGTTAGTTTTCAAACCTATCCACAGCCATGGATTCCTCGTCATCCTCCCGGACGACCCGGACTGTGACGAAGAGTCGTATGGTCGTGTTTATGCCGCTGAAAAACACGGCTATACACGCTGGGTCGCGATCCCATGGCCAGCTCACCCAACCGCCACTCCTCCAAAAAAGCCATCTGAATAATTCGGGGTTTGCTCCCCGTATCAGCTTCTTTACCTCGAGGCATCATCAAAATCAAGATCAGATCGTATGTGATATACCCTGAGCCCAAGTAACTGTGCTGGTTTATGTACTATTACTATTGATAGAGGGCGTTCTTCATCCACCTGGTTCTCCAGGTGATGATAATCAAGCAGTACATACATATTGATCCTGCGCCCTTTCACCCCTCATCCATGCCCTCCGCAATTTCGTATCGTCTACCGCTGAAATCCAGTCACTGAATACAATCTGCCGCAATCAAGCATAGATCATGCGGGGTTGCTGGGCGTTATTTCCTCAATCTTCTCACGGACCTCGTAAAGGATTGATTTGTGCACACAAAGGGTCAACTTGTGCACACAAAGGATCAACTTGTGCACAATGAAGTAATCGGATCTCCACATACTTGTAAGCTCGCTGTAAGTGCGACTCATTTTATAATCAAAATTACGTCGTTAAGTATGATTGGTCCCCTTCTTGCATCTGGAGAGGAAAAGCGATATGGATATTGACATGAAAACTGACTTGTACAACGATACGAAACCTCTCCTCGATGTTGTCCCTGAACAACAGACATCGGCTACGCCGTCGTCTTTATCCGGAACCGATTTTTCTGAGGGAGAGAGCAGCGTCAGCGATGTGCCCTGGAAGAAAGAATCCTGGTGGAGCATGATCGTCTACTGGATGAACGAGCTCATCTGGCGGCGGCGGTACTGGAACAAGCTGCGCATGCGACGTGATCAATAAATAACGACGTAGGATATTGCGAATCATCCCGTGGATCGATAAGAACGTAAGGTTAAGGGCTAAAATTAACCATTAAACAAGGCTCCTTCATTGCCGGAGGGGCCTTGTTACTTCCTAGTTGAAACGCTTAAGGTATCGATCCTAAGGGAATGGTGGGTGAACCCACTTTCCGGTCAGTTTGTCGAAGGCAACCCCCATCTTCTTGACCTCGTTCATCTCTGCGATCAGCATGATCAATAGTAGGGATTCGAAAACCGAAAGATGTGCCGCATACATGCTCGGGTTGAGCATCTTTTGCGCAGCACGGATGAGCTCATGCAGCGCCGCGGAGTCTTCTGTGGATAGGTCCTCCCCCCATGCATCAAGACCTTCCGCTTCGTACCTCACTAGATCAACCCTCACCACATTGGGAAAAACGAACAGGTTCTCGAAGGGATCCTCATGCTCCATGCTTCGACCATAGCATAAGGCTCCGGATAGTCTATCCCCTACTCGGGGAAGTTATGAGGGGGATTTCCCACCCCGGAAGCAGCTGGTCTCTCGCATAATCAACACAATTTCTACATCCCGTCTTTACCCGGGGATTACACAGACAAATTATCTTTTCAAGAACGAACGCACCTGTTTAGCAGCGGGAAAGGAGAGGTCTATGATGTAAAGCGGGGTAGGGGACAACAGACTTCGAGACCGATGATGGATGTGATTGCCTCATCTAAAGAAACATTTCAATCACAATAGACAGTTCGTCTATGAATCTGGAGAGAAAATACTAGATCAACGCTTGGAAGTAAGAAGGAGTGATAACATGAAAAGCAGAAAAAAATGGTTATATCTCATACTCGGGGGAATTGGAGCTCTTGTTATTGTATTCGGCGCTGGGTTTATTTCCGTCCAGGCCGTCGGAGCCTCATCTTTGATCCAGGGGGAAGGTCCGGGTCGGCCGGGAGATCCATCAGGGGAATACGCCGAGGCGCTTGCAGAAGCGCTTGGGATTTCTGTCGACGAGCTTCACACAGCACAGGAATCCGTGCGTGATGCCCGTATCGCAGAAGCTGTTGAGAGTGGGATGATCACCGAAGAGCAAGTAGCACAGTTCGCGGACCATCAACGAAGTGGTTATCCGATACGCGGGCGCTTCATGGGCGAGGAATTTATGACCGCACTTGCTGAAGAACTCGGGATTTCACTCGAAGAGCTGGAACGAGCGCAGGCACAGGTGCAGGAGGATTTCATAGCGCAGGGCGTTCAAGAGGGTGTCATTTCAACGGATCATGTGGAAATGATTAAAGCCCGAAACGCTGTAAGAGCATATATGAGAGATGGACTGCATGATGTCATGGAAAGCGCCATCGAACGCGCACTTTCAGATGGCGCCATCTCATCGGATCAAGCTGATTTGCTCCGAGATAGGATGGAGGGGGGTTTTCCAAATCGGGGTGCTTTAAAGGGAGATCCCGGATATTTTGGAAAGCCAATGCCGGGAGGGAGTTCCTAGAAAATCTTGCCGTTCTGGCCTATATGGCAGAGCTGGTTGACACGTAAGTTGTCACATTTGAAGAGAGATGGGCTTGGTTCCCATCTCTCTTTTACCTATGTCATGGAAAAAATCATGTTGAGGATACTTGCTCTGTATTTCCCTCAACGATATCGAGGAGCCACACAAAGTTGATAGCCCCCGGATAGCTTTTGATAGACGCCGGATTCGATGATGAAGTCCGGTTATGTGCGGAACCGTTACGGGTCCGATAGAAACATCGTATAAGCCCTGGTTGGGAGGAAGGATGCAGTTGAGAGATCGATGGTTCGTGGTTGCCATTATGGCAATTGCTATGGCATGGCTCGAAGCGGCCGTCGTGATGTACTTGCGTTTCTTCATTGATCGAATCGATCCATATCAGTTAGACCCGCTTCCATTGATAGCGGAGCTTGGTGAAATTGAGTTAGTGCGAGAGGTTGCTACGCTGGTCATGTTGTTTTGTGTAGGTTGGTTGGCTGGTCGTGAACGATATTCTCGTCTGGGATATTTTCTCATTGCCTTTGGTCTCTGGGATATTTTCTATTACGTTTTCCTAAGAGTGATGGGGGGCTGGCCGGAGACAATCCTGGATTGGGATATTCTCTTTTTACTGCCGCTTCCATGGTGGGGACCAGTTCTCGCACCGGTGCTCGTCTCTTTACTGATGATCGTGTTTGGGTCATTGTTGAGTACGGCTGAGGGGCGCCTCATCAGGCTAGCTTGGTGGTCATGGCTTGCTGTGATTGTCGGCGTATTCTTGGCGCTCTTCGTGTTCATGCAGGAGGCACTTGAAGCACTGCCCGCGAGCATTGAGATAATCCGCGCCATCCTGCCAGTCGATTTCAATTGGTGGCTATTCAGTCTTGCAATTTTCTTATTGGCGGTCCCCATTTTAGAGGTGGCATTCAGGTTGAGAACAGATCGTCCTCGAATGCTCCTGCATGACCGATGACGGCATCTCGCCTACTGCGATGAAGTCTATGGTGAATGAATAACCTTTCCAAATAATTACAATAATTACGAATCCCTGGAAGAAGCGAGGATGGATAAATGCTCAGCAACTTGAAAATGGACTTGAGTGAAGTACCTTCAGCGAAAAATATCCCGGACCATGTAGGCATTATCATGGATGGCAATGGACGATGGGCGCAAAGGCGGGGTATGTCGCGAATGATGGGTCATCGAGCCGGGGTCGAGAATATTCGTGGAATCATTCGGACATGTGTGGAGCAAAACATTACTCACCTGACCTTGTATGCGTTCTCCACGGAAAACTGGAAAAGACCTCGCCGGGAGGTTGAAGGTATTCTTGATTTGATTGGCAGCAGTATCACGCGAGAGCTGGATGAGCTCGATCGTTCAGGAGTCCAGCTGCGTCATCTTGGTTCCTTGAAGAAACTTCCTCCGGCCACGCGTGCCAGAATTCATCAAGCCATATTGCAAACTCAAGATAACAGCCGATTGACGCTCAACCTGGCCTTCAACTATGGCGGCCGTGCGGAGATCACACAGGCGGTGCGAAGGCTGGTGCGCGATGGCGTAACTGCTGACGAGATTACAGAGAAGAGGCTGGGAGAATATCTCTTCACCGCAGGTCAGCCGGATCCCGCTCTGATCATCCGGACAGGGGGCGAGATGCGTCTCTCGAACTTTCTACTTTGGCAAGCTGCTTATACCGAATTCTATTCAACGGATGTACATTGGCCAGATTTTGACAGAGAGGAATTTATCGACGCTCTTGAGAATTTTCGGAGTCGGGATCGCAGGTTTGGTGGACTGAAGTAGATGGGCGCATAAACCTGTGATCCTCCCGTAGGAAGCTTGTCGGCGAATGACTCTCGATGCAAAGCGTAGGACCTTCGGCGAGTACGAAAAACCCTGATAATTGGATATGATGGCATTGTACGAACAGAGCAATAAACCTACCGTGCGATAGCTGCGTCGCATTCGATTGTGAGTCCTGATGACGGATCAATTTCCAGGGCGTATTACTCGCCGGGGTTTCCTGAAAGCAGTCGGCATCACTACTGTTGCTGTGGGATCGTCCTGTCTCGCCGGGTATGGATATACCTTTTATATCGAACCCCGTTGGCCTTCAATTGAGCGTGTTGAGATCCCGATATCCAATCTGCCGCGTGGGCTTCGGGGGCTCAAGATTGTGTGCCTGAGTGACTTTCATCTGCATCCATTCACTCAGATTGGCTTGATCGAACAGATAGTTTCAAAAGCGAATGAAATAGAACCCGATCTAGTCTGTCTTCTCGGGGATTATGTCTTCGAGCGTGCCGATTCAATCGAAGAGCTGGCACCAGTTCTCTCACGCCTTCAATCCAGTTTGGGAACGTTTGCGGTCTTGGGCAATCATGACTTGTGGACAGATGCTGATGTGGTTCGTAATGGGCTCGAAAAGGTCGGGATTCGCGTGCTCATCAATGAAAGTGTAGATTTCCAACTGGGGGGGGACACGCTGACGCTTGTGGGATTGGATGATGGTTGGAGTGGGGCGCCTGACTTATCCAACGCACTTGAAGATACGCCGGCGGACACAGCGGTAATTCTGATGATCCACGAACCCGATTTTGCGGATCTCTACTCGCAAGATGGAAGGGTCCTTCTTCAGCTCTCTGGGCATACGCATGGGGGCCAAGTCCGATTGCCGGGTATCGGAGCCCCCTTCCTGCCTGCTTTTGGGCGAAAGTATGATCAGGGGTTATATAAGATCGACGAAATGTGGCTCTACACCACGCGCGGGGTAGGGGTCATTGATCCTCCTGCACGATTCAATTGCCGTCCCGAAATCACCGAGATTCAATTACGTTCAGCTTAGGTCGACAAGAAGCTTATAATCAGATATCTATTGTTGATATCCCGCTTGACATTCAGTCATGGGTTAACTCACACAGGATCTGCTCTCGTATAGTATCCCGAATACAGGCGGTATCCGGGATGCTGTCATTCATCACTCTCTAATCGGTCTGGATAATTGGACCTGATATCATTCAGGGAAACTAGAAGTACAAGAGTAGTTATTTCTAACATAACCTTGGGTATTTCATAGGAGAGAAGGTGGTGAGCTATGGGACAAAATACTGTAGAAAAGGCGACGCTGGGTGGGGGTTGTTTCTGGTGTCTGGATCCCATTTTCTCTGAGCTGACAGGAGTACTTAGTGTGGAGGTGGGTTATGCGGGGGGAGCCGAAGACAATCCATCCTACGAATCCGTTTGTACTGGCTCAACGGGTCACGCCGAGGTTGTCCAGGTTACTTTCGACCCTGAGTTGGTAACCTACGAAGATATCTTGAACGTATTCTTCTCTGTCCATGATCCCACGACCCTCAATCGTCAGGGTGCTGATGTAGGGACTCAGTATCGATCCATTATCCTCACTCAAGATGAGGCGCAGCACGAGACCGCTGGCAGTCTAATCAAATCGCTCGAGGCGGAACAAATCTGGGGGGCGCCAATCGTCACCGAAGTTGTTCCATATGATGTTTTTTATCGAGCCGAAGAATACCACCAGGAATATTTCGAGAAGAATCCGAATCAAGGCTATTGTCAAGCGATTATTGCGCCAAAAGTGGCTAAATTCCGGACGTCAAACAGCAACGTCCATAAGTAAGGTACCTCCCGATCTTGATTCGATATTGGAGTGCACTTCTTCGCCTACCAGAATTTTTACGGACGCAGGTAGTAATCCGGATGTCCTGGTAAGGTGCGGAGTGGTCCAGCACATCACGGTCTAAGCTAATCATGTCTGAGACAAATGTAATCCTGTTCGATGGATATTGTTTCCTCTGCACAGGACTGATTCGTTTTGTCCTCAAAGAGGATAAGGCAATGGTTTTCCAATTCGTCTCACAAGGTTCCATGGTGGGTCAAAATCTGCTGGATAGTTGTGAGGGGGGATTGGATCTCACCGAGAGCATCGTGCTCGTCATGGATGAAGGATGTTGGGTGAAGAGTGACGCGGTGCTCAACATTCTCATTAGCTTACCGGGGCCATGGGCTCTAGGTCGTGTTTTCCGCTTGGTGCCTAGATCAATCCGTGATTGGATCTATGATGGTATTGCTCATAACCGCTATCGTTGGTTTGGCCGACGTGACGTATGTATGGTGTCGATTACGGGACACGAAGACCGATTCATAACATGATTTTGGCAATTACAAACATCTGCACTTACGGGTGGAATGGGACATAGCCGCTTTGAGAGACTGCTGTTTGTCCTTCTTCAGTTAATAACCAATCGAACAACGTCCGCGCCGGATGATCGCCAGGTGTGCCTTCACGGATTACTGCATAGACCTCGGTGGACAGCGGGTAGGATCGTTCTGCGATCGATTCCGGGGTTGGGAAAACACCATCGACTGCTAACACTTTTACCTGCTCATGCGGGAAAATATACTCAGCGTAGAAATAGACAGAGTAACCGAGGCCGAGGGGATCATCACTGATGGCATTGATTGGTCCCATCATCGATTCTAGAATCATATCGGGCGAGTCAATCATCTCAGCTCCCCCCATGACTAATTTCTCCATCAATTCTTGACTTCCGGAATTACGATTTCGTTGGTAGGTATGAATGCTGCCGGACGTACCTCCGAGTTCTACCCAGTCTTTGATTTCCCCCGTATACGCAGCACGCAGATCATGTAGCGATACGCTGTCAATCGGATTTTCCGCATTAGAAAGGAAGACAAAGGCATCCAATGCGACCGGTCGCAACTCGAATACAATGCCCTCCCCCTTCGCAGCAGCAAGTTCATCATCGGAAGGTGGACGTGCTACGAGAATGATATCGGATCCCCCACCGATGAGATTCATATAAGCACTATGAGTTCCACTGTGCCATATCTCATGGATCCTGTCTTCAGCATCGTTGGGCTCCGAGATGAGTGGATCAGGGCCGAGGCGTCTGGTGGGCTCAAACGGTCCAGCATCATGCCATCCACAAGAAACCCCAAGAATGTTACAGGCGATTTGAATCTGCAAGGGATAGGCAGATGTAGAACCGTCAACGCTCGGGTAGTTTATGGGTGTAATGGAATCCATGTTTATTCTGACCGGGACGGATGTGGATTCATATAAGGTCGGCTTTACAATTTCGGCTGGAGAGGTTGGTGATTTTGCCGAACAACCCGAGCTCGCTATCATGGTGAATCCAGCTACGAGAAATAATCTCAACTTATATGACATGTTTACCTCCTGTACGGTTCCATCATGTGTTGAATGACCTAATGACTGCTGGCGGGATTCGTCTAAAACCTGGAGTAAGCTTACTTCGTGAAAGGATCAGGATGATGGCAGTTCTGTGTCTTAACCGGGGCATTTGCGGCGGGGGATTGAGGAGTAGTTAGATGATCAAATCTCCTCATGAGCGTGAGAACGGAATGCGGGTGATGCTCGAAGAAAAAAATTCGTTTGTCTTAGCAATGATGGGGGAAAGAATCTGAAGCCAATGAAGATGATTATGGTTGTTCATCCACGAATTGAAGATGAATCGGACTCCTCGCTGTAGAACTTGCGTAGACACCCCGGTACTTCCGTGGGAGCAGTGAGGCCATCTCCATCATTATTTCCAGGAGAATTTCACCGCGAAGAGATCGGTTTATAACCGTAGTCGGATTAATACGGAATGGATTTCCAACTGCGATGTGAAAAGGGGTGCGTCGTAGCCTAGCAAGGTTTTGCTGCCAGTTCTCACTGCCCCAATGTACCACCGGCAAAATGGGAGTATTCGTTTCAAGTGCAAGGTGGACGACGCCGGGCTTCCCTTTTTGCAGACAGCCATCCCCGCTCCGGGTTCCCTCAGGCGTCAACCCAAAGATGTCTCCAGCCTTAATCCGCTCGACCGCCTGATCGATCGCTTCTCGATCTGGCTTACCCCTGCGGACTGGAATCCCCCCGAAGGTGGTTAGAAGCCATCGCATCCATAAGCTATCCATGCGGAACGCAGCGAAGAATCCAGATATGGGTCGGGGATGGAGGTGTGTGTATATCAGGGGGATTTCGAGCACATTCACATGGTTGATCACAAGGATGAGTGGTCCTTCATGTGGGACACGTTCAAGCGCCACGTCGTCAATCTGACATATCGCACTTGTAAGCGTTCGGAAAAATCCAAGTACGATGGCCTGGCTTATGCTCACGTGCTTTCCGGGGTTGTAGAGCTGATGATTTCGAGGCGTTGGGGGAGGAGGTCGATGCTCAATTTGGTCCCGTCAATACACAGAATTTCGCCGTCAGTCTGCGCAGGCAAGACGCCCTCAACGGCTTCAATCACAATCTGCTTACCTCGTATCGTCGTGATTTCTCTCTGGCTCCCCTGTGTGCCGCGCATGAAGTGGGGAAGCAGGGTCAGAATTCGTCTCCGGCTGACCTGCTCTGCGATACACATGTCGAAGATCCCATCCGTCATGGACGCTTCTGGCGCCATCCAAAACCCATCCCCAAGACGCTGACCATTCATGATAGATACCAGCAGTGTGGGGAGCAAAAGCTCCTCGCCGTCGTATGAAATGCGTACGACCGGCCCTTTGTAAAAGAGGAAGATGGTCTTCAACACGGCTATCAGAAAACTGAGGAAGCCACCAAACCGGGGCAATTTTGAAACTTCAATCGTGGTTACTGCGTCGAATCCGACTCCTACACAATTCCCGAAATACCGACCCTGAGGATAATCACCACCGAATACGCGCCCGATGTCGATTCGCTTTCGTTGATTGGAAACTAACAGCTCAACGGCTTCGTCCATATCGATTGGAATACCCGCACCATGTGCGAAATCATTGCCGCGACCTGTGCAAATGACGCCCATTGCTGCGGGTGTACCTCCTCTTGAGTGCGCAGCCATGAGGCCATTAATCACTTCATTTGATGTGCCGTCACCTCCGGCGGCGACAACGACATCGAACCCTTGATCCGCAGCTTGTTCAGCAAGCGCAATTGCATGACCGGGCGCCTTGGTACACACCAACTCATAATTCAGTTTGTGATCATCGAGCATTCGCCTGATCCTCGCCTTGGATTTCTCCCCGTTGCCGGAGCCGGATTCGGGATTGAGGATGATTTTATAACGCATGCGTTTCTCTCCTCGTGTTACGAACATCGGTGATAGATGATTGCCCTGATGGTGCATTCATCTTATAAGCAAAAAATCCAGGTAGCAAACTAAAATCTTCGCAGAAATAAGCGTACTTTGGATCGATTGTTCGTGGGTGTGGCGTCTTCATTCGATCTACTCAACATGGACGGAAGAGTATCCTGGAAATTCATCACGAATATAATGACCTCATAAGTGAGTTCTAGCTCCACATCGACCTGAGTTTTGGGAATGAGCGTGTAATGAGCATCAAGCTACTCATCGGAGCGGCAGCCAGCGGAAAGACAACACGGTGTCTGGATGCGCTGGGTGATGACCTATTAAAACCCTGTTGGATAATTCTTCCTGACCGTTATCAAGTAAGCTCGGTCAGACGCATAATCGCAGCGCGTGGTGGGTCCCTGGGAACGAATATCGGCACATTCGGAGATCTCTTTCGTGAGATTCTCTCACTCTCCGGTGACATCATTCCCACAGCTTCCTCTGCAGTCACCCATCGACTCGTACGCGCGGCTGTTGAGGATGTGATTGACAACGGCGGTTTGAGTTACTTTTCTCCAATCGCAGCGAAACCAGGTTTCCTGAATGCGATGGAAGACCGGATCGCTGAATTCAAACGTGCACAAATCAACCCGGATGAGGTTATTTCAGCGGCGGAAGACCATGATAAAGCACTTCGTGAGATCGGATTTATCTACAACGCCTACCAGGAGAGGCTCAGATCACTGGGTTGGGCGGACCGTGAGGGGTTGAATTGGCTGGCGAGTCGCGCGCTTGAAGAAGATCCTGAGCTTGCATCAGCGTGGAAGATCTTGATCATCGATGGTTTCGACTCCTTCCATCGCTCTCAACTTAAACCTGTGCAACTTCTTGGAGAGCGGTTGCCTGAGGTCATTATCACCTTGCCGGGCGAAGTCGACTGGAATCGCAAATCGCACCGCCGATTTATTCGATCAAAGGAGACTATTCTGGGAGCTATTCCGGATGCTGTCATTGAATTTATTGAGTCGCCTCCACATCTCGCGGAATCAATTGCCCATCTCGAGTCTCAAGTTTTCGAACTCGATATTCAGGTCCTTGCGCCAGAGCAAAGCATCACCATGCTGGAGGCGCGATCGCCTGCTGAAGAAGCGCGAGAAGCGCTTCGTTGGTTGAAATCGCGAATAGTTCGCGACGGGGTTCCACTTCACCGATGCGCGCTTGTGACACCAGACCCAGAAAAATATCGTCCTCTTCTAAGGGAAGCAGCTCGAGAATTTGGAATCCCGCTTCGATTTACCCACGGCGACCCCCTCTCAAAAGCACCCAGCATAGCAGCGCTGTTTGGTTTGCTTGAATTAACCACGAATGAATGGCCAAGGCGAACCGTACTGGATATCTTGAATTCGCCATATTTTAATCTCACCCCGTTTGGTCTTGAGCCAGGGGATAGCGATGCGCTCGATGAAGTCAGCCTATTTGCGCAGGTCACCCATGGGTTGGATCTGTGGGTGGAGGGATTAAGTCGCCTGAAAGACGTGGGTGGGAAACGTCGCAGATTCCGGGATGAGGATCTGCGTTGGCCAAATCTCCCAACTGGAGAACGGGCTGGGGATTTGCTTGAGTCCCTGCAGGGTATGAATGAACGACTCTGTGCTTCTGAAGAAAGGACCATGCGCCAATGGATCGACTGGCTGGAAGATTTACTGGACGAGCTAGAATTTTTTAGTCTTTGCAAAACACCCAATGATCATGCCGCTGCGCTGGAGTTGCGTGAGACGTTCCGTGCCTTGATATTGGGAGAGGAGATCACGAGTGAGGAGAATTTTAGTTATGAGGAGTTTATCCCAGAACTCCGAAGAGTGATTGAAAACGTCTTCTTCGCCGCTCGAATAAATTGGCGGCAGCCCGCTGTGCTCGTGCTGCGAGTCCTTGAGGCTCGTGGGATGCGCTTCCAAGCCGTTGCGGTGTTGGGTTTGTCAGAGGGAATATTTCCTGAAGTCGAACGGGAGGATCCATTTCTAAATGAGGCGATCAGGGAATCAATAGGGCTCGATCCCCGTCTCGGTAGGGACCAGGGGGGGCTTTTTTATCAAGCGGTTACACGCGCCGATCAATTCCTGCTGCTCACCCGCCCTTATCTGGCCGAGGATGGGAGTCCATGGGAACCGTCACCATTCTGGACAGCCGCGGATGGCTTATTCGTGGACGTGGTTAAAAGGGTTCGACCGGATGAGCCGCGCACCCTTAAAGATGCTGCCTCGCAGGAAGAACTTCTCTTCTGGTCAATCAGAAAACGTAAGCTGCCGGCATGGGCAAAGGAGCTTGAACCTCGGTGGAAATCCCTCCAATCGGCGAGTGGCGTCCTGAGCGCGCGCCAGGCTCGAATGTCAGGAGGACCCTTTGAGGGAAATCTGGACTCGATTCAAGGACATTTTTCACAGGTTTACGGAAGGGATCACGTATGGAGCGCAAGCAGAATTGAATCCTATGCGCAATGCCCCATGTTCTTTTTAACTTCTTCGGCAATGAGACTCGATCCACGCGATCCACCTGAACCAGGGTACGATCCCGCCCAGCTGGGATTGATCCTGCACGCCATTCTTGAAAAGGTTTACCCGGAGGCACCAGATCCAACGAACACAGATTCGGTACTAAGTGTTCTCCCGAGAATCGCGGAGGAAATGTTCACAGATGCTCCTGAGGAATTTGGTTTCCAGCCAACCGCGCTCTGGTTTTGGGAACGTGAAGAACTCCTCGAAACGCTTGAGGAGACGATTTCCGCCTTAGGGGGGATTTCACAGGGTTGGACTCCCTTCGCTTATGAGCAGAAATTCGGTATCGGCGATTCGCGACCGGTAGAAATAGAGCTCGAAGGTGAGAGCATTCTCGCAAGAGGCATCATCGATCGAGTGGATCGCAACAGGGACGGGGAGCTGCGTATCATCGATTATAAGACAGGATCGAGTCACCTCGGAGCGGGCGACCTTATTCGGGGAAGGCGGCTTCAACTGGTGATATACGCATTGGGGGCGCGGGATGCCCTGGATCTCGGTGAACCCGTCGAAGGATTTTACTGGATGATCCGAGCTGCTAAAGCCGGATCTTTAAAATTATCTACGTTCAAATACAACGACACATATTTGGGTCCAGAGGGCGCCATGGAGGTGGCTCGAATGCATATTCAGGAGGTCGTTCAGAGGATCCGGGCCGGCCAATTTATGCCAGCGCCTCCTGATGGTGGCTGCCCATTCTACTGTCCTGCTGTGGAATGGTGTTGGAGGTATCAAGCTGGATGGTGGTGATCGAGATGTTTTTATGAGATGGCAGGGGGGAGTACGGATCCGTGATGACGACGGTATCGAATCCGGTTTCGAGACGTGATGAGTTCAGTGTGCATTCTCCATCTGAGAATAATGGGTTGTATGAGGAGGATTCGGGGCGGTGATGTCGGTGATAGATGAAACTCCCTTCTATAATCACCTCACACCGGACCAGCGGCTGGCGGTCGAGACCGAGGGTCAAGATATCATCGTCACCGCAGGTGCTGGGACAGGGAAGACGAGTACGCTCGTCGGTCGTTATCTGTGGCTGCTTGAGCATCGGATAACACCACACCAAATTGCTGCAATCACATTTACGGAGAAAGCTGCTCGTGAAATGCGAAATCGTATTCGGAAAGCTGTCACCCATCGGGCGCGCGCCGAGGAGGTTGATGCAAATCGAATATTCTGGGAAGAGCTTGAAGTTGGCATGGACGCTGCCCGTATCGGGACCATCCATAGCCTTTGCTCGGAAATCATGCGAGCTCACCCGGTTGAAGCGTGCGTGGATCCGGAATTTGAGGTGGTGGAGGAGGGCACAAGTCTGGCGTTGAGGGCCGAAGCGGTAGAGTCTTCCCTCATCTGGGCGCTGGAGGAGGAGAGTACAGCCCAGCTCTTCAAATCATTCACTACCGAAGGTCTCCGCCGACTAATCCAGTCCCTGCTTAAGCATCGGCTGGACGCATCTGCGCTGTTCGAGTCAGAGGAGGGGGCTCAATCTGACGCGGCTATACGGGTAGCTCTCAACGAGTTTATGGAAAATGAGCTTGTGTTGGAGAGTATTTCGGAACTCGAGGCTCTGCAGGATGCTGGTCAGCTCGTCACTGATGCTGGAGAAAATCTCGCGCAGAGGATTGAGGGGCTGCTCGAAAACTGGAAGGAATCAAGGACCAACCTGGGTGGAGACGATCTTCTTGGAGCTGCGAGGGCGCTCTTCTTATTGCGACGGCAAGGATTGAAGCGAGGTGCAGGGCTGAAGGGTTCTTCTGCGAAGGAATTGCAGACCGTGCTGCAAGTCTGTTACGACGAAATTCTGAATCCCTGGCTTGGTGGAGCAGCGAGCTCTGATACGCTACCGGATGAGACATTGGAAGAACTGTGGGAAGAATCCTATCACCGTGTGAAACGTTTGTTTATCCAGGCATGTAGCGCGTACGCTCAGGCACTCGATCGCCAGTCAGCTCTGGATTTCGATGATCTGGAATTCGGTGCCATGCAGTTGCTCGCCAATCAGAATGTTGCTGAACGCTGGAAGTCTGAGATTACGGCGATCCTTGTGGATGAATTCCAGGACACGAACGAGAGACAGCGGACCATCATTGACTCATTGTGCGGAAATGACGTAGGTAAATTATTTATCGTGGGAGATGCTCGTCAGAGCATCTATAGATTCCGAGGCGCTGACGTCAGCGTTTTCCGCCGAGTCGAGCGGGAGATCAAGGCAAGGCGGGGCGTGCTTGTCGAGCTCAAGAAGACCTTCCGGGCGCATAAGGGATTGCTTGCTGAAATGGATGGACTTCTCGCTCCAATTATGGGAATCGAAGATGATCCGGACCGCTTGTACGCCGTACCCTACAGTAATCTTGATGCACACCGAACCGCGGCGAAATCCAATCTTGATCCTCCCTATACCGAGGTCATTCTGGGCCTGGGGCAGGGGGCAGGCGCTGCGCGCCACCATGCGGCTGAAGCTCTTGCGGGTAGGTTATCGGTTTATAAGACCGGGGGTTGGGTGGAAAGTTGGGATGAGGTTGCCTTGCTGTTCCGGGCATCGACAGCCTTCAGCGTATATGAAGACGCTCTGGAACTTGCTGGTATCCCCTTCGTCACAGTTGCTGGGTCGGGCTTCTACGATCGTCCTGAAATCCGTGATCTTCTCAATATACTTCGTGCGATCAGCGAACCATGGAACGACGCAGCCTTAGCAGGATTGCTGCGGTCGCCGGCATTTCGGATCAGTGACCCGGGTTTGTACGCGCTTCGAATCCCCAACGATGAGCCAATTCCGCTTCAGGATGCCCTAATAGGTAACCTGGACCATCTCTCTGATGATGACCAGGCTGCTGCACTTCATGCCCGTGAATTCCTCGAACAGTTTCGACCCATGGTCGATAGAATGACTGTGGCGGAGCTGCTCAAACGGGTTGTTGATTACCTGGATTACCGCGCCATCATGGCAATTTCACACACACGTATGTGGAGGAATCTCGATAAGCTCCTCCAGGATGCGGAACGGAGTGGTTTGGTTCATGTACGTACATTCTTTGAGTATCTGCGATCAATGCGGGACATCGGTGCTCGTGAAGGTGAGGCACCGACAGAGGCTCTTGGCGCAGTTCAGTTGATGACCATTCATAAGGCGAAAGGGCTGGAATTCTCTACCGTCGTTCTTGCCGACGCCTCCAGAGGACCCGTCCTGAGAAGAGAGCCGAGTTATTTGTTGGGGGAGACAGGACCTGCTTTCTTTCTTGAGAGAAGCACGGGCGAACCGCTAATTTATAAACTAGCAAAGAGATTGGACAGACAGCAGTCGATGGCGGAGGAGACGCGCATCCTCTATGTCGCAGCGACAAGGGCTCGCGAGCGATTAATCCTAAGCGGTCATCTTTCCTTGCAGCGTGGCGCGTACACAGCAAACGGTTGGATGAGTTCATTCCTTGAATTGCTCAATCTAAACCCAGAGGAATTGGGTGCAAACCCGGGGCAAGATCATATAGCATCATTACCCGATGGCTCTGAAGTGCTGGTGTCGATCGCTGCTAACGAAAATCTTCAAGAGGTGCGAGACTTGCCGAGCGAGGTTTGGCCTTCATCTAAATTGAAGACGATCTATACGCCCATCGGTGCGGATGATACGGGCAGGTTCGACGATTTTCTGGAACTGGAGCGAGATTGGAGAGCGACAGGTTCTAGACAGCATGCACCTGCAGTGGTGGTTGGCGCTATGGTCCATGAAACCATTCGCCGATGGTCCTTCCCGGGAACAGCAGCGCGTTTGAACACACTCGATACACTTGCGTTGGAGGCTGGTTTGATCGACGCTGATCAGCGTCGTCGGGCAGTCAATGAAGCAGAGAAACTGCTCATGCGCTTGGAGAAACATCCCATTTTGATTGAGATCGAGGGTGCTGATGAACGGTATCATGAGCTTCCTTACTCACGACCACACCCATCCTGGACGGTTGACTCGGGACGCATCGACCTTCTCTACAAAGTGAATGGTGACTGGATGATTATTGATTTCAAGACGGATGAACTGAGGGACGAGGAGGCTGTCCACACAGCTGTCGAGGAGTATGGGCCCCAGATGAATCGGTATCGAGAGGCGGCTCAACAACTATTACACATCCAACCCGTGGCCTCAATTTGCTTTCTGGATGCCATGGGGGTGATCAGGTTGGTCCCTCTCTAAGATCACGTGTTCATCGAGATAACCAACCTCCCGCAGGATCCAAGCCTGCGGGAGGTTTATGAGGGAACCATGATAATAATTTCTCGATCGCCGTTGCACGTCTCTCTTGTAATTACAAATCAAGCGTATGCCCGGAGCTGAAGCTCCGGGCTCACAACCGAAGGGTGCTACGCACCCTGAAGCTCAGCCCAATAGGTTTGAGCAATCAGCCCGATGGGTCAGATGGTCCTCTGGTAGCCCGAGGGGCTTAAGCTATGAGACCGACCATTTATGGTCGGTCGATCAATGTTGCTACGAGGAACAAAGGGACATCAGAAGTATGGGTTATTTCTGCTGCGCGTATTTTGCCAGGCCGTCTTTATCCTCAATCGAGAATTCTGTGCGCGTGATCTGGATCAAGTTTTCGTCTGAAAAACGATAAAGAATGCGGCAAACTACTTCGCTCGTTGTGCCAACATAGGCAGCCATGGCGTCGAGGGTCAGATCGCGCGATACAGGATCTTCCCCCTTATCGCCGTAGCGATCTAAGAGCAGCTGAGCCATCCGCCCGGCGACCGGGTGGAACGCAAGACTCTCAACGATGTCGCTTGCTTGCTTCATCCGCTCGACGAGCAACCCACACAAGGACCAGAGCGCCTCGCCGTTAGCGACCAACAGGGGAAGTACGTCATCGCGCGACCAGGATGCAATCGAGCCGGGCATTCCGGATAACAGTGAAATGGGCATGACGGATTGAGTGTCGAAGAATGTCAGTCCCCAGAAGACATCGCCGCGGGTGATCGAGAGCACGACAAGGCTTCTTCCTTCAGATGATTCTTTCACGGCATGGAATTCGCCCTCTTGAACCAGGATCAAGCGAGGCCAGAGGTCGCCACTGAGGGTCACAAATTCGCCCTCAGCATACGTCTTCTGGCGAACGAGGGAGAGAAGCTCATCGCGTAAGCCATCTGAAAAGCTCGAAAAAGGCTCGGTTTTTTCCATTAGGTTCTTTAAATCAGTCACCATATCTCTCCTGGGTACGTCTCACGATGATCTGTTTAGATGTACTTTAATACAAGACCAATGAAAACTCCACTGAGAAGCCGCCGAATCGTTGGTCGAAATTGCTTTAACACAAGGACGTAGGTCTTGAATAGTTCTATTCTTCACAAAGAAGCAGTATCTCTAGATATGGAGCCATGAATGGCGCATACACCGAGAACCGATCGGATTGCTATGGTTGTTCTTTGTGCGTTGATCGGTGTATTTCTTATTCTTGCGGTACCGTGGATCTTTCAGACCTCGCTCGAGCGGGTGCTGGCCAAGCTGATAGAGGCGATTGTTAACGAATTGAAATTTACCAGCAGGATCACGCTTGCCTCGTTTTTTTATCCTTTCTGGCGAGCGGTGGGTTTTGTCGCGGGCGTGATGCTCGTACTCATGACAGTTCCTCTATATCGAGGGCAAGATTGTGCATTTGCAACAGCTGTGACCACCCTCGCTGTCCCTTTCATCAGCATCTATTCAAGAAATCACTACAGAAGAGGGATTCTAATTATCCCTCAGGTTATTGAAACCCGTTGCAGTAATATCAGAATCAGGAGGTGAATGATGAAAACCAACTATCGTTTAGGTGGAATTCTGGCTCTTGTGGGTGCACTGCTGGGAATTATTGGTACCTACTACATTTTTTTGACCTGGTACACACCTGCGCTCACGGCAGAGGCAGCGGAGCCAGGATGTGAAATTCTATTGAAGTACTTAATGCCGGCTTTGTTAGATTTCGGCATCCTTGCAGGTGTACTTTATGCCGTCAGTGCCCTCGGTTTCTTCACAAGCGCACGATGGGCATTCCCCCTTGTCGTCATTGCCAACATCCTGGCGCTCCAGGGAAGCTGGTTTATCAACGTTCCGTTCATGGCGGCGGGTATGCCACCAATATACTTCACGATATTCTTCCCTAACCTCATCCTCTTCTTCCTTTTCATGAGGCCTGTGGGCAAGTTGCCCTGGAACCGGATCATCCTGGGAATGGTGACTGGCATGGCATTTATCTTCTGCTTCATGAACGGTGTTGCCAGCTGGAGCCGTATGTTAACCATCGGGACTCACATTTTCGTGGCCGTGCAGCGATTGAACTGGTTGGCTTTTGTCGGGATGGGCGTCGTCACCGTTGGTGTGCTGTTACGACCCAAGGAGTGGGTGCGGGTCCTAGGCATTTCAGCGGCCTCGCTCGAACTCGTTGTGGGCACTCCGCTTGCAGTCGTAACGACGATAAATCTGGGACGGTTTTCGCTGTTCTCGCTGGGTCCTATCTTTTGCTTGATAATTCTGGTGATCTTCGTCATTCCCTCCCTGTGGAAACGTAGCACGGGCGTAAGTGTCGAATCGGATATAAGTGTCGAGAAGGCTCTACCTCAGGAGGGATAAGGGAAAGTCTCGCTAATCCACCGAGAAAGCGTACTACTACGAAAAACATCCTTTGATCGACCCTGCACCTTGTCATCAGCGACAAGGTGCAGATGTTTTTTCCGTCATTGAAGAACGTCAACCTGCCCTCGAACGCACCTCCCTGGCCAAAGTCTCTAGGTGACGCTTGACCTACTACATGCGGGTACAATTAGATATAAATGTGGGGATTGAGTGAGATTTCCTTGAACCACTTATTCGGTCGAGGACTATAGGAACAGCACATTACATCTTGAGAATGAGTGAATGAGAAATTATCCAGCGATTTCGCGAAAAATTACCAGGACACTTTTCAGCGCACAGAGTCTCGTATCCGCCGCGATGATCGCGATGGCGACGGTTAATACCATTATTGGCGCGGAACTGAGTGGGGTCGTTGCATGGGCTGGAGTCCCGGCGGCGGTACTGCTTGGAGCATCTGCCATCGGGGCGCTTTTCTGGGGTTTTCTGATGGAACGCAGAGGTCGACGGGTAGGTCTTGCGATAGGGCTGGGGATTGGGGTGCTGGGATCCTTCTTGTCCGGGTGGGCGGTTCTCAACGTCACATTCTTGCTATTCCTGGTTGGTATGGCTGGTCTTGGGCTTGCTCAATCGGCAATGCAGTTGGGTCGCTATGCCGCTGCAGACGTGAGTCCTTTGGAGGCGCGTGGTCGCGCGATCGCGAACGTCGTCGTGGGTGGCACGGTGGGGTCTATCCTCGGACCGCTGCTTGTGGGTCCCGCTTCGACGTGGGCAACGAGTGTCGGGCATAATGAGTTGGTCGGAGCTTATGCCGTTGGATTAATCTTGTTCACGATTGCTACCATTATTATCGTGTGGCTGCTGCGGCCCGAACCGATGGAGATCGCCCGCGAGTTGGCTCCTCCGCAAGAACGTACAAACGACACAAACGTTGAAGTCCAACCTCTGAGAAAAATCTTTCAGCGCCCCGGTGTATTTGTCGCAAGCGGGTCCATGATCATCGGTCAACTCGTCATGGTCATGTTGATGGTCATCACAAGTTTACATATGAGGAATTCGGGGTTTCTTCTCAGGGATATTTCAATTGTCATCGCCGCACATACGTTCGGCATGTTTGCCTTTTCAATCTTCTCCGGTCGCCTGACTGACCGTGTCGGTCGGACTCCTGTTCTTATGTTTGGTTCATTAATATTGGTGTTTGCTGCGTTGACGGCTGGTCTCTTCCCGGGAATTTTACCTTTGGTTATTTCCCTCTTCCTCCTCGGGCTCGGTTGGAACTTTTGCTATGTGGGGGGATCGACGATGTTAACTGATAATTTGCTCAATTTGGAGCAATCACGTGTGCAGGGCTTTAACGATCTTCTCCTGGGGCTGGTATCCGCAATCGGGAGTTTGGGGAGTGGCTTTGTGTTCGCGGCGATCGGTTATCGTGCCGTCGGGTTAATCGGTGCCGCCCTTGCAATCATTCCCTTCCTCTTGAGCTTCTGGTGGCGAAGAAATCATGCACCAACTACTCTTCGTGATGCGGTATCTTGAATTTCAAGCCCGAGCGTGATCAGGGCAGTGAGGGCGAAGAGCACAGAACAGCCTTTGTATAAACTAGTGAGACCCACCACCCCGATCACCCAAAACGCAAGAGGGGGGCCCAGTGCACTTCCAACATCACCGATTGTATAGATTACGCTGATGACTCGTCCCTCGACTTCGGGACGAACGATGTCTCCTGCAGTCGCGGGGGCGAGCGTTTGAACGCCGCCTCCCGGAAGACTAGCAAGTAAGGCTCCTAAGAAGGCGGTGATCATCGCAACGCTGCTCATCAGCCATAACCCGAAGGATCCGATGGCAAGCAGCCCCGCAATAATTAGCCATCGTCGATTTAGCCTATCAGAGAGTGTGCCTGCAGCGGGCGCGCTGATCATCCCGGTCAGAGTACGAACGGCGACGAAGGCTCCCGTGAAGGTGGCGATGGGGATAAAACCACCTTCAAATGTGATCCCATCAGCAAAGAATGATTCCAACCAAATAATCGTTGTGGAAGCGAGAACGCCTGCAAGACCAAAACGAACCACAAATACTGGAATAGAGGTCAATATCGCAGTTTTCCAGGGGAAGCGAACGCTAGATTTTGGTTGGGATTTTTTCGGTTTATTTACCCGATATGGTTTCGTCTCAGGGAGATACAAGATCCACATCAACAAGGCCAGCCCCGTGAGGGCAGCACTTATTAGCAAGCCCCCGTGGAATCCAAAAACATCCGTAAATAAACCCCCTAAGAGGGCAGAAGCGCCGATGCCTGCAAAGAACCACATCTGGTAACGACCGCTCAATCGACCCCGGTTCTCATCATTCGAGATATCGAGGACGATGGTGTTTCCGCCAATCCATATCCCAGACCAGGCGATTCCCCAGAGGACTCGACCGAGGAGGAAGATCTCAAATCCTCTCCCGATGCCGTAAAGCGTGGTCGAGATGAACCCGATAAAGAGGGATGCAATCATTAATTTTCTGGTCGGCAATCGATCATAGAGTGATCCGGCAATCGGATTTGATAGCAGCCGTACCAGTCGATTGACTCCGAGAATAATCCCAACCATCGTGAGCGTCACGCCCGCAGAGGCCGCGATCGAGGCATGCGGTAATACTGTATATAAGGTACTGTCGCCCAGAAGCGAAATGGCAGTCCCCAATCCGAGTGGGATTAGGACGCGGCGGGGGGAGGGACCTGGTTCCACCTCGATCATTGTGTTTTTCGATAACGGAGAATGGATCATGTGGGAACGACCTTGTGAATCTTGGAAGGACGACGGGTAAGATCTGCTCTGATACCGTAAACTTGACACGGACCGCATCGCAGTGAACGAAGTACGTCATTCACTGAGAGTTAAGTGCCAACACAGCTTAGATATTACTGTGCAAACCTTTCTTTGTCATGTAAAAATATGCTTCAGAAAAGCTTGACCTTGGGCGTTATAATCAGTGTTATATACCGAAGTGTGCCGCATATGGAAGTGTGAACTCCAATGCCTACGAATTTGCCACCAGAATATAAAAAAGTTGAGAAGCTATATCGCCAGGCATCCACACCTGAGGAAAAAATCGAGTACCTCGAGGAGATGTTCAGTATCGTGCCCAAACATAAGGGCACCGATAAGCTCAGAGCTGGGTTGAGGAAGAAGCTTTCTAAACTAAAAGTCCAATCCGAGTCGAGCAAAAAGGGGGGGCACCGGGAATCAAGTTTTAATGTGGACAAGGAGGGCGCGGGTCAGATAGCGCTCGTCGGTGCGGCAAACACGGGAAAATCGTCCCTCGTCGCCTCCCTCACCAACGCGGAACCCGAGGTCGCTGAATATCCATTTACGACCCGGATGGCGACGCCAGGAATGATGCCTATCGAGAATATCCAGGTACAGCTCATCGATACACCAGCGCTCGATCGTGATTTCATCGAACCTGGATTGCTGGATATGATCCGGCGTGCAGATATCGTGATGGTGGTGGTCGATCTTCAAGCGGATCCGATTGGCCAACTCGAAGACACGATCGCCTACCTGGAGAGTCAGCGTATTTATCCCTTGGAGAAAATGGATACGTTTGAAGAGCACCGGCGGAAGACATTTCTCCCCTTTTATGTCCTCGTGAATAAAGTTGATGACGCAAAATCCGACGAAGATTTTGAAGTCCTTTGCGATTTACTTGACGAGACCGAGTGTCCCCTCATCCCTGTATCTACTTTGACCGGCAGGCACGTCGAAGATTTCAAACGCACTATTTTTGAAAAATTGGGAGTGATTCGAATCTATTCCAAGGCGCCAGGGAAGGATGCCGATTTAAACTCACCCTACGTTATGAAGAAAGGATCGACGGTCGAAGAGTTCGCCGCAAAAGTGCATCAGGATTTTTACCAAAACTTGAAATTGGCGAGGGTCTGGGGAAGCGGAGGGTTTGATGGGCAATTGGTCAGCCGGGATTATGTGCTCCATGATGAGGATGTACTCGAACTTCGAAAGTAAAGAATCCCGAAGCAACGCAGCATCTTCCAAGGAATAAGTCCCCCCACCTTGCTTTATCCCTGTTTCAATCTGATGGATTCCATTTTCCTCCAAAACCTGTCCTTGGAATCAAGGAGCTTGCTCCTTCCTATCAAGCTGCAGGGTATTCTGGCTTTTTCCCAGTAATCCCTCCTCATTGCTTGAACGTTCTTTCCAACTTGGAAACCAGAATCAACTGGTGTCAGTAAAAGTGCTTCAAGATCGACATCCGAGTTGGGAGAGATGTTTTGGTTCAGATGGCTTTATGATATTGGATGAACAACTGGCCCACACCATCCAACCCAGAAGGATCATAATAAAGTTTCTTCAACTCGAAGTCGGCTGGATGTGAGAGCAATGGACCTTCCACAAGACTGGCAAAGGGATCGCCGCCCAATACTCGGGATGCGATCGTGAGATAGAGGTGATCGAGCACACGGTCCTCGAGCAAGAGATGGAGTATGCGGGGACCGGCCGCCGAGTACACAGAACGGTAGCCCTCCCCAGCCAGAGCGTCTTTCAAATCGCGACCTTCCACGCTGTGTTCGCCGCTTATGATGACGGACCCGAGCTGGGATTCGAGCGATCGAACTCGGTCAGGATCGGCATCTCTCGTAGTGACGACAATGACTCGTCGCCCGTCCTCAATCAGCGCGCTGGGAATGGCAAAGTCCAGGCTGCTGCTGATCACTGCAAGATCAGGGAAGGGGGCTAATCCCCTTTTCTCTCTCCACTCTACAAGGTCAGCGAACTCCGGATCCTCATGGACTTTCAGGATCTCTTGTGCATGCCCGTCGGCGTAGTCTCGAAGGTAGCGTCCGCTCGTGAGCACAACCTCCGCCTGGGCAGCGAGCTCCTGAAAAAGCCGCCAATCTCGGGGATTTGTGATGTCGCCTGGTACACCCAGACGTCCATTATTTTCCACGGCGATTCGGCCGTCAATGCTGGTGATGAAATTTGTATAGATGATCGTGCTTCCTTCTTCAAGAAGGTCTTCCTCTTGAAGATACAACCCTCTCAATAGGATGTCTTCTTTTAAGACCGGGTATAACTGCAGTAAATTTTCCATGAAAAGAATTACCCTTCACAGGCGAGCGCTCGATATCGTGGATAGATTCCACAAATCTCCACGTCGTCCAATCATACATCATTTGAACTGGGGGGTGGATGGCAAAACATAGGGTCGTGTTTTCTGGTGTGACGTGTACAATTGAGCCGTTCTGGGCAACGGCGAATCGATCGCGCTACGTAGTCAAAGAGCCGCACTATTAACAACGAGGGAGAAGGACATGAACCAGAATTTGATTGGGTTAATTGTTTCCTATATCTACGTGTTCTCGATAATCGGGATAAGTGAGGGTTTACGGAAGTGGCGCGGATACTCCGTTGATTTCACACGGAAGTTCGTCCACATCGGTGTTGGAATGTGGGCATTTGGCACAGTACTACTCTTCGAGAATAAAGTCTTTGCCATCATTCCGCCGTTATCGTTTGTCTTGATAAATTACATTTCCTATCGGCGTGAAACTTTCAAAGCCATGGAGACGGGAGAGCGAGGTCAACTAGGGACCGTTTACTTCCCAATTGCTTTCTCTGCAGCAATCTGGATATTTTGGGACAACCCCGTTATTCTCGTCGCTTGTTTGATGCCGATGACATGGGGAGACGCATTTGCAGCCGTTATAGGTCAACGTTACGGACAAAGGGAGTATTCGGTATTCGGGAGCACACGGACGCTCGAAGGTTCGCTCACGATGTTCCTGGTGAGCTTGATTGCGACCGCGATCCCACTGCTCATGTTTTCAATGGGCCGTATCACGCCTGGTGAGGCACTCCTCGTCAGTGCGATCACCGCTTTGGGGGCTACAGCTGCCGAAGCAGTATCTCCCCATGGGACTGATAATCTGACTGTGCCCGCTGTCTCAGCTTTGCTGCTTGCGCTTCTGCTCCTCGTGTGATGGGTCACGCATATACTTAGTGGGATCGAAGTTGGATTGTGATATCGACGCTTGGAGCGTGGTGGTCAGGTGGATGCAGCAGATTCCGCTTTTTCTGCTGCTGGTATTTTGAGTCGATCTTTCGACCGGAGGTAGAGCAGGTAAAAACCCGCCACTGAAATCGCACAAAATATGGCTGCCAAGTACCAAACGAGATTGGGGTTGTAATTATCCAGGACGATGCCGGCGGCCCAGGGTCCTATTGCTGAAGGTATAGTCCAGGACAACCCATAAATTGCCATGTACCTTCCACGCTTATCTTCGGGGGCAAACCGCGCCACCAAAGCTTGACCTACTGGGATGACGATCATCTCACCTACGGTGATGATCAACATTGCCACAACGAAGAGTACGAATATCTCCACGAACCCATAAAGACCGAAACCGATCAAATATAATCCTGATCCGAGCGCCATCATAAGCATAGGCGCGTATTTTTTTGTCTGTCGAGTGACCCAGAATTGAAAGATCACGACCGTCGTGGAGTTTATGCTCATAAGGAATCCATAGCCTTGAGGTCCGATACCATGGACATCACGCAGGTACACAGAAAGTGTGCTGTACATCTGCAGATAGGCGATTAGCATGAACATCGAAACAACGAGGAAAGCCATGAAGAGCTTGTCTGCCAGCACATGGCGATACCCAGCGAAGGAGCCCAGAATACTTTCGGATTCCTCGGCTTTGGCTGTTTCAGGTTTCGTCTCGGGGATCAAGCGGTACACGATCCCTGCGGTGATGAGGCTCGAGATGGCGTCGAGCACGAAGAGAAGCATATAAGATTGGGTGGCTAGGAGCCCACCGATTGTAGGGCCGATAATCCAGGCGAGGTTGCCGGCAACCCGGAGAACACCATATCCTTCGGCTTGTTTTTCTTCTGGGAGAAGGTCCGCCACCATGGCTTGACGTGCGGGGCCACCGATGTCGGACAAGAAGCCCACCACGACCGCCAAGCCATAAAGGACGTTCAGGTCGTTGACCAAACCCATCCAGACGCTGCTCAAGGCGCTAATGACAAGACTAAATATGACGATGCCGCGCCGTCCGAACTTATCCGTTAGTGCACCGCCCACCAAATTCCCGAGAAATCCGGATATCGAGAATATCGCAAACAGGATGCCGGCTTCGGTCATACCTACGTCGAATTTCTGGGTTACATAGAGCGCAAAGAAGGGGAAGATCATCGTCCCGCCGAGGCGGTCGATGAAGGTAGCTAATACGAGGGTCCAGAAATCCCGGGGAAATTCTTCCCAGGTTCCCTTAAGACGACTGATCATCGTGGATAAAGTTCTCCTAGCGTGGTTTACAAGGAAATGTGAATCATATCCTCGGGTTCGCTAATCGTCCAGATAAATTCTGAAGTTCTTCATTAGGATTTCGTCCGGTGAAAACCCACTTCTTTCCTGAACCTTGGTAGAATCCCAACTCGTTTCCAGATGCATCCGAAGGAGTTTAGCCACTGATGTTTCATCGCGTTCGTGGGGTCATAGTGGGAGTCTGCATGAGCATTTTCATCGCTTCATGTGGGCAAGGCGAGGTAGATCGGAATACCCCACAGTATACGACCGAGGCTGAAGTTTCTGGAGAACCACAGAGCTCTACGCTTCAACCCGAGATAACGCATACACCAGTCACGAGCGCGACAAAAACACCGGAGCCATCCCCTACGCCCTCGCCAACGGCATTCCGGGTTGGTCCGACGTATCTCGAGCAATATAACCCGCTGACGGGCGAACGAGTGAACGACGAATCGCACCTCTATAAAAACCCGATCCTCGTCTCGGTCACGAATTTCCCGCCATCTGCGAGACCGCAAGCAGGGCTCAGCGCGGCATCTCACGTTTGGGAGATATCCATTGGCCAGGGGATGACGAGGTTCCTCGCTGTGTACTACGGGGACTATGCGGATGAATTATTAGAAATGAACGAAAATCGCATCGATCAAGGTGAGACGTATGTCGTCGGCCCGGTTCGCTCTGGCAGGGTCCCTTACGAGGAGATTAAACTGCTCTATCCCCCGGGTAGGCTGTATATTCGCTATGCGTCACCCGAAGTCCTCGAGCAATTAAGTGGTTGGGAGACGGTGTTTGCCGAGGATCCCGATAACGTCAACAGCGCGGGGATCTTCGTCGAAGACTTGGACGATCTATTAGAGGAGATCGCGGATCCGGGGGATCTCTCTGGGCTGGTCTTTGATTCACTCCCGATGATATCGGGGGTGGATGCAGAAGATTTTGTGATCGTCTACAACTACTTCAATCATGTGGGTTGGAGCTATGATCCTTCCAGCGGCGCCTATGCGCGATCGCAAGATCTCTCCATTGGGGAAGGGGAATTGTTTCCTGCGGTCGAGCGCATGACGGGGGAACAGCTTCAATTTGAGAATGTCCTCGTTCTGTTCGCTCGGCATAAGTTCGAGAACCTCGTAGGGACGATACTGGACATTGAGCTGCAGTACCTCACGAGCGCCGTGGGGTATCTACTCCGAGATGGGAAGTTGCAGGAAATCCGATGGTCGACCAGGAGCGCGAATTTGGAATTATGGGACCTCGAAGGGAACGTCATGCCGCTCAAACATGGAAAAACTTTCTTTGAAATATTAAGCTATGAATCTACATGGGATTCAGATGAGCGAGTGTTCAGGTTTCACAGCCCGCCTCTGCCCACACTCACACCGACAACCACACCCACATCTACGCCTGTGCCTTCAGATACTCCATCGCCATGATGATGTGATCTCCCGATACGAACCAAAGGTCACATTGATAGCTGGATGCATCTTCGCATAGAATGCCAGTTGAGATGAGAGATAAAAGCCATAGCTCTAGGCGAAATCACTGGATCAGATTCGTAATCCGCATGAGCGTGCTGCTCCTTGCGTCGGTTCTCCTGGGAGCATGTGGGAGTGCGATGGCCATATTTAGTTCACCGACACCGACGCCTACGAACACACCCACCTCCACCCCGACCGTCACACAGACTCACACCCCCACGATTACGCGCACACCTACGGTCACCCTGACGCCCACGATCACTTTGACTCCAACAATCACGCCAACACCGACGATTACTCCCACGCCTACTTTCGATTTTCCGGATGTGACCGTGTTGATGCAAGCAAATTGCCGCTATGGGGCCGGCACAGCATACTTATACGCACACGGCGCATACGAGGGTGATCATGGCATCGTACACGGTCGAAACCCTAATAGTCAGTGGTATTGGGTGATTTTGGATACGAACCATTTTCACTGCTGGCTCCATAACTCGGTCGTTGAGATTGATGGGGATATCCGCACGGTTGCCGTCGCAGCGCACCAGCTACCACGTTCAACCTTGTACAGTCAGCCGAAGAAAGTTGGCGCTGTACGACAAGGAGACCACGTAATTGTGAGCTGGCAGCGATTGAATATGACCGAAGACGATGATCGCGGCTATCTTATCGAGGCTGTCGTGTGCCAGAATGGCTTTCTGATCGACGTGGCTGTTCGGACGGATGATACTTCGTACACCTTGCTGGATGAAAAAGGCTGTGATGGAAAGTCAAGCGGCCGCTTGTACGCTGTTGAGAAGCATGGCTATGTGGACCCGGTGATAATTCATTGGCCTCAACCTAATTGAGGCAAACTTTTTTCAGAGTAATTTTGGGAGTATTAAAATTGAGAGCGTCGTAGACGCTCTCAATTTGATTATGTTGCTCTTATGCACCGTGACTGTTTATTGTTCCAATGAATCGGGCCTTGTTTTAATTTCCTCGATGTCGATCACATCGCTGAAGGAACCATCAATCGTCGAGGTGAGTGCGTCCATGTGTTCACGAACAATTTCTTGAGGGCAAAGCTCGACAAAGAAATGAAAACCCAACCATATGACGAGGGCGTCATCGATGGGACCCAGGATTGCATCAGGAATCACGAGGTAGAGCAAAGCTCCAACTGGAAGAAGCTTTAGGAGAGGGTTGACCCTCCGGTCCATCATTAGACGCGTGATGAGTTTCAGCCGCATTGTCAGATTGTTTATCACACCGTCATGTTCTTTGGTTTCTTCAGGTTGATTGGTGATCTCGTCCATATCGTTGCCCTCTTCTCTCTATACAACCGTCCTGGTTCAGTAAATGATTATACCTCTCGCAACATTTACGGGGTCCCTCATACTAAATCGTACTTCATCCCTGTCGTCTCATGCATTTTGCCTGTTTCGATCGGCAACCCCCATTTATTCAAGCCTTATAAACTTATAGCACCATTTCCTATGAAATATATTAGAGGTAGGTGTGAATAGAGATTCTGGGGCGTGATATGAGAGGGCACGTAGGCACAATTTATTGCATCGCAATTAATAAAAAAATGCGGAGCCGCCATCAGGATCGATTAGCGTGGCACCCACATTTTTAATATTTTCAGGAGGCGACGGTGGGATTTGAACCCACGATAGGGGTTTTGCAGACCCATGCCTTACCGGACTTGGCCACGTCGCCGTGGTTTTGACCAAAACTCGCCCGTCGACTGTTATAGTAATCAGAGCGGCGAGGGGCGATTTGATCAGAGCGGGCGATGGGATTCGAACCCACGACCTTCTGCTTGGCAAGCAGACGTTCTACCACTGAACTACACCCGCATTCTGCGGTCGAAGGATACCCCGTTCATATTCCAAAGTCAAGACGACCGAGTTTGAGGCTGGAATTACGATTGCGGTGGTCCGAGAAAGCGTAGTAGACTGAGGCGTTCGTAGGATGAAAACGATCAAGGGGAGCATCCGCTTGAACCCGAAAACAACCGAAGAGAGCACTCATATTGAAGGTGAGGGGAGCGCCTCTGGGAGAGTGGGAGGCGTAAGAATATCTTCTTCCACGGGATGTCTTATCACGGTTTTGCTGGGATTACTGGGTGCCATAATTCTTGTCCAGTTGTTCCAGTTCATCATTCAGGGGGAGAAGATTTTTGGTGATGGTGATCTTGAACAGACGAGGGTTTGGATCGTGCGTCAGATGGATGCCGGGGGTTTGGGATTTTCCCGCTCACGTGTGATCTCCACAGAGACAGTTGGGGATCAAGTTTGTGTCCAAACTGACATAGATTTTCTGCTGTGGAATTCTGATGGCTCCGAACCGAGTGCCTCATACTGTGAATGTTTTCAGCGGAATGGATCTGAATGGCAGCCCGTTGGCGCCTGTAAAGAGGTGGATTGAGTGAAGGTAGATGTCGATAAGAACCTTCCGGTAGGGGAAGTCCTGCATGGAGATTGCCTCGAGCTGATTGAAAGCCTCCCTGAGAAATCGGTGGATTTGGTTTTCGCAGATCCGCCTTACAACCTTCAACTCTCTGGTGAACTTTGGCGTCCAAACATGACGCGGGTCAATGGAGTTGAGGATGCCTGGGATAAATTCGACAGCTTCGAAGCATACGATGCTTTCAGCCGCGCCTGGCTCAAAGCGTGTCGTCGCGTGCTCAAAGATACTGGCGCGCTGTGGGTTATCGGCACATATCACAACATATATCGACTTGGAGCTATCCTCCAGGACCTTCAGTTCTGGATGTTGAACGACGTATTGTGGATTAAGACCAACCCGATGCCCAATTTTCGCGGGGTGCGGTTTACGAATGCGCATGAAACCCTCATCTGGGCGGCGAAATCGAAGGATGCAAAATACACGTTCCACCACCACGCGATGAAGTCTTTTAATGATGGCAAGCAGATGAGGAGCGATTGGCGGTTACCGATTTGCACGGGCGAGGAACGCATAAAGGTCGAAGGGCGAAAAGCACATTCAACCCAGAAGCCGGAAGCCTTACTCTACCGGGTGATCGTTGCATCAACCAACCCGGGTGATATCGTCCTCGATCCCTTTTTTGGCACCGGAACAACTGGAGCCGTTGCGAAACGCTTGCATCGTAATTGGATTGGTATCGAGCAAGATGAGAATTACGTTCAGATAGCGAGAGAGAGGATTGCCCGAATTCGTCAAGAGAATCTGGATGATGCGGTATTCGATGTCGCCGATCACCGTCGGCACGCACCACGCGTCCCGTTTGCCCGGCTGCTCGAACTCGGACTGCTGCATCCGGGGCAGGTGCTGTACTTTATGCAGGACGAAAAAAAACAGGCGATCATTAAGTCCGATGGGACGTTGATGTACGAGGGCACCGAGGGCTCAATTCATCAGGTCGGGAAGAGCATCATGGACGGAAGTCCATGCAACGGCTGGGACCACTGGTATTACCTTGACGAAGAGGGGGAGTATGTCCTTATCGATGAGGCACGAAAAATCGCCCGAAGGGTGATGTTCCCAGGATGATATCGGCTCTTTACGGGTGTTCAACACACAGTGCTGCCCTAGGAACTTAGAATTACGCCCCGATAAATTTGAATCTCTTGTTTCCACACATGACATAGATGCGTAAAGGTGCACCCCCCCTTCTAGAGAACGATATGTCGAGAAGGTTTGATTCGATATGCCTGACATTAATATGTAAATGAGAGTGGCGTTTACATATCCCGCAAATTTAAATTCAGGTGGTTTTCTTAGGTGTGAGCAGCGGTATTGAGGTAAGAATTCGATAGAGGGTTAAGAATAGAACTGAACCTAGAAGTGACCAATACACAATTTGTACCCATAACAACTCTGTATCCGAACCTGATAGGACCCCATGGAGAAGCGCCCCGAAGAAGACCAAATAGCTTAGAAAGTGGATTATGCGCCATACTTTCCTGCTGATACGACTGCGTACATAGAAGCTAAGGATGATGAGAAGAAGTAGATAGACGGAGATCTGTCCCAGACCCACCCAGATGGGTCGGTATGACTCGCTTTGAAAGGGAATTAAGATTTGGACTAGACCATAACCCATGTATGCATCGCCCAGCAAAATCAGCGCATGGAAAATCGCAAAGAAAAGTCCGAGCAAACTCCCAAATTGGTGCAGGTCATAGGCTTTCGGTCCACCCGGCCAGATGCGAGCCATCTTATTGGTGATCATGATCCCAAGTGCCATGGACATCCAGATAAGGATGAATGCAACCATGGCGCTGGAGCGCGACAGGTACCAAAAAACTTTGGCTTCAGTACCTAGCAAGGAGTTTGTGAGCCCAGGCAGCCATGTGGGGAGGATTAGGACGGCTGCGAGCGTACCAAAAGCGATGGATCCGAGTAAGACGACAAAGATGCGAAATGGCATAACGGGGATGTTATCGAGATCGACGGGAATTTCCTGATTTCTCATTTTTACGCTCTCCATAAGTGTTGATGCATGCCTGAACTCATCAGTGCTTCGCCATCATCCAAGACGATGAATGCTTCTGTGTGATTCTGCTGTTCAAGCCAGGCTAATCCAGCATGACTTCCTAGAAGTAGCGTCATCTTTGCAGCGACTTCGGCTAGGTGAGCAGAGGTTGCGATAACAGTGGCAGATAAAAGGTCTGTTATCACAGGGAGACCCGTTCTTGGATCGATGATGTGATGGCTCATTGTTCCATCGATATTAATCCAATTCCGTTGATCCTTCCCCGAGGTTGACACGCCGCCTTTCCTGAGGAGGATTAAGCCCATTTCTTGCTGAGAGTCCAGCGGATTCTGGATCCCTATCGGCCATGGGTTTCCATTCCTGCGTGGACCGTTGACGGCGATATCACCACCCGCATCGACGAGGGCGGGACCCATTTTCGAGAGACGACGGGCTGCGCGATCTGCAGCCCAACCCTTTACAAACCCACCCAGATCGATGCCCGTATTCCGGGGAATCTCAATGCTGCGATTAGAGATTGAAACTTGAATATCTGGCAAATGACGGCTTGGTTCGATGTCTTTTTGCTGCATAGAGGGGCTGTGAATATGTTCGAAGCTGCAGTTGTAGCCCGCGATCTCTAAGGCGCGCAGGGCGAAGGGCGTGACCAGCCCATCGGTGGCTTGATCGATTTTAAGTGCCTTTTTTAAAACCTCCAAGAAAAGAGGACTGACGACGACCGGAGAACCTTGAGCATAATTCAATCTGGAGAGTTCGCTTCCCTCTCGGAACCTACTGAAACGACTCTCCCATCGCTCAAACCATTGAGGTACAAGCTCAAGACCGTTTGGGTTTTCCGTTGAGCTCTCTTCGAGGGCTGCCATCATCTGACTTCCCATCGCCTTGAAGGAAATACGGTTCATCAATCAAATCTCTATGAAGATCGCGTCCGAGTAACGGATGCTGGTGCTGATGAGGAGCGAGGACTGTTCACAACTCGAAGTTTAACGGCCTGCGGGGCTTCAGGTGGAGTCTCTGGGATGGAACCAGGATCAAATCCTCCCTCGGGAACCAGCGTAGGAAGCGGAGGGAATTCAAGGGTGAGTTCCTCCGTCGAAATAGGTTGTGAATCCTGAGATGATAATAATGTGGTGTCCTTCTTCGCCAGGATTGCCCAGCCTCCGAGTGTAGTGAGGAGCGCCCCCGTTGCCAGCAAGGTTTTTACCCCTGTCGTAGATTTATCCGCGGTCTTCCTTGTCTTTTTTCGATTGTTCATTGGGTCTCCGTTGTTCTACCTGAAGATTTTAAATTACAGAAAATCAATCATCATCCTCATCTTCGTGCTCGTCATCGTCATCTTCAAAGCCACCATCGTGGCTAATTGTTTCCTCTGAGGGGACGCTATTGTGGAGCAGCCAACCGTTCTCGGCACCGATGTAGACAGCTCCTCGGTCAAGGATTACCTCATACGCAACCATCCCTTGGAACATTACGAGTTCAACACGCTTGCTCACTTTTGCACTTGGAGCAACTGACAGAGCTAGTCCAACAGCAAGTTCCGGTGAGATCTCGTATTCCGCCTGAGAAGCTGTTGGTGCTTCTTGTTCAAGTCGTGAGGCTAGTTCTTCTTGAGTTTCATAAGATGCAGCCAATTTCTGGTTGGCTTCGTCGATAAGGGCCTGATACTCGGCTTCACGTTCTTCTAAAATGGAGATGACCTCCGGACTGTCTAGTCCAACAGATTCAGGTTGAACGCCAACACCCGGTTGCTGTGAATTAATCACTCGATCTGCTAACGCACCCGTGACTACCAGGATAAAGGATGTCACAACAACTGAGATGATGAGCATGCTCCTCTGTATCATTCGACTTGCCCTCCTCATAGATTAAAAAATTAGATTTCATTCACCTGGGGATGCCGATATTTTGCAAGCCAACTCCAAACCCCGGCGATATCTTATGGATTAGTATTGTTGAAAGTGTCCAAATATCACTTAATTTGTCGAGATAGAGAAGGAAAAGTTACGGGAGTAGTACAGAAGTAAGGTTCGTGGATCGATTAGTCAGTTTCTCTGGAGATTGTGCGAATAACCCTATGTATCAATCCTTAAACGATATGAGGGCTAACCATTGTGGATAGGGAGTGAGATCAGTAAGGAAAAGAACATCATTCGGAGAATGAAAATCCCAGAGCCCTATTTCAAATAGGGCTCTGGGTCTTGGAGGGAGAGTAGGACCAATTCGGATTAGATGGTGTTAACGATGTTGCTGAAAACATTCCCGATGGCGGGGCCAAGTAGAGCGAGGATCACAATAACGACGATAGCGACCAAAACAAGTATCAATGCATACTCTACAAGACCTTGTCCCTTCTCCTTAGGTGCAAATAACATTTGGGTTTCCTCCTTTCGTCAATTTTGAGAAAGAGAATGGGTTCTGTTAAATATCAAATACATATATAGCATAGCATTGGGGATCTCTACCATAACTTACAGGTTACTTTCAACATAGGGTGGTGTCGATGGCCCCCATATCCTATTAAACCTCTGGGGGGAAAATGTACTGGATCGCAGATCCGTCTTTGGATTGTGGAAAAGGTTCCACTGTCAACTTTATGGGCAAATGGAAGATTTGACAATTGGAGCTCAGACAAAGGGTGGTATCAGCTGTAGCCTTTATGCGATGAGGCGTATGTTGTTTAGAAATAAACGCCCCAACCTGAGGGTGTTAGGCTGAGAAAAGAGAACCCCCGACCCTTGCGAGGCGGGGGCTTGGATCCATTCATCTTCTAGTTCTACTCTTGTTTTATGAGGTATTTCTCACCCATCAAATACATCCTGTCAAGACACTCATCTTCACCTAGACCAATGAATGTCAGATACCCATCATCGAATCTCCATCTATATGTTGCAGGTCCCGCTGGTATGCAACTTTGTCTGTCGGAACTTGTCTCAGTGTATTTATCCCCATCAATTACATAGGTTCCAGATATTCTTTGAACCCCAGCAGTATCGGTGACCGTGAAGGTCCCATCATCGTAGAAATTGAACGTTACTCCATCGACCCCCCACCAATCCCTAGCCCTATAGTCCATGCCTAATGGCATAAAAAATTCTCCAGTTGGAAACTCATTGGCGGGGGTACAACTGGCAATAGATAGGGATATTAAAAGATATACTGGAATATATAGAAGTTTTCTCATTGTATTCCCCTCCCAACATAAATAGCCCGACCTCAGATGAAGTCAGGCATGGACGCAAGCAATATGAAATCCCGCAACGATGGTGGTCTGTGACGTACTTCACATAATACGTCATAACTGGTTGCACTTCAATAGAACAAACAATCGCCCCCGAAGGGGGGGTGAAAAAATTTAAAATTTCACGAACTCGCTAGCGGGTAATCGTGGATTCGATGATCAGAGGGGAGACGTAAGCCACTTGCCTATTTAGTATGAAGTCGTCATGGGCTTTCCGAATCTAGCGGTTTAGTTTTGGGATTAATCCAAACGAGCACACAGCAAATCTCCTTTTTTGAGTGCTGTATGCTCAAACTTCTTCTTCAGGTGCCGAGGACCAGAATCGAACTGGTGACACCTTGATTTTCAGTCAAGTGCTCTACCAACTGAGCTACCTCGGCGCTGGGGGCGATTGTACTTTGCGGCAGAAGTAGTGTCAAGAACTTAATCAATTGCCACGCTGAAATCGTCCTCTTCGGTCTTTACCGTATTAGTTTCGAGCGATCTGGAATTTCAATCTGTTGACAGTCTCTCGATGGTTAATGCCTCTGCTTCAAGCCACTGGAGCTCACCCACCGGGAGGACCCCAAATCGAAGACCATCTTCCCTTGTTGCCACGGCGTATTGGTTGTCCATCCAGATGACAAAACCGAGCGGCCCACAGGGGGCAACCCTCGTCGACACCACGGTATCGCCGTCTACTTTGAATGTGAGCTCAGAAGGATGCCATATGATCTCGTAGGTGTGCCATGATCTCAGGTCCACATCAAGCAACGCCTCGGCGGCTTGAAGGGAGGCTTTGGCAGCATTCACAACGGGAGCTCGAATGAAGGGAATTCTCGATAAAACGATCCCCAATCCAGCAGCAGGGAGAAGTAGGGGAGCGGGGATTTGGGGTGAGCGCAGGACCATGGCTTTCCAACCGTATCCAGGAACTCCCGGGGTAAACGATAGATCATTAGGCTTTGATCCATAAAAAAACCAGGCAGTTTGAGGGGGTGCAGGGATCCGGCGTCCGGCGCCGCGCTGCCCAAGCGATATCGTGAAGGGATCATTCCAGAATCCAAAACCCAATGTGCCTTGTGGAACCTGATGGGATACCCGTGCACGAAGAAACATTCTCAAGGGAGCATGCCACTTGAATTCCCCACGTCTTAGCTCGTGGTAATCATCTAACTGAGCGTTGCAATATTTAGAAGTCTTGGGAGGGAGTGACATCCTTGCGCCATTTTCTGAATATTGTTCGATGTTTCCCGCACCTTGTTCAAAGCTGATTAACGAGCTTAAGGGCATAGTGCATGTTTCCCGATCAGGTTAAACAATCATACACGGCCTGGATGGGAACCGAAACGGCCTGATCCCTAATCCCTTATCCCAATTCCTCTGTCCCAACTATAAGCACCGCTGCCTGCCTTTTTTTGCTCAGCCATCTTGTCCTCGTGTATAATCGCTCGACTACGGTCCTGGAGGATATATGGAATTAACCTGGTATGGCCTATCTTGTTTCAGGCTCCTGGAGCGAGGCATGATCAGCGTCGTTACGGATCCCTACGATCCGGCAATCGGTTTGCCAAAGTTGGATTTAAAAGCCGATGTTGTAACTGTGAGTCACGATGCACGCGGACATAATTTTGTAAAGTCTGTCAAGAGCACGCGCAGGATTATCAGCGGACCCGGGGAATATGAAATCGGGGGTGTCTTCATAACCGGTGTTCGGATGAGATCAAAGGAAAAAGATAACGGCAAAGCAAAAGCTAATACGCTCTATGTATTCAGGTTTGGAGACGTGAGCGTTGCGCATCTCGGTGATCTGGCGGAGGTTCCTTCTCAACGTCAGATCGAAGATTTGGGCGCCGTCGATATCGCCTTGGTGCCTGTGGGGGGGGGCGGGGCGCTCAGCCCTTCCCAAGCTGCAGAAGTGATCAGTCTCGTGGAACCATCCATTGTAGTGCCCATGCATTATAAGACCTATGAGAAAGGGCCGAATCTAAGGACGGTTTCGGGTTTTCTGAAAGAGATGGGTATTGGAAAACAGGAGGCGCTTCCGACGTTGAAAGTGTCAAAAGGCTCGCTCTCAGAAGAAACACAGGTCATCGTGCTCGATCCATCGAAGTGAGGATGGATTTGGAATGTCAAACCGTATTGAGTGAGGTCGCGAATGGCGGTTAAGTTATTAATGACCTGGGACATGGTGCCTGGTCAGGAGCAAGAATATTTCGAATTCTTGGTTCGGGAATTTGTCCCCGGGCTACAGCGCCTCGGTGTCCAGCCCGTCGAAGCCTGGTACACGACCTATGGAGAAGGGCCTCAAATGCTGGCCGCTTTCATCGCCGAGGATCGAGAAATTATGACGAATGCACTAGACACAGAAGATTGGGCCAATTTAAAGCATCAGTTATTCCAATTCGTCACGGATTTCGATTCAAAAGTTATACAGGCGTCGGGAGGATTTCAGCTCTAGTCAATGGCCATACGTAATAAAAAGCCCTGGGTAGAACCAGGGCTTTTTTCTATTAATATGGGCGTCTATAACCTCACTCGGGGTCACTTTTTTTGGGAGACTCTTTTACTTTCGTTTCAGGCTTGTCCTCGGACTTGGTTTCTTTAGTTTCCGATTTTCGCGTGCTGGACCGCCAAGACGGGGAGCGATGGTCGGTCGAATAGAAGCCGGAGCCCTTGAATACGATCCCGACTGGCAGGAACACCTTGCGCAGCTTGTTCTTGTTACACTCCGGGCAGCGCTTAAGCACAGGATCGTCAAAATGCTGTTGGCGGTCGAACTGAACACCACAATTTTCACAACGATACGTATAGATTGGCATACCAAACCTTCTTTCCTGCCATTATGAATTATAGTCGTCAGAATCCTTGGCATCAAGAGGTAGGGCATTAGAAACGCATATGCGTTTTATTAGCAACAGAGCGGTTACTTAGCAGTAGAACGGTTGCTCGGGAATCTTGAGGGTTGACCCGTAGGGCTTGCAGACGGTATGATGGTGTCAGACATGGGTCGACCGGGCAATCGCAGGAGAGGCAGCTCTTCTGAGGAAAGTCCGCGCTCCACCGAGCACGGTGCCGGGTAACTCCCGGGCGGGGAAACCCGTGGAAAGGACCACAGAAAACGACCGCCTGGATGTCATAGACTTCCAGGTAAGGGTGAAAAGGTGGTGTAAGAGACCACCGGTGCCGGTGGTAACATCGGCAGCCAGGCAACCCCCATCGGGAGCAAGGCCAAGCAGGTTCATAGCCCGTTCGCGGGTGAGGGGCTGCTCGTTCCATAAAAGAACCGGGTAGGCCGCTCGAGCTCCACGGTAACGTGTGAGCCAAGATGGATGATTGCACATGTGAGCATCAAGATTGCCTTCGGGTGGTCACATCTCACAGGACAGAACGCGGCTTATAGGTCGAGACATGATCTGAACAGGCTTTCATAGACCAAACATCTATGGAAGCCTATTCTATTCTCATTTTATCTTCTATCAACTTGATGAGGCTCGCTAGGTTGATGAAGGCGATGAAGCTGGTTAGAGGTATCAATTCTTTGTCTTTCACTCCCCGTCCGCCCCATCAAGGAAGAGGCACCCCCTGATCGTCCCCCACTGGGGGACTATAGGGGGGTAAATAGATAAATCAGGTTTATTGTTCGTGATGACGTTGACCCCGAGATTTCAATGACGTGGTCATCGCTCCACATTTCTTATAGGGTGGATCGTGGGGCTAATTCGCCCACTGTCCCCCCGGTGGGGGGACAAAAGGGGTGGTAAATAGATAAATCATAAACGTCCTATGCGCTGACGTTGACGCGAGAACTCGCTTTTAGACCTCATCCCCCGATTGCCCTCTCGATGGAAGACCCCTGCCACCCCATCCGAATGAGTACACGAGCCACTGAACTACGCCCGTGCTTCTGGCACGGGCTTTCTTCTTTTAATTATAGATTTGCATCTTCGAGGGAAAACTAAGGATGGATCACCATTTGCTCGTCATTGATGCTTGCGTATATGCAGCAAGGTGAAACATCTCCCGAATACCCGGATAGCCACATTGGACCTGTTCAACTCATCGCGGATGTCGTTAGGAAGGTGCTGAGGCTGCACGCTCGAGGCTGATGGGCCGCGTTTACACTCGAATCAATCACAGGCAAACTGAGCTAAATTAGGAATTCATGGTTCTGCGCAACCGTCTGTGCTTCTGGAAATTACTGAACCGCTAATAGGAACAAAGTACTGGGTGGATTGTGTGCCCATTCGGGTTGCGCCGGTGGGGCGAAATCGTATATACTGTGTGCACTTGTGGGGGAATGTGGGAAAGAGTGGGGCGCCGGGCTTGACCGGCGTTTCGTTGTTTAGGAGAAATATAGAACACATGTTCCTTGGTCAATACACTCACAGCATCGACTCCAAGGGCCGGTTGACCGTCCCGGTGAGATTTCGCGCTTCGCTTGCATCGGGTGCCTTTGTCACCCAGGGCTTTGAGCGCAATTTGATGGTTTATACCACAGAAAGCTTCCACCGGTTAGCTCAGCGTGCCACAACCTTGACAACCACAGATCCCGAAGCGCGCGCTGTACGCCGAGTAATCTTCGGGGGTGCGACGGAAGTCCAATTGGACAGCTCCGGCCGCATCCTCATACCGCCTTTTTTGCGTGAGTATGCTCAACTCGATGCTGAGACGACGATTGTGGGCGCAGGTGAGTATTTTGAACTCTGGAACGAATCAGGTTGGCAAGACGAGTTAGGCGACGTGACGGATCCAGATATCAACGCAAGGCGGTTCATCGATTTTGACCTTTCCTCGGGGTAGGTGATGGGAGCGTCCGATGACGTTGCCGGCACCGGTGGACACACCCCGGTACTTTACCAGCATGTGCTCGCTGCTCTTCCACTCCGAGCAGATGGGCACTACATAGATGGCACGGTTGGCGCAGCCGGACACGCCTTTGGAATTCTGAAATCAACCGCTCCAAGTGGATCCCTGCTTGGCTTAGATCGAGATCCCCATGCTCTTGGACTTGCTGCCGAACGTCTGTCGGAATTCGGCGCTCGCGCCTCGCTTCACCAGGCTTCCTTCGCTGAGATAGAAGAAGTTGCACACAAATTGAACTGGCAAAACGTGGATGGGATCCTTCTCGACATAGGGCTTTCCTCCATGCAGCTTGAGGACGGCTCGAGGGGATTCTCCTTCCGGCTTGAGGGACCACTTGATATGCGGTTCGATCCAACACAATCGCTCACAGCAGAGGAACTGGTGAATACCACAAGTGAGCAGGCACTCACGAGCATTATCTCAAAGTATGGCGAAGAACCACGCGCTCGAACGATTGCCCGGACGATCATCGCAGCGAGACCTTTGACATCCACGCTCCAACTCGCTGATGTCATAAAGCGGACTACAAAACGATCCAAGCGAGGCATTCATCCCGCTACACGGACTTTCCAGGCTTTACGCATCGCAGTGAACGACGAGTTGGATGCCTTGGAGCGGGGTCTTGAAGCTGCCGTTAGATTGCTTACACCAGGCGGAAGAATTGTGGTTATCACATTCCACTCACTCGAAGATCGGATTGTAAAACAATTTTTCCGTCAGGAGAGTCAGGATTGTATCTGTCCTCCCGAGTCATTGGAGTGCCGGTGTGGGCACAAAGCCGAACTACGGATCATTACAAAAAAACCAATCCGTCCGGAGGACGAGGAAATTCAAAGTAATCCCCGCTCAAGAAGCGCAAAAATGCGGGTCGCAGAGAGGATCAAGCTGGCATAGATATTGCATGCCTCGCATTGAACACTCTGGCTGAGGGAAAAAAGTGCCGCGACGTAAGGAACAAGCGTTCAAACAAGCTCCCTGGCGGACGAAAGTAAGCATGACGGGGAGGACAGTGCTCCCCCTCATAGCCATGCTGGTCGTGGGGGGCATGTACCTGGCCGTAAATTCCAGGCTGGCGAAGACAGGACAGCGGGTTCTAATTCTCCAGAATGAGATCGCAGAACTTCAGCGAAGGAATGCTGAGCTTACGGCGACTCTCGCGTCGCTCACGACACCTGACCTTATGTGGGAGAGAGCATTGGAACTAGGTTTTCATCCTGCTACAAAAGAAGAGGTTGAATACATCATCATCGAGAACTATATCCCGCCGGAAACTTTTGTCGCTCCTCTGCCTCCATCATCAGGTGAGACCCATCGATCTGGCCTTTCACCAGCATATACCGAAACGCTGGGCGACTGGCTAAGCCGCTGGTTGGGCCTTGGTAGTGCATGATGGTTGAGCAGCTTCCGAGACAACGGGTTCGTATTTTGCTCATGATCATGGTCATCGTTGCACTGGCCATGGTCGTTCAGCTTATACGGGTGCAGTTCGGTCCTTACGCTCCGGTTTTTGCCTCGTGGGTGGAGGCGGCCTCTGACACAGAGGATGAGGTCGAACCTACCCGGGGGCTAATCTACGATCGGGATGGAGATCTTCTGGCTACGAACGTACCCCTTTACTACCTCGAAGTCGAAACCTACCAATTAAACCCGGTCAGCATAAAGCAAATTGCGGGTGTGCTCTCTCGAGCGCTCATCCTTCCCTATGAGGATCTTTATGCCCAATTAAAGCGAGACTGGAAATCGCAGGGACAATTCCGTTTTCGCTTGACACGCGAAATCGCCGGTGGGGAACGGTGGCCGATCACGATTGATCAGATGGCTGCGGACATGCTCAGGAGTTTCCTCCTTGACGCTGATGCACCCGACTTGAGCGGTCTCAAGACGGTACCAGCGCCAAAACGCGAATATCCCGCAGGAACCCTGGCAGGGCATGTGCTCGGATTTGTGAACCAGGAAGGGCAAGGATTCTTCGGGGTTGAAGGTTACTACGATGATTGGCTGGCAGGAAAACCCATCACCATCGAAAGAGGTTACATCCCTCTCGAAGCAAGGTTTGAGCCAGATCCACCAGCTGGAGTCAATCTCGTTCTAACGATTGACCTGGATATTCAACAGATGGTCGAAGAAATTCTCGCAGAGTCGATTGAAAGCTCGGGCGCAGAAGAGGGTGAAATTATCGTCATGGATCCTCGCAATGGAGAAATCCTTGCGCTCGCAATCTACCCGCCGTTGGACCCCAATCACTATGAGCCCTGGCTTGAAGAACGAGGATTTGAAACTGAGGATCTGGAATTGGAAGAAGAAGAATTGGTCATCAATCCCGCGGTTGGAGGTCAGTTTGAACCCGGATCGACCTTCAAGGTGATCACCATGGCTTCGGCGTTGGACGCGGGTGTGGTCACACCTGAAGATGAGTTCATCGATGAAGGGCAAATCGAAGTTGGCGGCATCCGGATCCGGAACTGGGATGGAGGCGCTTGGGGCCCTCAGACGATGCAGGGCTGCATGGCGCACTCGTTGAATGTGTGTTTGGCCTATGTGGCTTCTGAAAAGCTCGGAGCATCTTTTTTCTATGATTACCTCGACGCATTCGGAATTGGAAGCGTCACCGGGATTGATGTTGCTGGAGAAGTATCCGGACAACTGCGCACACCGCGCCATCCAGAGTGGACCGAGGCGGATTTGGGCACAAATGCCTTTGGACAGGGTGTTTCTGTGACACCGATACAGCTCCTGGCAGCAGTCGGTGCGATTGCCAATGATGGAATCATGGTGCAGCCGCATGTGGTCAGAGCAGTCGTGGGATCAGAAGGACCCTACTGGCCCAAGCCCACGGTTCTGGGTCGGCCGATTTCAAGAGACTCTGCAGATGAATTGACTGCAATGCTGACAGAGTCTCTCCAGGGCGAAACGAGCCTTGCATCTGTCGAGGGCTACGACTTGGCCGGAAAGACGGGCACGGCTCAGATACCGGCGGAACATGGCTATGACCCGAGATGGACTATCGCATCATTCGTAGGGTGGGGGCCTCTGCCGGAGCCGGAATTTATCGTGCTGGTCAGAATTGACAAGCCGGAGATATCACCCTGGGGGTCCGTGGTCGCAGCGCCGATTTTCAGGCAAGTCGTAGAACGATTGGTCGTGATGTTGGAAATACCACCGAACGAGGTCAGGGAGGATCTCGTTCAAACAGATGAGAGTGGATAGAGGGAGAATGCTAACCCTAGGACACGTTGTCGAAGCGCTATCAGGGCATCCTGAGCCCAGTCTAACGACTGAGTTCAAGCATGCTGTTATTGATTCGCGCCAGGTTGAGCCCGGTGCGCTGTTTATCGCGCTCCCTGGGGAGCAGGTCGATGGTCATGATTTTGTCACCGATGCGCTTGAACTGGGAGCCGCTGCCGCGTTGGTCGATCGAGATGTTGACGTTGAGGCAAATGTAATTGATTTCCGACGAGATGTTCGCGAGCAGCTCTCCACAGTCATATCCACCCCCGTCATCTTGCGAGTGGAGGATAGCCTGCTTGGACTCCAGAGAACGGCAGCGTTCTGGCGAGAACAACTCTCGTTACGCGTGGTTGGGATTACGGGGAGCGTGGGTAAATCGACGACTAAGGAACTTACCGCCGATGTGCTCTCCCGTCGATTCAGGACGATAAAAAACCCAGGCAATCTAAATAATGAGATTGGTTTGCCGCTCACGCTTTTACAGGCGAACGAGAAGCATGAGCGAGCCGTACTCGAGATGGGCTTCTACGTTCCGGGAGAGATCGCGTTGCTTTGCGATATTGCGATCCCTTCTGTCGGCGTCGTGACCAACATCAGTGAAGTACATCTGGAGAGAGCCGGGACGATGGATGCCATTGTTGAGGGAAAGGGCGAGCTGGTGGCAGCACTGCCGGAAGATGGGGTTGCGGTTTTAAACCACGATGAGCCCATGGTGAGAAATCTGGAAGATCGCACAGATGCACGTGTCTTCTTCTACGGGTTATCACCAGAATCGCATCTCTGGGCGAGTGAGGTCGAAGGTCTCGGCCTGGATGGTGTCCGCTGCGTCCTGCACTATGAAGGGGATACGATCCATCTTCGCGTGCCACTTCTCGGTCGTCACTCTGTTCATACAATCCTGCGAGCTGCCGCTGTGGGATTGATCGAGGGATTGACATGGCAGGAAATTGTTGGGGGTTTACAGGGCACCAAGAGCCAACTCCGTCTTGTCGCTGTTCAGGGACCGAAAGATTCACTGCTGCTCGATGATACCTACAATTCAGCTCCAGCTTCTGTGCTCGCGGCGCTCAATCTCCTCGAGGAACTCGATGGTCGACGTGTCGCCGTTCTTGGGGACATGCTGGAATTAGGTGAATACGAGGAGAAAGGTCATCGGCTCGTAGGCGCACGCGTGGCCGGAATCGCCGATCTGCTCATCACCATTGGAGAACGAGCGCGTTGGATTGCGGATGAGGCACAGACGGTCGGGATGCCTGACGAACAAGTAATCGAACTAAAAGACAGTCAAGACGCGGTCACCTACCTGGAAGAACGAGTGGAAGAAGGAGATGTGATCCTCGTAAAAGGGTCACGAGGAATGCGGATGGACAGGATTGTCTCCGCACTCGAGGCGCACGCATGACCGAAGCTGCAATGGCGCTTTCCCTGGGTGGAATTACCTTTCTGCTCACAGTTATTTGGGGGGGACCGTTGATCCGCGTTCTTAAAATGTACGGCATTGGCGAACGCATTCGCATCGAGGGGCCCCAGCGACACTTCACCAAGCTTGGAACTCCCACCATGGGAGGAATACTTTTCATTATTCCCATTCTTTCGGTGACGGGCGTACTCAACCTGGTCTCGATATTGAGTGACATGAACATTTTCGGGAACTCGATCTTGCTGCCTTTGTTGGTCATGGTTCTTTTCGCAGCCATCGGCGCTTGGGATGACTGGCTGGGTGTTCGTCGTGAAGAGCGGGGCGGGATGAGCGGCAGGTCTAAAATCATCCTCCAAACCGTGGTTGCTCTTGGCGCCGCACTCATCTTGAAATATGGACTTCATCCCCCCGAGTTGATCCTTCCGAACTACCCCGAAGGGATCGACATGGGGATCTGGTATGTCCCGATCGCCATGTTCATCATCGTTGGTACAAGCAATGCGGTGAACCTGACGGATGGGCTCGACGGCTTGGCGGGATTGATCGCTGCCACAGCATTCGCGGTCTTCGGTGGGATTGCCATTCTGCAGGGGCAGGTCTTCCTCGTCCGATTCTGTTTCACGGTTGTGGGCGCTGTCTTCGCGTTCCTCTGGTACAACGCTCACCCGGCTGAGCTTTTTATGGGGGATACCGGCTCTCTCTCGCTTGGAGCTACGCTTGCGGTGGTCGCACTGATGACGGGTCATTGGATTCTTCTCCCTGTCATCGCAATTATCCCTTTTAGTGAGACGTTGAGCGTCATGCTACAGGTTGCTTATTTTCGAATCACCAACGGTCGCCGGTTGTTTCGTATGGCGCCGCTTCATAATCACTTCGAATTGAAAGGTTGGAGTGAAACCCAAATCGTTCAGCGATTCTGGCTCGTTGCTCTATTGACCGGCATGTTCGGGGTCGCACTCGCGCTTGTATAAGGAGGCATGAAATCATGGAGATCGGAATGCTGTGGTTCGACGACGGACCCAACTCAATGCAGGAGAAAGTTAATCAAGCCGTAACTTTCTACACAGATAAATTTGGAAAAAAACCGACTCACTGCTTGGTAAACCCGACCACGCTGAATGGTGGTGATGGCACCGTCGCAGGCATAGAAGTCAAGTCAGCCAGGACGGTAATGCCCGATCACTACTGGGTTGGCATCGAGGAGCAAAATCGAAAACGTCGCTCCCAAAGTGCAGGTAAGGAACCGAAGAGAGGTTCTGATGTGGTTCCTGAGGAAAAAGCGGCTTAGTACATCCGATGTGTTTTGATGCCTGAGTGGGATGGAAAAAAAGTCGTTGTGTTAGGGCTGGCACGGCAAGGCAAAGCGCTTGCTCGGTATTTCTCTGCCCGTGGGGCGGAGGTGGTTCTCTCCGATTTGAAGACATCGGAGGAGCTTGAAAGGGAGCAGATTGAATTGGACGATCTGAAGGTGACATACGTGCTCGGAGAACATCCGACTTCGTTGCTTGAAAACGCTGACATTTTGTGTCTGTCGGGCGGCGTTCCCGCGGACATCCCGTTGGCAGAGAATGCGCGTGAAGAAGGCATCCCGATTACGAATGACGCCCAGATCTTTCTGGAAAACTGTCCCGCCTCTGTGATTGGGATAACCGGGTCAGCCGGAAAGACGACGACAACAACACTGGTTGCACGGATCGCAGAACTAGCCCTCGGTAATTCGGATCGAACCGTATGGCTTGGCGGCAACATCGGCCGCCCGTTGCTCAATGATATCGGGGAAATGAAATCATCCGATGTGGTCGTGATGGAACTTTCGTCCTTTCAGCTTGAGCTTATGACTATGGCGCCCCAGATAGGTGCTTACTTGAATCTCACGCCTGATCATCTCGATCGTCATAAGACGATGGAGAAATATGCCTCTGCCAAAGCTCGCATTCTCCTGAATCAGCCCGAAGGCTCCAGCATGGTCTTGAACCGTGATGATTTCCTTGTCTGGGAACTAAAGGACAAGGTGATCGACCGCTTGATAAGTTTTGGATGGGATAAACCGATCGACGGAGAAGGGAGCTATATATCCGGAGGGCAAATCCGCATGCGTCATGAGGGGACCGATTCGTTCATTTGCTCGGTTGACCAGGTCCCTTTGATTGGAAAACATAACCTCTCGAATGTGCTTGCGGCCACAGCCATCATCGCAGCGGCAGATCTGCCGTTGGAAGCGATCGGACCGGCGATCGAAAGATTTGAAGGCGTGCCCCATAGGCTGGAGTTCGTGCGCACGATTGCTGGAGTCGATTGGTATAACGATTCTATTGCAACTACCCCGGATCGCGCCCTCGCGGCCGTCCACGCATTTTCTGGACCGCTTGTGCTCATCGCTGGGGGTCGTGATAAAGATTTGAACTGGGACAATTATGCAGTTGAAGTACTCCAGGCGGTGGAATATTTGATCCTCTTCGGTGAGGCTGGGGAAAAAATCGAGCGTGCTGTGAAGAACGTAATTGGCGCAGGGAAAATCCTTCAGATTAGACGGTGCGAGAGGATGGAAGACGCCGTCGGAATAGCAAAGGATGTCGCCGGGGAAGGCGATGTGGTCGTTCTGTCGCCAGGTGCGACGAGCTTTGACGAGTTTTCTAATTATGAAGCTCGCGGGGACAAATTCCGGGACTTAGTGAGGGCGATGTGATTGGCGCGACGACTTCATCCGATCCGATCAAACCGAAACGCTTCGAGCTCGGATTCGATACGTGGCTGTTGATATTGGTCGCAGTCATGATTGTGTTTGGAATGGTCATGGTCTATTCGGCAAGCTGGGACGTGTCCTGGCGGCTGCATCAGGATCGCAATGCACTCTTTTATCGTCAGCTTTTAAATCTTGGTGTGGCGCTGGTGGTGATGTTCGTTGCGGCATGGTTCCCGTTGGAGTGGTTGAAAAAATTGGCGCTGCCGCTCATTCTGGGGACGATCGCCATACTCTTCGCAGTTCTAGTCGTAAATGCGGGCGGTGAATACAAGCGCGCATTCCTGGGCGCTTCTGTTCAGCCCTCAGAGATGGCGAAACTCGCCCTGGTGATTTACCTCGCAGTATGGATGGAATCAAAAGGCGAGAAATTAGGTGACATGGGCTATGGCTTCTGGCCACTGATCTTCATCGTCGGCATCGTCGGCGGGCTCATCGTTGTGCAGCCAGACTTGAGCGCTGGTGTGACCATCGGTCTTGTGGCGCTCACTATGTTTTTCCTTGCAGGTGCGCATCCCATACAATCGGTAGCTTTTGGATTGGGGGGTGGTCTCGTCGGATTTCTTGTCATGAAATTACATCAAACCGGCGCCAATAGATGGTTCCAATATCAGCAGGGTCTGGTGGATATCGAAGAAGCGCACTACCACGTTCAGCAGTCATTACAGGCGTTTTATTCGGGTGGTCTATTGGGTCGAGGCCTCGGTGCAAGCCGGGCGAAATTTGGCTTTTTACCTGCGCCACATACAGACAGTGTGTATGCGATCGTAGGAGAGGAACTCGGGCTCTTTGGTGCACTCATCGTGTTGGCTCTCTTTTGTCTACTTTTATGGCGAGGTTTCTTAATCGCAAACAAATCTGAAAACCGTCTGTCCATGTTGATTGCAAGCGGCGTCACATTCTGGATCGGTGCGGAGGCGCTGATCAACATGTCCGTATTACTGGGGCTACTTCCCTTTGCAGGAAATGCCTTACCTTTCTTCAGTTATGGAGGATCAAATCTTGTCATCACGCTTGCCGGGATAGGGTTGCTATTAAATGTATCCCGGAGGGTGTCACTCGAGAATAGAAAGCGAGGCCTTGTTGCGAGTTTTAGTATCGGCGGGCGGGACGGGGGGCGGCGTGTATCCCGCCTTGGCCGTCGTCGCCGCGCTCGGCAAGAGCGCTGAAGTGCTCTGGGTTGGCGGAGAAGGTGGTATGGAGGCTGCGCTCGTGAAGCGAGCGGGAATACCATTCACCGCCATTCCGGCTGCGGGCATGCATGGTGTGGGATTGCGAAGAGCGCCTGGGAATGCCATGCAGTTGATGCGCGGCTGGAGGGCAGCTCGAAGCCTGATTCAGGAGTACCAGCCCGATGTGCTCTTTTTCACAGGAGGGTATGTGGCTGTACCAGTCGCATTTGCGGGAGGGGATACGCGCACAGCATGCTTTGTCCCCGACCTTGAACCTGCGTTTGCGCTACAGATCATCAGTCGTCGAGCAGACATCATCGCGATTACGACGGATGAGTCTCGTAAGTATTACAAACAAGGAAAGAATATTGTGGTGAGCGGTTACCCGACGCGTTACGATGCGGGGGCAATCAATCAAGATGATGCAAGGAAGGCGCTTGAGTTACAGGATGGAGTTCCTGTGATTCTTGTGTTCGGAGGTAGCCGGGGAGCGCGCTCGATTAACGAGGCCCTCTGGAATGTGCTCGCTGAGGTGCTCGAATTTGCCCAGGTCCTACATATCACTGGTGAATTGGATTGGCCGGGAACTGCTGCTCAACAGGAAAAACTACCGGCTGACCTTGCGCATCGTTACCATCCTTATGCCTATCTGCATAAGGAGATGGCATTTGCGCTGGCATCCGCAAATTTGGTTGTTTCGCGAGCGGGGGCTGCCACGATGGGAGAGTTTCCCCTCTTTGGTCTACCCGCAATCCTCGTGCCCTACCCACATGCGTGGCGATACCAGAAGACGAACGCTGCATACCTCGAAAAGAAAGGCGCCGCGATTGTGCTTGAGGATGCCGCATTATCTGCAGAACTTCTTCCTAGGTTGAAGGAGCTTCTCACGGATACACATCGCTTGCAGGCGATGAGCACTGCTTCAAGATCGTTGGCTCGTCCAGACGCAGCGGAGATCATCGCCAATGAGATTATCGCTCTTACACAGGGACGTGGAGGCGAGCGTGATTAGTCTGGTTGTGCTCTTCGTCCTTCTCATCATTTTGTTCGCTGTGATTGGTGCAACCCGGGGATGGGCGAAGGAACTTCTTGTCACCAGCTCTGTAATCCTGGCTTTATTCATCATTCAGATCCTGGAATTCCATGTCGAACCTTTCACAACGGCCCTTACGCTGCAGCCTCCTGGTACTCAATTACTCATCAGGGGTGGATTGATCATATTACTTGCCATATTTGGGTATCAGACGCCGCACATCCGGGCGTTGCAGCCCAAACTCGCTCGAGAGAGACTCCAGGATGTGCTGTTAGGCATATTCCTCGGGGCATTGAACGGGTTCTTAATCTTCGGTTCACTCTGGTATTTCATGCACGAGCTGAATTATCCATCGCCGTTTGTCATGATGCCGCCAGAAGGATCTGAATTGGCGCTGCAGATCGACAGCATCGTGGCATACCTGCCCCCTGAACTGCTGCCCATACCGCAAGTTTATTTTGCTGTTGGAATCGTATTTGTCTTCATCATCGTGGTGTTTGTATGAGCCGCGTAGTCCATCTGGTGGGCATTGGTGGCGCAGGTATGTCAGCCATCGCATGGGTTTTACAGGGTCGCGGAGAGACCGTGACAGGATCGGATAGGGAGATTTCGGTGTATTCGGAAGCACTTGAGGATGCAGGAATCGATATTCATTACGGTCATCGAGCTGAGAACGTCCATGACGTGGACCTCGTGGTGGCCTCATCAGCGGTGCCTGAAACCAATATCGAATTACAGACTGCTGATGAGCGGGGCATCCCTGTGCTTCGCCGGGACGTCTTCCTCCCCACACTCACAGAGGGAAAACGGACGATCGCGGTCGCTGGAACGCATGGCAAGACCACGACAACGGGCATCATCGCTTGGTTACTCGACCAAGCTGGATTGGATCCGACGTTCATTGCAGGGGGGATGCTTCAGAATTACGACCGAAACGCCAGAGCAGGGCAGGGGAATCATTTTGTGATTGAAGCCGATGAGTATGAAGGCGCCTTTCTAGGACTGGAGCCCGAGGTGGCTGTGATCACGAACGTAGAACACGATCATCCTGATTGTTTTCCGACCCCGGAGTCCTTCCGTGAGACATTTGCGACATTTGTCGATAGCGTGACGGATCTCCTTGTCGTCAGCGCTGATGATCAGGCAGCTTTAAATCTGAAGCCCCAGGGGTGTGAGAGGCAAACGTTCGGTTTTGCACAGGATGCGGGCTGGCAAGCAGTGGACCAACAGATTAACCCTGCTGGTGGGATGGACTTTGTTGTAATCCGTGAGGGTGTGACACTCGGTCTGGTTCGAACCAGGCTTCCCGGCGAACATAATGTTAAAAATACTCTTGCAGCGATCGCGGTAGCGGATCACGAGGGCATCGAGTTCAAAGATTCCAGAGAAGCGATAGCTGAGTTCCGGGGAATTAGACGACGGTTTGAAATCCTGGGAGAGATTCAGGGGATTACGGTGATCGATGATTACGCCCATCACCCGACTGAAATCCAGGTGACCCTATCTGCGGCACGAAATCGATATCCAGGCCAGACGATTTGGGCCATCTTCCAACCCCACACGTATTCGAGGGTTGCTGCTCTGTTACAGGATTTCGCAGAGGCGTTTTCTGACGCCGATGAAGTGGTTGTTACAGATGTGTTTGCCGCACGGGAGGACCGCGATCCGGACCTGGATGGGGAGAGGATTGCGAATGAGATAAATCATCCATCGGTCAGGCATATTCCCGACCTGAAGGATGTAGCTCAGTTCTTGGAGGAACATGTCAGACGCGATTCGGTCGTTCTGACATTGAGCGCAGGAGACGGAAATCAAGTTGGCAGTCTCCTGCTAAAAAACCTTGAAAAGGGAGAGGTGGACCATGGCTAAGAAGAGAAAGGGCATCTTCGAAGCTGATCGCCGCATGGAGTTGAGGTTACGACTTGCTGCGAAAAAAGCTGTCGAACCGGCATTCGCCGGCGGGCCGAGGAGTCTCAGCATTGATGCGCCAGAGAAAATTGTACTGGATCGCATCATCAATCGAGTTCGGAAGTTGTGACAGCTCGATCGAGCACAGCCGAGATGCGTCAACTAATGAAAGACGCATTCGGCGCAGAGCTGCGGGAGGATGTCCCGCTTGGACCTTACACATCGGCACGGATAGGTGGAGAGGCAGACATCCTCATTACGGCGGATTCGGCAAGGAGACTCGCTGAGATCGCCGAGTGGCTCTGGGAAAATGAATTGGGATTCCGCATTATTGGTGGAGGCTCCAATGTGCTCGTTTCAGATGATGGAGTTCGTGAGGTTGTGATTTTGAACAAAGCTCGTGCAGTCGAATTCATTGATGATGGAGATGTTTTTCGGGTTAGAGCCGAATCCGGTGCGGGTTTGGGCACGATTGCTCGCAGAGCCTCCGAGCGAGGCTGGGGGGGGCTGGAATGGGCGGCGACCATACCTGGAACGATTGGCGGCGCTGTCGTGGGCAACGCTGGCGCACATGGTGGGAGCATGGCGGGAAAGCTGCTGATGGCCGAAATCTTGCAACAGGGTAAGAGCATGGAATCCTGGGCCGTTGAGCGGTTCGATTATGCCTATCGGGAGAGTTCGCTGAAGAAAAATCCAGGAAATGCCGTGGTCCTGTCTGCAACCTTAAAGGTGGAACCATCCACGGTCGAGGATAGCCGTGCAAAAATTCAGGCGTTCGTTGCCCAGCGAGAAAAGACTCAGCCGCCTGGGGCAAGCATGGGATCGATGTTTAAGAACCCAACTGGCGATTTTGCCGGACGATTGATCGATGAAGCTGGATTGAAGGGTCTTCGACGCGGCAATGCAGCCATAAGCGATAAACACGCCAACTTCTTTATCAATGAGGGCGGCGCGAGCGCAAGAGATGTCCGGGATCTCATCCAGGTTGCCAGATCCGAAGTAGCCGCGAAGTTTGGTCTTGAGCTGGAGTTGGAGATTGAACTGTTTGGGGATTGGGAAGAGAGCGACGCGGGCTTGTCGGGAGTTAATACAGGATGATGGACAAGCTCAAATTGGCAGTTTTATTCGGTGGGCGTTCCGGTGAACACGAAGTCTCACTGATGTCGGCTAGATCCGTTGTCAGTGCATTGGATCCGTCGAAATACGAAATTGTGGAGATCGGAATTACGAAAGACGGACGTTGGTTTGGTGGTGAAGAAGTGCTTGCATCATTTGAGAGAGGCGACATCCAGGATTTGAGCTGTTTCACGATGCTTGGTGAACCCGAGCAGGGTTCCCTGTATCTAAGACACGAAGATCGCATGGAAAAGAACCATGAGATCGATGCGGTTTTTCCCGTCCTACACGGATCCTATGGTGAGGATGGGACAGTGCAGGGGCTTTTGGAATTGGCGGACATTCCCTATGTTGGGGCAGGGGTTCTCGCCTCGGCGGTAGCTATGGATAAGGCGCTATTCAAGGATGTGATGCGAGCTCAGGGAATTCCGGTTGTGGACTGGGTGGTCTTTCCATCAACAGTTCTCGACGAGGATGCAGACGCTGCTCTGGATCGAGCGGAGTCGATCGGTGGATACCCACTTTTTACCAAACCCGCAAATCTCGGTTCTTCCGTAGGTATCAGCCGCTGTAATCATCGCTCTGACTTGATCGAAGGCCTGCACGAGGCGGCGATGTATGATCGTCGAGTCATCGTAGAGAAGGGGCTCGACGCGCGCGAGATCGAGGTAAGCGTACTTGGGAATGAAGATCCTGCCGCATCGGTGGCTGGGGAAATCGTCCCAAGCGATGAGTTCTACACCTACGACGCAAAGTATGTGGATGATGATTCGGAATTGATTATTCCGGCGCCGATAGACGACGCCACTTCCGACAAGGCAAGAAAACTCGCGGTGGATTCGTACAAGGCTATAGATGGCGCAGGCATGGCAAGGGTGGACTTTCTGCTCGATCGAGCGAGTGGAGAACTCTTCATGAATGAGATCAACACCATTCCCGGCTTCACGAGTATCAGCATGTACCCAAAACTCTGGGAAGCGACCGGGTTGGAATACGGTGATCTTCTGGATAAATTGATCGAGCTTGCCTTCCAACGACAGGACCAGAAGGACAAATTAGTGAGAACTTACGGAGAGCGTTCGTGACAGTTAGCGAGAGCACCCTGGGTCAACGTGGGAGTCGATCCGATCAGGTTCGCGCTCGCCGAGCACGAACCACGAAAAAGATCGAGCGTGCCGCACGTGAAATCATGCCCAAGCAGCCGCAAAAGCGGCGTGCTCGTCGACGCTACGATGTCTCTATATCTGAGGAAATGGGTACGGAATTTCAACTGCCTGCAGTCCCGACAGTGCGAGTGGGCTCTCGCTTGTTATCCATCGCATTGCTCGCGGTAAGCATATGGGGAGTGCAGCGGATCGTTGCTTCTGACAGCTTTAAAGTGCTTCGAGCAACGACAGCAGGAAATGTACTTATGAAATCATCCCAAATTCGTTCTTTAGCAGGAGTCGAGGGTCAATCAGTTTTTCTCATCGATCCCCAGGCAGTAGCGGCTCGACTCGAGGAGGAACCAGAAGTGAAAAATGCACAGGTAGATATCCAGTGGCCCAACAGGGTCGAAATCCAAATTGAAGAACGTGAGCCGGTCATTGAGTGGAATAACGCGGGCAGGATCTGGTGGTTGAGCAACGATGGTATCGCGTATGTCCAGCATGGTGATCGTTCAAACCTCGTCCACATCCAGGCCGAGGAACCAGTGTTAAATGTCGATGGAGATCCCACTTCTCCAGTCGTAGACCCAGAGTTGCTTACGGCAGCGGCCGTGCTGAGCGAACGACTGCCGATGTCGGGTGATTTGATTTTTAATAGAGAACGCGGTCTGGGATTTGAAGATCCCGAAGGCTGGATGGCGTATTTTGGAACCGATGGCGATATGACCATGAAAACCGATGTATACCTGGGGATCGTGGCTAAATTGAAGGAAGACAATATTCTCGCAACCCTGGTCAGTGTCGAGAATCAATCGGCGCCATATTACAAAGCGGAGTCACAGTTTACGTGGCAACAATAATCGGGCAAGAAGAATCAATATTTGTCGGAATCGACGTAGGGACCAGCAAGGTCTGTACGTTAGTTGGTCACGCCACGCACTCGGGCAGACAACGGGTCATTGGAGTCGGCGAGGCGCCATCCCGGGGGATGCGGAAAGGTGGGGTCGTTGACCTTGCAAGTTTGTCCCGAGCGATTCGTTCGTCAAAAGACAAAGCCGAACGGACCTCTGGATACGAAATTACTTCCGCACTGGTGAGTCTTTCCGGCTCTCATATCTCGTCGTTGAATAGCACTGCTATGGCAGGTGTGACCGGTCGCACAGTCGACCAGGATGATATGGGTAGAGCGCTCGAAAGCGCCCGGTCGGTTGCCATTCCCTATAACCGCAGCATCGTCCATGTCATTCCACGCAGCTATGTGGTCGATGGTCAGGACGGCATCAAGGACCCCGTCGGGATGCATGGATACCGGCTTGAGGTCGAAGCGCACATCGTCACTGCAAGTACGACGGCATTGCGCAATATGGAAAAATGCGTGGAGGCTGCCGGAATCGAAGTGGATGGGTGGGTTCTCGGATCGCTTGCATCGGCGGGCATGGTGCTCAGTGAGACGGAACAGGAGATGGGTGTCATGCTCTGTGATATCGGGGCGGGCACGACCGATATTGCCATCTATATCGAGGGCGCAGTGTGGCACACAGCCGTGATCCCAGTGGGAGGCGAACACCTCACCAACGACATTGCCCAAATTCTCCACCTTCCGCCAGAAACGGCTGAAACCGTGAAAAGACGTCATGGTCATGCTCGTCCATCGCTTTTGGATCCTAACCATACATTTGCGGTCCGACCTTTTGGGGAAGAGAGATCCATCCAGATCAAGCGTGTCGATTTGGCTGCGATCATCGAACCCCGGGTGGAAGAGCTTTTCAGTCTTGTGAGGCAGGAAGTGAAGAGGAGTGGCTACGATGGATTGCTCCCGGCAGGCGTCGTGCTGACCGGAGGCACAAGCACACTCGTTGGTCTGAGAGAGGTCGGCACTGAAGTTTTAGGACTGCCTGTAAGAACTGCCCAGCCGGAAAACATGCAAGGTTTGGTAGACAGGCTCCGCTCACCATCCTATTCGACCAGCTTGGGGCTTCTTTACTGGGCGAAAATTTTAGAAAAGCAAGCACTGCTAGATGGTTACGTCTACCGCATGTTCAACCTGCCGCGCTTGAATCTGCAAGGCGCCACGGAATTCTTTAGAAGGTTATTGCCAGGATGATGAATACAGTTTTTCCTGATGAAACAAAGTCTAGAAGGCTAACCGTATACGAAGGAGGAGGAAGATGAACCCAACACCACAGATGGAATCGTTTGCAAGGATTAAGGTCGTCGGGGTTGGCGGAGGTGGTAGTAACGCCGTCAATCGGATGATCGAAGAGGGCCTGGCAGGCATCGAATTTGTTGCTGTCAACACGGATGCTCAGGCGCTGCTCCTTTCCGATGCACCCAAGCGTGTTCGGATTGGGGATAAGCTCACCCGCGGGCTTGGTGCGGGTGGCAACCCGGAGACGGGTAAGAATGCGGCTGAAGAGTCCGCTGAGGACCTATATGAAGTCCTCAAAGGAAGCGACATGGTTTTCCTTGCCGCGGGTATCGGAGGTGGGACCGGGACTGGTGCTGCGCCCATCATCGCTCAGATCGCAAAAGAAATTGGAGCGTTGACGATCGGTGTGGTTACCCGGCCCTTCACGTTCGAAGGCGCCAAACGTGCACAAGCTGCCGAAGCTGGGATCGCTACGCTTAAGGAGCATGTGGACACGCTTATCGTCATACCCAATGATCGTTTGCTCCAAATCGCAGATAAGAAAGCTAGTCTGCAAAATGCATTCAAGATTGCCGATGACGTCTTACGGCAGGGAATCCAGGGCATCAGTGAGTTGATCACCATCCCTGGCTTAATTAACCTCGACTTTGCCGACGTGCGCGCGATCATGTCTGAAGGCGGCGCAGCACTCATGGCTGTGGGTCGAGCTTCTGGCGAGGATCGTGCCAGGGATGCGGCTGAGCAGGCGATTTCCAGCCACCTGCTGGATATCACCATAGACGGCGCCCGCGGTATTTTATTCAATGTTACTGGTGGGGCAGACTTGAGTTTGTTCGAGGTGAACCAGGCTGCAGCCATTATCAAAGAAACGGCTCATCCTGATGTCAATCTCATATTTGGTGCAGTAATCGATCCGAATGTGATAGGTGATGAGCTGCGAGTGACCGTCATTGCAACTGGTTTTGACAATTCTGGGGGACCACGTCGTAAGCCGAGACGTGCCCGCAGCCGCACCGAAGCCAATGTCACGGCTACGGCTGACGCTGAGGCAATCCCCGTAGAGGAATTTCAGCCGCAGGTTTTTGACGTCAACGATCTAGACATTCCGGCATTCTTGCGACGACGATAAGGTGGGTAGGAGACAGCGGTCTGGCCGACCGCCCTCCACTCACTCCGCCCCGGAGAACCGTTTGCCGCCCGGATTCTCCGGTGGCCACATACGCACGCAGACCGTCGCCTGTATCCTCCTCCTGGCGCCGGTCTGCTGCTGCGTTTTTAAGGGGACCACAGTACCAAATATTTTAAGGTAAAAACCGAGGCTCTAGCCTTGTTCCCGTGTTACTCAATATGTTAGAATTTGCTCCCTTGCCCCAAGGGAGCGGGTTTTTATAAAGTTTGACGCCAATATATGGCGTGGAACAACTGTCCTACTCATTAGAGGGTTGTATGCTCTGCCCCTACTGTCAAGATCAACGGACACGCGTGATCGATACGACGCATAATTCCAAGGGGGGGGTGCGTCGGAGACGTGAGTGTACGAGCTGCAGCCAACGGTTCAGTACCTACGAACGGGCGATTCTCACTGCTCCACTCGTAATCAAGGCAGACGGCGCAAGGGAAGAGTTCGACCGCGATAAACTTCTCGAAGGAATACTAATCGCTTGTGTCAAGCGTCCGGTGTCAGCGGCGGATATCGAAAGGCTGGCAGGTGAGGTAGAGACGAGGATGCAGGACATGGGCAAGGCCGAGATCTCCTCTCGTGTCATCGGGGATGTAGTGATTGCCGGATTAAAAGATTTAGACAAGGTAGCCTACATTCGATATGCGATTGTGTATCTCGGTCTTGATGACTTACAGGAAATTCAGGACGAGATAGACCGCTTGCTTGAGAGTTGACCATTCAAGCGCATGTTCGAAGTGGGAAACGACTTGAGTCGTTATATTTATAGTTTGTAGGTATTGCTTGGAGGGTGGATGCTGGAGACGGAGAGACGGGACGTTGATGTTAACGTTCATAATCAAATAGGGGATATGCCCCCAATACCCGAGGATCTCCTTCCTCCGGAATTGGGAAAGAACGCCCAGACCGTATTACGCAAGAGGTATCTCCGGCGTGGGGAAGACGGCGAGCCGATCGAGCGGATCGAGGTAATGTTTTGGCGAGTCGCCTATCACATCGCCCTTGCCGAAGAAACCCTGGGAATCGAAGTCGAGACGGTCGCACGAGAATTTTACGAGTTACTTACGAGTAAACGATTCTTCCCAAATTCACCCACTTTTACTGGCGCAGGTACGCCATTAGGACAGCTTGCAGCTTGTTTTGTGCTTCCCATTTCGGATGACATGGGGAAGCACTCAGCCGGTATCTTTCAGACCTTACGCGATGCAGCCTTAATCCAGCAGACGGGCGGAGGTAATGGATTCGGATTTTCGCGTCTCCGACCAGGTGGCGATATCGTAGCCTCCTCAGCGGGCGAAGCAACTGGCCCAGTAGGCTTCTTGCGGGTTTACGACCAGGCTTTTAGTGAAATTGCCCAGGGAGGCACACGGCGCGGCGCCAACATGGCCGTCTTGCGTGTGGATCATCCCGATATCGAAAGATTCATCACCTGTAAAACGGCCGAAAACGCTATTACAAATTTTAATATTTCTGTAGGGATCACAGATGCATTCATGCAGGCTGTCCGTGATGATGAGATGTGGGAGCTGCGCTTTCCTGATGTCTCGTCTCCTGCATATCGGGGGTTCAAAGGCACGTACAACGACGCAGAGACTCTTGGAATTCCATTTAAATCCTACAAGCAAATCCCTGCTCGGGATCTGTTCAACGTGATTATTCGCCAGGCGCATCACAATGGAGAACCAGGTGTATTGTTCCTGGATGCCGCGAATAGAAGCAATCCTGTACCTCACCTTTACGAACTGGAGGCGACTAATCCTTGCGGTGAACAGTGGCTGGGTCCTTACGAAAATTGCTGTCTGGGCTCAATCAATCTTGCGCAGCATTTCGGGCAGAACCAGACGGTGGACTGGGAGCAGCTACGTTCATCTATCGAAGTATCGACCCGTTTTCTTGATAATGTAGTCAGCGCCAACGAGTATGTCCCAGCCGTGCCCGAGTTGCAGGAAGCCGCCCTCAGAGCCCGAAGAATTGGTCTGGGCATCATGGGGCTCGGTGATTTGATGTACCACGTGGGCGTTCGTTACGGTTCTCAAGAAGCGCAAGATTTTGCCGGACAGGTCATGGAATTTGTCCGTTATCATGCCATGCTTACCAGCATCGATTTAGCCAGCAAGCGAGGCCCGTTCCCCGCGATTGAGGGGAGCGTATACGATCCTGATCAGGTAACGTGGGAAGCCCCTTCCCCAATCGTTCCCATTGAAACTTCCTACGGGAGACCGGAAGTTGATTGGAACAACGTTATCAAGGGTCTGGGACAATTCGGGATTCGGAATGCTGCTCAAACAACAATCGCACCTACGGGAACGATTGCTACGGTTGCAGGTTGCGAAGCTTATGGATGTGAACCAGCTTTCGCACTCGCATACTATCGACATGTTGAAGATGGTGATAATGACTTGAAACTCAATTACACCAGTCCCATGTTCGAACAAGCCTTAATCGAAGCAGAACTGGATGATGTCACTCGGGCAAGGATCGTGGACGAGGTCATGGAGAGGGGCACCTGCCAGACTGTCACTGACGTTCCCGATGAAATTCGGGATGTATTCGTGGTATCCCAAGATATCGGCTCTGAAGAGCACGTGCGAATGCAGGCAGCTCTTCAGGCATTCGTGGATAACAGCCTGAGTAAGACGTGCAATTTTCCAGAAGACGCCACTGAAGACGATGTCGCTCAGGCTTATGATCTCGCCTGGGAACTGGGCTGCAAGGGTTTAACCGTTTACGTCACCGGTTCCAGGGAAAAAGTTGTCCTGGAGACGAGGGAAACTGCACAGCGCAGTGATCTACATGAAGGACCTGCTTCACAAACTCAGCTCTGGCTGGAGGGAAAGAAACCTCGTCCTCAACGACTGGACGGTTGTACCTATCAGATCTCCACGCCTTTGGGAAAAGCGTTCGTAACGATTAATGAAAATGGGAGCGGCGTGGCGCAGCCATTCGAAGTTTTCATCACATCTGCGAAAGCAGGGTCCGAAACAGCAGCTATCTCAGAGGCAATCGGCAGATTGGTTTCTTACCTGCTGAGAGTATCCTCACCGGTTCCTCCACGGGATCGTATGGGCGAAGTCGTTCGCCAACTGGCGGGTATCGGTGGGGGGCGTCCGACTGGTTTTGGCCCCAACAGGGTGCTTTCGCTACCGGATGGTCTTGCTCGGGCGCTCGCGGCCTATCTTGAAGAGACGCCGGAGGTAATCACTGGGGGGATCCTGCAATTGGAGGACATCGAGGAGCAAGTCCCCCTTAAAATCGGGGATCTATGCCCTGAGTGCGGAGCTGCCGCGGTTGTCCGGGAGGAAGGCTGTCAGAAGTGTTATTCCTGTGGCTTCAGTGAATGCTGAGGTCGTTCGGATAGGGTTGTTAGTCTATTGAGGAGTCATCATGAGCGCCCGATGCAAATATCGGGCGCTGTTCATGTGGTTGGGTAGGGTTTAGCGATGAAAGCGAGGAGCTTCTCGATGATGGCGGTGATCGAGCTTGGGAGAAGTAGTCGGGGTCCTTAGAATGAAGAATCGAGTGCAAACCATACGAACACGTCTGAGTAACTGCTACGTCCTCGAAGCAGAATCGGGGGTTATTCTCATCGATGCCGGTGCACCCGGGGATGCGGACTTAATCTTATCCGTAATCGATGATCGGAAGTTGAACCTTATCCTGATCACGCACGCACATTTCGATCATTATGGGAGCGCGGCTGAGATCAGACGCCGAACAGGGGCTCCAATTGCAATCCATGAATCTGACGCTGGAAACATGCATCGTGCTGAAACGCACCTAGGCATAGTGAAAGGGAGAGGAAAAATAGCCGCGGCATTTCTCCCCTTGGTCGAGCGGCTTTATAACCCTGAACCAACGGAAGCAGATGTCCGTCTGCATGATGGAGAAAATCTGGGAAGTTACGGCCTCGATGCTATTATCGTCCACACACCAGGTCACACGATGGGTTCCTGCAGTCTCGTCTGTCGAGAGGATGCTGCATTTGTTGGGGATCTTCTCTCGACCACGGGTGGGGCTCATCTGCAACGATACTTTGCCATGGATTGGCCGGCACTTACGCCGAGTCTTGAGAAGGTGAGGCACTATCGACCCGCGCGGATTTATGCTGGTCATGGGAAATGGGCTATGAGCCGCGAGGAGCTTGAGGGGCTTTAATTCCAACGGTCCACGTGCTGGAGAGATTGTTCATCGATGACGGATTGCTCTAACAACGCCCAAGGCGTTGATCACATGCTTAGGGGGAAAAAGCCAGAATACCCTGTAGCTTGCGGCAAGAATGAATGGCAGGGGGGGATGGGGATGGAAACCCAGTTTAGATTTTTCCTTGGAGATGCTCTTTAGTTTGCTGAGGGGATCCTCTCTGCGACAAATGGTTCCACATTGAATCTGATTTACCTTAATAAGCGGAGGTATCCGAATGAAGCTTATTGGATTGATTGGGGGAATGAGTTGGGAATCTTCGATTGAGTATTACCGTATCCTGAACGAGACCGTTCGTGAGAGGCTCGGTGGTCTTCATTCGGCTCGATGTCTCCTGTATTCGCTCGATTTTGAAGAGATCGAACAGCTTCAACAGCAGGGGAAATGGAATACTGCTGCGGCTTATCTCACCGAAGCCGCGAAAGTGCTCGAACAAGGTGGGGCGGACTGTATCGTGATTTGTACCAACACGATGCACATCGTCGCAGATGAAGTTCAGCATTCGATTAAGATACCTCTTCTACACATCGCGGATGCAACTGCTGAACGCGTGCTCACCGATGGATACAAACGGGTTGGACTCCTGGGAACTCGATACACGATGGAAAAAGAATTTTATCGTGATCGGCTTGCCGATAAGTTCGCCCTCGAAGTATTGGTGCCTCCGGAGGATGAGCGTGGCTATATCGATGGGGTCATCTTTAATGAGCTTGTCCTTGGTGAATTGCTTGATTCGTCAAGATCGGAATTTCTTGAAATTATCGCCGGACTCGTTGAGAGAGGTGCGCAGGGGATTATCCTGGGATGTACGGAGATTGGTCTCCTGGTAAGTCAAGATGATGTGGCTGTGCCTGTGTATGATACTGCCCTCATACATGCCGAGGCAGCTGTCGAATTTGCGCTAAGCAAACCGGACTGACAAATAGGTTATCGGCAGAGGAGATGAGGGACTATGGAGCAGGTGCATCATCTTCGAACAAGTGATTTAATACTCTCAATTGAAATGCGATAGGACTCGTAGCGCTCGCAATGTCACCCACTTGCTGGGTTCTTTCTTCTTTTCAACATCTACCCATGTTTTCCCATTGTAGGTGTACTCTAGCGACCAATGACCAAGTTCGTCCTGTTTATCAAGAAGGAGATCAACCGCCGGGAGTAAGCGTTCGTCACCCCCGAATCCGAGTGCGGTAAGAGTTTCCATATTCTGCAGCACATCGGTGACGTAGCCAATCGGGTAGCCAAATTTAAACCAGCTGCGGTTTGGTTTCTCACTGTATCCCATTGGATAATCTGCAAGGGAGGGATCGGTACTGAGCAGGAATTCGGTGCCCACTTCGATCGCTCGTTGGACGGTATCTGTCCGTCGTGATTCGGGAATTTTACTTAGCGCCAGCATGGCTTTTACCGCTCCCCAAGCGCATGGCAAGTGATCGTTTGCACTGCATAAAAAACCAGGACCACTGTTCCCGCTTCGTAAATAGCGAATTGGGGCTGATCGATCCGTTGAAGGTGCGATCTCTTCTCCCGTGATGCTGCGAGCAAGCCAATCGATCGCCGCATTAAGCCTGTCATCATCCAATCTCCCAAGTTCAAGTAATGCAGCAACTAGATTTCCCTGCAGACAAGTGATCAATCCTGATGGCGTTCCATTCATACTGAATCCACCTGTCTTGGCTCGAGCGTTTTCCAGCGCATAATCACCCCCCCGCATAATCGCGGGATCCTCACCGTCTGCTCCAAGCTGCGCAAGAAAGATGAGCTGCCAGGCTGTACTGCGATATTTTGGGAGATAACCCGCCCCGGGTCCAACCCAATAACCATCAGGATGTTGTGCTTGAAGGATGATGGGGACTGGTCCTTGCGACATCACGTTGCGCTGTGCTTTTGCGAGTTCTGGATTATCAAATTGCATTCCGAGTAAGTCACGCAGCGCTACAAACCTTATTCCCGGATTTTGAAAATCTTCTTCGAGGAGCCATGGGAGCGGGTCCTCATGAATGCGGGGATGTAGTGCATAGGTATTCGTCATAGGACTTTCTTTCCTGGTCAATGAGAGGTTCAATATTATTCTATACGATTCCTAAGAAGGATGAACATGTGATTTCCGATTACGTCCCTTCTCTCACAGCCTCTCGACTACGACACGGCGACTGTACTTCTATTCAGATTCACATAACAGTGGAATATGAATAATTTTGGGTTGATCCCTGATCCTGTCAAGGTATGCTCGAAACCAGGCCATTTCTCTCTTAGTTCAACCACGTGTATCGTCCATGACGACGAGAACCATGAAGTTGCCGTACTCCTGCAAGAAACTCTTCTGGATGCTATCGGGATCCGAGTTCCTGTCTTCAGAGATTGGACCAAGATGGAAAATGTCATCCTGTTGAGTTCGCGGCAAGATGAGAATCATCTCGGAGCCGAAGCGTATGAACTTGAAGTACGACCAGACTTGATCCAAATCCGGGCATCCGATCGGCGTGGGAGCTTCTATGGCGTCCAAACTTTGCTGCAACTCATGCCTCCTGATGTTTTCCATACTGACGGACTGACACTTCCTCTGGAGATCCGATGTGTAAAAATTAACGATTATCCCCGATTCTCCTGGCGCGGGATGATGCTGGATGTGAGTCGACATTTTTTCCCGATCGAGTTTCTCTATAAATTTGTCGACCTCCTCGCACTGCATAAGATGAACATCTTTCACCTACATCTGACGGATGATCAAGGTTGGCGTGTGGAGATCGAACAATATCCACGACTGACGAGCATCGGGGCATGGCGGAACGAGACGTTAATAGGTCACCTCCGTCATAGGCCGCATGCTTTCGACGATCTGCGTCATGGAGGCTATTACACGCAATCTCAACTAGAGGCATTCGTGAAGTATGCACAAGTACGTAACGTGACCATCGTGCCCGAGATTGACATGCCCGGTCACACACAGGCGATGATCGCAGCGTACCCGGAGCTCGGAATTACGGATGAACACGTGGAGGTCTGGAACCGGTGGGGTGTGAGCCGACATCTCCTCAATATGGAGGAAGATACATTTGTCTTCGCGCAGAACGTCATCGATGAAGTATTGGCGTTGTTCCCTGGTCCAACCATCCATCTTGGCGGGGATGAAGTCGACTCAGAGCTCTGGGCTTCGAGCTCAGAAACCAAGTTACGGATGAAGCACCTCGAACTAAAAAGCGTACGTGATATTCAACCGTATTTCCTTGCAAAGATAACGGAGTACATCGAAAGAAAAGATCGCCGCGTCATCGGGTGGGATGAGATTATCGCAGGCGGCGTCTCGGACGACACAATCGTCATGTCCTGGCGGGGAGTAGACGGCGGCGTAATGGCTGCCGGTGCGGGGAACGATGTAGTCATGGCCCCTCGGCTTTGGACCTACTTTGATTCATACCAATCCGAGGATACGGACGAGGAGCCTCTCGCAATTGGCGGGACCATCACGCTCGAGAATGCTTATCAGTTCGAACCCATCCCTTCGGGGATGAGCGATGAGATCGTCGAGCACTTACTCGGAGCGCAGGGACAGCTCTGGACGGAGTATATGCCCAATACGGAACACGTCGAATACATGGCTTTTCCGAGAACGACGGCGCTTTCGGAAGTCCTGTGGTCGCCCCTTGCTAACCGGAATTTTGTTGGATTTACACATCGTCTTGTCACGCACTTGCGACGTTTGGACCATTTCGGTGTTAGCTATAGAGTGCCCTGATATTTATTTGACCCGTTTATGATGTGTACATATAAGTTTAGATGGTCACACAGTTGATTCTTCTGGAGGTCGTACGCATGGATCATCGTATCAATCAGCAAATCGAATTCATTATTACGCTTGATAAACTTAAGCATATCCAACGGAGATCCTACCTGATCTCGGGAGATCGTACTGAGAACTCGGCTGAACACAGTTGGCATATTGCCTTGATGGCGATGCTGCTCGCAGAATATTCAAATGAGAGCATCGATCTGGAGAGAACGATTCGAATGCTCCTCGTCCATGACATTGTCGAAATCGAGGCGGGGGATACCTACTGCTATGACAGTGTCGTGGATCAAAAACTGAGGGAAGATAAAGCCGCTGATCAACTGTTTGGCATGCTGCCCGATGATCAGGCAGTGATGATGCGGGCTCTCTGGGATGAATTTGAGGCTGGAGAGAGCCCGGAATCACGTTTTGCCGCTGCGATGGACCGGCTCATGCCCCTTCTGCAGAGTTATCACACTCAGGGAAAGGGCTGGAAAGAAAATGAGATTAGCAAAAGCCAGGTTTTGGAGCGGAATGGTCCGATCGTGGATGGTTCGAAATCCCTCTGGATGTATGCGGAGAAACTCATAGAGGATGCGGCTGAAAAAAGTTGGTTGAGTTGAGTGGCGCAAGACAGAAATATGCTTATACCCGGCATGGTTTCTTGCGATCGTGGGCGAGAAATTTATTATCTAGAAGCGCATAGAAGTATGAGCAATTCCAGCGAGGATAGATGGCTGCAGCTTTAAGTTCAAATCGTCGATTTCTTATCCTGGTATTTGCACTCGCATTAATTCCGAGATTGGCGCTCGTTGTGTTGACGCGTGATTTACCTATCGGATTGGACGACATGTTTCAATACGATATGCTCGCCCGCTCGATCGTCGCTGGTGACGGGTATCGATGGTATGGAGAGGATGATCTCAAGTTAATCCAACGGTATCTCCCCATGGAGATACCTGAGGAATACGATCCGCGTGGGATCCAAACCAGCTTCAGGGGACCTGGATACCCGGCATTTCTTGCGGTGGCATACCGAGTAGTTGGTGTGGGTGAAGCCCGGTTATTTGGAGCCAGGATCATTCAAACGTTCCTCATTGCTCTTCTGGCGCCACTCACCTGGCTGTTAGCAACCAAGGTGGGAATAAAAAAAAGGGGAGCCCAACTCAGTGCGATTATCATCGCGATAATTCCTCTTCTCATTGTTTACCCTCTCGCCCTTGCGAGCGAAAATTTGTTCATCCTGCTCCTGACCATTTCGCTCATACTTTGTCTTGCCTATATGGATCGTGATTCGAAATTCGGTTTTTTCATCACTGGGTTCATACTTGGATTGACCGCGCTCACCCGATCCGTGGTTACAGGCTTCTTGCCCCTGATACTCCTGTGGGGATTATGGTGGGGGTGGGAAAAGCGATATCGTCTGCGGAATTCACTGTTTCTTGTTTTTGGCTTTTTTCTCATTACGATTCCGTGGATGGTGCGAAATTCACTCCTGCATGAGCAGCCCACCTGGCTGGAAACATCTCTCGGCTATAACATGTATATGGGCTATCACCCTGAATCTACGGGGAAATTCGAATTTGGGATCTCTCTTGATTTGCTCCCCATCCTTGATGACGCCGAACGGCACCAGCAGGGGATGGAGGCGTTTGAGAAATTTGTCCAAGAGGATCCATGGCGGGTGCCATATCTGGTGGTTCGTAAGATTGGCTATCAGTTCGGATTGGACAAACGTGCTTTAATATATTTTTACTCCAATGGAATCCTGGGCGCTTTGCCAACGCCCGCTCTGGGCGCCGCTTTTTTTCTGGCAGTGATTCCCTTTGTGATTATCGGGATAGGCGCTGTAATAGGGTTAGCCTTCGGTCCGTTTGATCAAAGAACGAGCCTGCTCATTATCTTCATCCTTTACTATACACTTGCCCATTCATTGATCCTGGGAGATGCTAGGTTTCATGTACCCTTGTTCCCGATATTCACGATCTTGACAGCCTACGCATTCACAGAGCGACCCTGGGGTGGAGCTCCCCGATGGCGATTTGCACTTGCTTTCCTGCTCGTAAGCTTACTCATCCTGAACTGGGCAACGGAGTTATATTTAGACTGGGACATGCTCAGCGCGGTCTTTGGCCCCGATGGTCACAGGCTTAGGCTGTCCTATTAAGGGCAAAGTCTGAAGGAGTTAATTGATGCGATTAAGAGAGCTACGAATGGACTGGAAGGTGGTCACGACAATAATCGTATCCACTTTGCTGCTTACGATCGATTATTATCATCGGCTATTCCCTTACCACGTCCTTGATAGACTCTTCCTCTACCTCGTCGTCCCGCTCATCATTATCATCTTGTTCTACCGGGAATCTCCGGCGAAGTATGGCTTCCGAATTGGTGATTGGCGGGCGGGGATAGTCATCACGTCTATTGGAATCCTGGGTGCGGCGGTCGTAATATTTTTCGTCGCCCAGACAGATGTTTTCCAGGAATACTACGCGCCGCTGGCAAACCTAACCATTCCGATGCCAATTTATACTGCCCTGGAACTATTCGGGTGGGAATTTTTATTCCGCGGATTCCTCCTGTTCTCGCTCTACACGGTCATTGGTCCGTATGCCATCGTACTTCAAGCTGTACCATTCGCTCTTGCGCATCTCGGGAAGCCGGAGCTGGAAACCATGAGTACGATTCTTGGCGGAACCGCGTTTGGATATATCGCCTGGCGGACGGGTTCATTTTATTATCCGTTCCTCATCCATTGGTTTATTTTAACTGCGACGATCTTTATCGCGAGCGGGGGTATGGGATGAGCGTGGTTCTTAATCCTTTCTCTCTTATAGTCAGGAAAATAGCAGAAACGGAGTTCAGATTGAAAAAATAGGAGGCAGCCGGATTATGCGCCACGTTGGGGCCTAAAGGAATTGAGGTTATTTGATGAACAGCTATAGGAAAGAATTATGGTTCGATATTCCAGGAAGACGGGCGTTTATTAATATCACACCTGAGGTCGAAGCTGCCATCGTTGAGAGCGGGATCAGGGAGGGCATTGTTCTTGTGAATGCAATGCATATTACCGCTTCGGTTTTTATAAATGACAACGAAACAGGGCTGCATCAGGACTATGACGTCTGGCTTGAAGAGCTCGCACCACATGAACCGACCGACCAATATTTGCACAATCGCACCGGTGAGGACAATGCCGACGCACATTTAAAGAGACAGATAATGGGTCGTTCGATCGTCGCAGCGATTACGGATGGTGATTTAGATTTTGGTCCCTGGGAGCAAATATTTTATGGGGAATTCGACGGTCGTCGCCGGAAAAGGGTGCTCGTCAAAATCATCGGCGAATAAACTACAAGATTGATGAGTCTCGATGATCCTGTACGTACGTCTTGCAGGAGGTGCCTCACGATGGCGCGAACAGCGTCTGAGGTCTCGATCAAAGTTTTTGGGGTCGCTTCTATCAGGGACCATAGGAGAAATTGGGTTTAAGTTTTCTTTGATTATGTTTACCAGGAAAAGAGCCTGATATTTTGGACGAAACAATCAGATTACATGATGAAGTCAGTATGATCACTGGAGGAATGTAGTGGTAGACGCATTAATGAAGGTAGGCAATTTCTTTGTGATGGGTATTCTGAATTCCCCCTTGCACCCATTGATGAGTGCGAGCACTGCGATCATACGTGTCACCGGACGGAAGAGTGGAAGAATATATTCGATTCCGGTGAACTATGAGCGAGACGGAAATGAAGTGATGATTACGAGCACTAGGGATCGCACCTGGTGGAAAAATCTTCGAGGGGGATCTGACGCCAGGTTGCGCATTAAGGGAGAAAGTTATTTGGCCCGGGCTGAGGCAGTCGAGGACGATGATGTTGTCGGCGCACATCTTGATGCCCTCCTTCTTCGGCAACCGAATATGGCCAGATTCTACGGCATGAATAAAGAAGAAGATGGCTCCTTTCGGGGGTCAGACCTCGAGCGAGCTGCCAGCGAGAGGGTGCTTATCAAAGCTGTGTTGTCAGATTCGGTTACATAGAAGCAAACATTGCTTAAGTCGTTGTGTTCTGCAATCTGAACGAGGTAGCACGCCGGCTACAATTGAATATGGATGACGCTGTTCTATTGATTCCGACAGAATCTCCTACGGGGACCCCACGGGAGAATGCTGACCAAGATGCCCTCGAAGCACATATTTCCAATCATTGTTTTATTTTTGGTGTTTTATGGGGCGTGTTCCCCGCTCCAAGCCCCTGAGATACCAACTCTCGCAAATATGATCGTGATTCCAGCGGGGTGGTTCTGGATGGGATCAGATGGCGGAAGGCCATCGAATCGACCGCTCAGGTATATCTATCTCGACGCATTTTCGATCGACCGAACTGAGGTCACAGTTGGATCGTTTCATCGATACCTGGAGGAGCAGCAGGATGTGGATCCGACGCTGAACAATGAGATTCTTACATCCAATCCGAATGACCCCGTGTCAGGTGTGACCTGGGAGGTCGCAGATAGTTTCTGCCAGTGGGTGGGGAAGAGGCTTCCCACAGAAGCAGAATGGGAGAAATCTGCGCGTGGCCCGGAAGGTCGAATTTACCCCTGGGGCGATGATTGGGACACTCGAAACGCGAATACGCTTGAGAATGACCAAAACCATGCGGTGCCTGTCGGCAGTTACCCACACGGTGAAAGTCCATATGGCGTGATGGATATGTGCGGGAATGCCGCCGAGTGGATTGCGGATTATTTCGACCCTGTGTACTATGACTATGGTCCGCGGGTCAATCCACGTGGGCCATCTGAAATTCTGGATCATGGTTTGAGAGGGGGCTCCTGGGATTCAAGCGCGGACCAGGCGACAACGTACTTTAGAAATTCATCCCACAGCATCCTTCCCGATATGCGAGTGGGATTTCGCTGTGCACGATCAATCTATCCGGAGTGAACGAATTATTCGATATAACCTTTTTAATCGCTCATACGCAGGCGTATTGAATTATGTTTCTTGTCTTTTCAACCAGGAGCTCTTGAGCTATGCTTACTTATCATGATGTTGGAGTATCTTTGAAATGCATGAGAGTTTGAGTCCGCTCATCAGCGATCATCAACAGGTACTATTCCTTGCCCGGGTATGTAAACCCAGGCGGACTCAGCCCCAGGGAGTGCCCACATCGCCCTGGGACAAGGTGAAGTTTGTGCGCGGGTATTTCGAGACCCTGCTGAAGCGGCACTTTGCCATAGAAGAAGAGATCCTGCTCCCGACGATTCGGGGGAAGGGGAGTGAGATTGATCGTCTTGCCGAGGAGATCTTCTCTGAACACAAGCTGATGCACGATATGCTCGCATCATTCCTAGATATCGATGGACTTTCCGAGAGGCTCGAAGTCTTCGGTGAGTTTGTCGAAGGGCATGTGTACAAAGAAGAACTTGACTTATACCCCCAGATTCCCTCTGTTCTCACGGATCAACAGCTTGAGGAACTCAAGCACGCAATTCTCACATTTTAGTGAACCTAGCGTTACCAAACCCATATAGTTTCTATAGCTGCCATGGACCTGAATTGAATCAGACATTTGCCTGAATACAACCCGACGTTCCACCCAAAAACCATAATTTCCCAGATATTCAGATTATAATGTGAACGGTGCGCGCTGATTTAGGCGAGCCAAATTACATATAAAGCTTAGCCTATATTTGTATTATAATGGCTTATCTAGCAACGAAATCTGATTTGAAGACCCTGAAAAGTGTGTGTTCAGGAGCCCTTTTGAGCCGTGATGTGATCTAGAGTGGAAAGCCCATGTTCGCGATAATTTTCAAAAACCTGTGGAGGCGAAAAGGACGTACACTTCTGGCTGTTCTCGGCATCAGCATTGGTGTTGCGGCCATCGTCGCGTTGGGCGCTTTGGCGAGTGGTTTCTCAACAGGTTACACCGACATGCTTTCCGGGAGCAATGCGGATCTCATCATCAGCCAGCCCGATTCGATGGATATCAGCCTCAGCTCAGTGGATGTTGAAATTGGAGAGAAGCTTGTTGCGATGCCTGAGGTTCGGGAAGTCAGCGGAATGCTTGAGGGTTTCGTACAGACAGACGGAAGCCCTTACTTCTTTATTTTTGGATACGCCAAGGATAGTTTCGTCCTCGATCGATTCCGGATCGTGGATGGCATCGGTTTGAATGAACCAAAAGCGACGAAAGGGCGAGGTAAGCCTCTTATTCTGGGATCGGCTGCAGCCGAATCCTTCGGGAAGACGACGGGTGATACGCTGAGACTGGGGAACAGCGTTTACCGCATTATGGGCGTATATGAGACGGGAGATGCATTCGAAGATGGTGGCGCGGTTCTTCTAATGGAAGAAGCTCAGGAACTTCTGGGCAAACCCCGGCAAGTCAACTTATTTTATATCCGATTGAAAGACCCCAGCCTCGAGGATCGCCTCAAGACCCGTGTCGAGAGATTATGGTCTGACCTCTCGTTGACGACGACGGAGGATTTCGCCGATAGTCAGATCATGGGAGACGCACTGAATGGTTTCACCTGGGTCATCGCCGGTCTAGCCATTATCATCGGCGGCATAGGTATGATGAACACCCAGCTCATGTCCGTCATCGAACGGACGCGTGAGATCGGTGTGCTCAAAGCCGTTGGTTGGACGAATGGGAAGGTGATGAGACTGATCCTTGGCGAGTCGCTGGTGGTATGTTTCCTTGGTGGATTTGTCGGGCTCATGATCGGGTGGTTGATACTCGTACTCTTTTCGGATGCATTGAGCTTGTTTGGAGCAACTACGACGAGTATTAGTCCTGGTTTGATCGTGCAAGTCGTCATCGTTGTCTTTCTACTTGGACTTGTTGCCGGGTTCTATCCTGCGAGAAAAGCATCGAGGTTGGAACCGATTGAGGCAATAAGGTATGAAGGTGGGACTTCAGGAGAGGATGTCCATCGTCTTCCAATCGGGGGAATGGCCGTGCAGAGTTTAAGGCAGCGTTCAAGCAGAAGCCTGCTTGCCATGGCAGCTATCGCGATTACTGTTGGCGCGATCATGGCTCTTCAAGCGGTGATTAATGGTACTGAGGAACTTGTGAACAATATGGGAGTGGCTTCCGATGCACAGATCATGATTCGGCAGGCGGATATCGCCGATACGAGTTTGAGCGCCATCGACGAACGAATAGGTGAAAGAATTAGTGCCCTTCCAGATGTCGAATACGTCAACGGGATGTCTTTCACTGCGACTATGCTCACGGATCCCATGGGGTTCTTTATCCTCAGTGGTTATGAACCCAACTCGTATGCTGTTCAAAATTTTAAGTTAGTCGATGGAAACCGGATTACGGGCAATCGTCAGATCATGCTCGGGAAGTTGATGTCCGACACGATGCACTGGGATGTCGGCAAAACGATTGACCTGGCAGGCACACGCTTTAAAGTGGTTGGAATCTTCGAGAGCGACTCCGGCTGGACGGAGCTAGGTGGCGTGGTGACATTACGTGATGTGCAAGCTTTTGGAGGGCGACCTCGGAAGGTCATGCTGTACATGGTGAAGGTTCATGAGGCTCAGAGAGCTCCCCTCGTGGTTGAAGATATTAATCGTCGATTTCCAGATGTGCATGCGACTTTATCAGGAGAATTTGCTGATGCGATGCCGGACATGGTCGCAGCGGATGCAATGCTGGGTGGGATCTCCTTCCTAGCCATCCTGATCGGTGGATTAGGCATTATGAATACTATGCTTATGGCTGTGTTAGAACGCACCAGGGAGATTGGTGTCTTGAGAGCCCTTGGGTGGAGGCGAAAATCTGTCCTCGGGTTGATCATGCGGGAATCCTTGCTGCTCGGTCTATTGGGAGGATTTCTTGGATTGCCTGTGGCCGTGATGCTCGCCTATTCGATGAAACTCATTGAGATGACGTCAGATATGCTCGATCCCATCTGGACGCCAGATATATTCATCCGGGCCATTTTTGTAGCTGTTTTCCTCGGCCTTGTTGGTGGACTTTATCCTGCGTTACGAGCTACCCGGTTGGAGCCGGTTGAAGCTCTTCGTTACGAATAATAATCGACACCTACTTGGCGTTGGAACCTGATGCCGATGTGGTGAACTTTGAAAGGAAATGAAAATGAAAAAACGATACACCATCAAAACACTCAGCATTCTTACGATGATCATCGTCGGTGCCGTTGCTCTATCTGCTTGTCAGGAGGGTGACAACACCGAAACTGCAGCGGCGGAAGCGGAGGTATTCGAAGAGTATCTCCCCGTCGTGAGCGCGACGGGCGTAACTGTCCCGGCGGACTGGGCCACTTTGAGTTTTCCTTTGGGGGGCGTCATCGCTGACATTCATGTTGAAGAAGGTGAGCTGGTTGAGGAAGGCGATGGGCTCGTGAGCCTGAACGGAACGGAAATGGCTCGCTCAGCCGTGGACGGTGCTCACCTTGAGCTTGTCTCAGCGCAGCAGGCGCTCAACGATTTGTACGAATATGCTGAACTTGCATCCACAGAAGCACAGCAGGCGCTTGCGGTAGCTATGAATGTCCTTGATGAAACAGAGACAAGGTGGCAGAACCAGCAGGAGGGATATCGCGCGAGTGAGACGACGGTCAAGAATGCTCGTGCGGAGTTAACCCTTGCTGAAAAGGCCCAGAAAGCGGCGAAAAGTAACTATGACAGTGAACCGGGAAGTCGGAGTGAAGATGTTGGTAAGGCCTCAGCCTATAAATCGTATGCGGCTGCAACACAAAGGTACGATGCCGCCCTACGCAGCTACAACTGGTACACCGGCTATCCGGATGAAATCGACCAAGCGCTGCTCGACTCTGACCTGGCAGTCTCACAGGCAAGACTGGTCGTCGCACAGAACGATTGGGACCGTATACAGGGTGGACCCGATCCCAAAGCATTGGAGCTTGCCGAAGCCCGCCTGGCTGTGGCGAAATCAAGCCTTGAGGCTGCAGAAGCAGCACTCGCAAATCTCATCATGGATGCGCCATACGATGGAACCGTGAGCGACATTTTCCCCAACAGCAACGAGTGGATTGCCCCAGGACAACCGATCCTTCTAGTTGCCGACCTTGAAAACTTGCAGGTTGAGACGACGGATCTGAGCGAAATCGATGCTTCACATGTGCATGTGGGTGATCGTGCTATCGTCACCTTCGATGCGCTCCCTGAACTCCTTATAGATGGGACCGTAGTTTTTATCGCACCAAAATCTACTGAAGGTGCAGGCGTGAATTTTAAGGTCATCGTCCAGCTGGATGAGATTCCGGAAGAGGTGCGCTGGGGAATGACGGCCTTCGTGGACATTGAAATTGATCAGTAATTACTTCACCCTTGGCTGATGTCGATTTTTTGCTGGGGTTTGGATTACCGGAAGGTGTTGAAATGGGCGAAAAAACAGATGCGTTGATCGAAATCCACGATCTCACTAGGGTTTACGGTGATGGTGAGGAGATCCGTGCGCTTGATGGTGTGAATATGCAGGTCATGCGTGGCGAACTTGTGACTGTCATGGGACCAAGCGGAAGCGGAAAGAGTACGCTTCTTAACGTCATTGGGGCGCTGGATAAACCCACATCAGGAACAGTGATCGTGGATGGCGAAAATGTAGTCGAAATCAAAGATAAGGATACCTTTCGAGCAGAAAAAGTTGGATTTATCTTTC